>CAYRRA010000001.1:0-60616 GCA_964426355.1 uncultured Anaerolineaceae bacterium
AGGTTTTTCACCCGAAAGAACCTGCCGGTCGGCATCTTCGACAAGCTTTGCGGTTTCAGAATCATAATGGTCTCTGAAGCGCGTGTGCAGATACTCGTCCAATGTGGTTTTGTATTCAGACAGCAGGTTCTGGTTTGCAAAAACATACGCCAAATCCTGGTTCTTGATATAAACATCCACTGGAAGCAAAGCCATGAACGTGCGGAACAGTTCTTCGCTGGTTTTTATCGAATTTTCTGCCTCCACCCGCGCAGTAACGTCTTTTACAAACGAAATGACCCAGATAATTTCACCGTTTGCGTCATACAGCGTGGAATCATCCCATTCGCACCAGATCAATTTTCCATCTTTACGATAATTCCGGTGAAGAACACTGACGCCTGGCTGTTGTTTGGTTTGATACTGCTGTAAAGCCTCATCAAGAATATACCGGTCTTCTTCGTAAACATGTTCCCACTCAGAATAATGCTTGCCGATTACCTCATGCGCCTGCCAGCCAAAAATTTTCTCTG
The DNA here is from genome assembly GCA_964426355.1 of uncultured Anaerolineaceae bacterium. Classification (GTDB taxonomy): domain Bacteria; phylum Chloroflexota; class Anaerolineae; order Anaerolineales; family Anaerolineaceae; genus JAJFTV01. The sequence goes on from CAYRRA010000001.1 coordinate 513, forward strand.
CCCCTTTCGAAAAACCGGAAACTCGTTGTTCGCGATCCCACTCGATGACCCCCATTGGAGCGTTGTCCAACAGAAATTCCATTTGCTTAAGTGTTGTCCGTCCCTCACCATGCCCCATCTGACGATCAAGCTTTGCTTTCAGTACCACTAATTCTTCACGCAACTGTTTGTTTTCTATCAGAACCTGCTGATAGGTTTCTTTTGATGGCATATCTACCTACCTGATAATGAATGGATACGCGTTGGATTACGATAACTTTATTATAGCGTATCCGTTTTTAAGAGGCATATATAGGGTGTAAAAAGTAATCCACCTCAATTCCGGATAACTTTTTTATCCCACCCACCTCCCTTATGTGGTAAAGCGTTCCACAGTGGGGTGGGAGGACGGGCAAAAAATTGAATCCAAATCTGTATTTATTTAGAACATTTTTTCTGATAGAATAAAAAGATGGTAACAAAAAGAGATGGATACCGCATTTTGCTGCTGGCGGATACCCACATTGGGTTAGATTTTCCACTTCACCCGCGTATTGAAAGACGCCGCAGGGGAGAGGATTTTTTGGCGAACTTTCGCACAGCGCTTCAACCCGCACTGCGCGGTGAAGTGGATGCGGTTGTCCACGGCGGCGATTTGTTTGACCGCGAGCGCGTTCCAGATGCGCTCGTTCAAATGGCGCTGGAGCCCCTCTTGCAGGTAGCAGAACGGGAAGTGCCGGTTTTTCTGGTGCCCGGCAACCACGAGCGCGGAAAGATCCCCCTGCATCTCTGGCGAAGCCACCCCTATTTTAAAATATTTGACCAGCCCACTACTTTCCTCACAGAAAAAGAAGGTCTCCGGGTGACTTTTAGCGGTTTTCCGTATGCGCGGCAAGTCCGTGCAGAGTTCAATGCGCTGGTAAGTGCCACAGGTTACCATCAGCAACAGGCGGACATCAGGCTGCTTTGTATACACCAGGCTGTAGAAGGTGCGCAGGTGGGACCGGTCAACTTCACGTTCCGCTACGCGCCCGATGTTGTGCGTGGACAGGACATTCCAGCCGTCTTCGATGCAGTGCTCAGCGGGCACATCCATCGCTGCCAGGTGCTGCGCAAAGACCTGGCAGGCAGGTCAATGCCCGCCCCGGTGATTTACCCTGGCTCGGTTGAACGCACCGCCTTTGCTGAACAGGCAGAACAAAAGGGGTATATCACCCTGGATTTCCACAAGCACCAATCTGGTAAGAAGAGCAGGATCAAGCGTATCCAGGTTCATCCTTTGCCCGCAAGACCCATGGTTTCGCTTGATCTGCACCTGGACGGTATGACGATCGCACAAATACACCGATGGCTGAGGGACAATTTATCCGTACTGGATGCCAATGCGGTGGTCTGCATTCATCTACGCGGAGAGGTCAACCCACAAGCCTGGGAAAGCCTCAATGCTGCTTCTTTGCGCGCGCTCACACCGCAAACGATGAACATTACGCTTTCCGCACCTCATCTGCGAAACTTGCGCTCACAAACTTTGAACACCGAAAAATGACTGCAAGAAACCGGCAAGGCAAATTGACCGAACCGGATATAATTGCCTTATCCCATTGTGCTTGTTGGCGATGGATGCTGTTTTTAAGGAGACGTCATGTCCAGTCTGTTATCCCGCCGGCAAAAAATCATCTATGGCGCTGGGGATATCGGCTTCAGCCTAACATCCACCATTCTCGGAGCCTATTTCGCCATCTTCCTCACCGTTGTTGTCGGTGTCAACCCCGGTTACGCTGCCATTGCCTTGTTCATCGGCAGAAGTTGGGATTATATCAATGACCCTCTCATTGGGTACATTTCCGACCGAACCCGTACACGTTGGGGCAGGCGGCGTCCCTTCCTGCTCTTCGGTGCTCTCCCGTTTGCATTGGCATTCACCATGCTCTGGTTCCGCCCCGCCTGGGAAAGTCAGATCGCCCTGGTAATCTATTACGCGGTTGCCTATTTGCTTTTCGACACCACCGCCACCTTCCTCTATATGCCTTATTTTGCACTGACGCCCGAGCTGACCAACAACTATGACGAGCGAACCTCACTGACAACCTACAGGATGTTCTTTTCCATCCTGGGCAGCCTGGTCGCTTTTACTGTCCCTATCATGATTATCGGCACACTTTCACCCGAAAATGCACCGCGCATGTTGCTGATGGGTGCCGTCTTTGCAGCAGCCAGCGCAGCCCCCATGCTGTTGGTCTTTTTGGGCACACGTGAGCGCAGTGAGTTTATGCAGCAATCCCAGCCAAAGCTGCGCGATTCACTTAAAGCCGCGTTGAAGAACCGTCCGTTTATTTTTGGAGCCATCATCTACCTGGTCACCTGGGTTTCGGTTTCCATCCTGGAAACCTCGCTGCTCTATTACATCAAGTACGTGGTACAGCGCGAAAACTACAGCGACATCATCATGGCAGCGATTTTTGTCACAGGCATCCTCGCCCTCCCGCTTTGGGAGTGGGCATCGCGCAGGTTCGGAAAACGCCGTGCCTACGTTTACGGAATTGCCTTTTGGGCAGTGGTGCAAATGGTATTGATCTCGCTTACCCCCGCAACAGGGCTAGGCGTCATCCTGGTTTTGTGCGTGCTGGCGGGCATCGGGGTTTCTGCGGCGCATGTACTGCCCTGGTCGATCCTGCCGGATGCCGTGGAGTGGGATGAATACCAGACCGGCGAGCGGCATGAAGGCATGTTTTACAGCCTGGTCACGCTCATGCAAAAAATTGCCTCTTCCGTTGCCATCCCCTTAATGCTTTTGATGCTGGAATTTACCGGTTACCAATCCAATGCGGTGCAGCAAAGCAGCAGCGCAGTATGGGGCATCCGCATTGCCATTGGTCCCATCCCGGCATTGCTGCTCACCGCAGGCATCGTCTTTGCCCTGAGATACCCCTTAGACCGTGAACGTTTCAGCCGAATGGTTACCGAACTGGAAGAAAGGCGCGCGATGCAAAGAGGAGACGCCGAATGAGTCAGATTGAAATTTTACCAGTTCGCAACAAAAGAGAGCAGCATACCTTTCTCACATTCCCCTGGCAAATCTATAAAAATGACCCACTCTGGGTCCCGCCGGTGTTGCCGGAAAGACGAAAAACGATCGACCCCCGGCAAGGCGCTTTCTTCAAGCGCGGCGAAGCTGAATTCTTTATCGCCTGGGAGAAGGGCAAGCCGTTGGGAACCATCTGCGCCGCTGACGACCGCATTGGCAACCAACTGACCGGCAAGAAAGACTGTCTCTGGGGCTTTTTCGAGTGCATCCAGGATTATGACGTAGCAGCAGCTTTATGGCAGCATGTCATTGATTGGGGACGCAAGCGCGGGTTGAATGCCTTGTATGGTCCGTTTAACCTGGATTACGAAGATGGCTACGGAATCCTGGTGGAAGGGCGCGACCGCCCACCCGTGATGCTCTGCGGGCATACCCCCGTTTACTATCTCGATTACGTTGAACGGTTCGGCTTTAAACCCGGGCGCGGGCAGAACCTTGCATTTGAGGTTCGCACGGAAATTGATACCGCAGCTTTTCAACAGTTGGCGCGAATGGCTGAGATTGCCCGCCGCAAAGAAAAATTTGTCATACGCAGCGCCAATTTTAAACGCTGGGAGGATGAGATCGACCCGTTGCTTGTCCTGTTGAACGCTTCGCTCGCTCATCTGGAAGGACATATTCCCTGGCAGCGTGATGATTTACGCGCACTGCTGGCACCGTTTCGAGAGTTCGCCGACCCCGAACTGGTTCTCTTTGCAGAACTGAACGGACGCATGATTGGCTTCTTTCCTGGCATCCCCAACTTAAACGAGGCATTGATCCATGCCAACGGACTTCGTTACCCGTGGGATTATCTCTCAGCATGGTTTCACATGCGCCGCAAACCGGACTGCCTCTCCATCAAAAGCGTGCTCGTTCACCCCGATTTTTGGGGCGGCGGCGCTTCCATTCTGCTCTTTGATGAAATGCTGAAACGTCTGCGTGCCAAAGGATTTCGCTGGGTTGATCTTTCATTGACGTCTGATGACAACCCCAAAACCCCTATGCTGGCTGAAAGATTGGGTGGGAAAATCTACAAACGCTACCAGGTATATCGTTACCCATTTGTAGCCTGACCATGTCAGTCAGGCTCATTCGACATTTTTTTACTCAAAATGATTTGTCATCTCCATGCTGACATCCCACAAATGTGCCGCTGTCAGTATGTCATGCGATGCCTTTGAGGATAATGTGGGTTTTTTCCTAAAAAAATATTCCCCATTATAAATCGAGGCCTCAGGCGAAGACGCCAGAAATACCACCGTTTCTGCCCCTTCCTGCGGAGTTAGAAGCAAAAAATCGGCAACGCGATGCACCAGCGAACCTGGAACCAAACGTTCTACAATGCCGGTGGAGACAATGCCAGGGTGAACGCAGTTTGCGGTCACCCCGGTGCCTTTAAGGCGGCGCGCCAGCTCGCGCGTGAAAAGAATCATCGCCAGCTTGGCATTTCCATACGCATTGAATACATTGTAAAAGCGCTGGTTTTGCAGATTGTCAAAGTTGATCTTTCCCCACCAATGGGCAAGGGAGGTTACATTAATCACGCGTGCAGGCGCGCTGGCAATCAGCCGCTCCTGGAGTAAATGGGTAAGATAAAAACCCGACAGGTAATTCAATGCAAGGTTCATTTCTAACCCATCTACGGTCACAACGCGTCTTTTGAACATAGAACCCGCCAGGTTAATCAGCACATGCAGCCGGGGATATTGCTCCAGGATACTTTCTGCCAATCGCCGTACCTCACATTGTGAGGAAAGGTCAGCCAGGTGCATGTGAATATGGGGGTTCTCGCTAAGCCTGCGCAGCTCGTTTAGCGCGGCATGACCCCGGTTAGGATCACGATTAACGATGATTACCTCGGCGCCTTGTTTTGCCAGCGCCAATGCGGTTGCCTTACCGATCCCTCCGCTGCCACCGGTGACGAGGCAGGTTTTGCCTTGCATTGTTCGCGTCTGTGTCTCCATATTCCATCCCTGCGGTGATTATACCTGGAAAATCGGTACAGGAATGATATAAGAGGAGGCACTTCCACACGCCACCAGCGGCGAATTAAATGCCCTCTTTGGCGGTCTGTTTAATAAACCGGATGTCATCCAATTTACCAGAAGAAAGAACAAACCCGGCAACCTCACCTTCCCCGGTGCGAAAGAAGTGTAGATTCACCAAGCCTGAATTAAAAAAATCTTTTTCCACAGGATGAATCGCGGCAAAATACGGATTTTTTTTGGACCAACACAACCTTCCATCCTCGATTTGCAGTTCATAAGCTGTATTTAACTCTTCGCTGAAATATCTGTTTGGATACTCCTTAAGCTGCTCTGGGGAAAGCGTGTAAGGTTTCATTTTTTGATATCTTTCCGGCTCAGAGCCATCGCCCCAACTGAGGAGCATTTGCTCCTCTGAAACAAAAGAAGCCTCAATATCCAGCAACGCATCAACCGCTTTAAAGGTAAGGTCATCCACTGGAATCAACTGGATGACCTGTCCCATGATAGATAGGTTCAACACATCTCCAACCGCAGTTGTCTCAACAATACTCTGTTCGCTTTCATGCCGGTAAAAACCAGTTTTATCCTGGAGTGAAGATTGCGATAGCGAGCAGGGGATTACTCTTTTTCTCCTCGTGTTTTTTAGGTCTTGCTCAAACAAACAGAGGTCGGCAACTTTTTTACAGAGTGTATCAGGGTTAATCATGGAATGGTTCGCCAGGCAAATGACGGAAAAAGCCTGTTCGGGAAAACGCAGCAGTTCAGCCCGGTAACCATACCACGCCCCGGAGTGGTAAACCGTATTCAAACCCCTATAAGAAGAAAGGTACAACCCATACGCGTACTTCAATCGCTCGCCGTTGTTAAGAACACCCACCTGCTGCATCTGATCGATCAATTCCTGCCCACCGCCATCCAGGCTATTATGATAAAAGTTTTGATCCCAAAGGTAAAGGTCGCCCACATTTGTGTACACCGCGCCATCCCCCAAAACATCAAATATCCCTGTGTCTATCTGGTAGCCGCCCTTTTCGCATGGAGAATATGCTACAGCACGGTTTTTGACAATTTCCTTGAAATTATCGTGAAAATGCGTGTGTACCATACCCAATGGAGCAAAAATATTCTCCTCTGCAAATACCCGCAGCGATTTTCCCGACACCCGCTGAACGATCTCGGCAAGCAGAAAATACCCGGAATTACTGTAAAGAAATTCCTCTCCCGGAAGGTAATTAAGGTTTTTCTGCCGTGCGATTAATTGGATGACTTCTTGCTCCTGATAATCATTTTCAAATGGCATGTTTGCCAGCGCCATGAGCATTAAATAATCCCTCATGCCACTGATATGGTGAACCAGATGGCGAATGGTGATTTTCTCTTCATATTGTGGAATTTCAGGGAGATATTTCTGGATGGGGTCATCCATTGAAATCTGCCCACGCCTGGACAGGATCAAAATACACAGCGAAGTAAATTGCTTTGAAGTTGAACCAATATCAAAAATCGATTCCGGTGTCAGTGCGATATCATACTCAAAATTTGCGCAGCCATAACCGCGTTGATATACAATCTCGCCTGCATGGATAATCGCCAAAACACAACCAGGGGTATCCATACGGTTCCATTTCTTAAAAACCCTGTCGATTTGCTCAGGTGATACTTGATGCATCATTTCTCCTTTGGTTGTGAGGATGAATAATAATCAATCTGCCAAGAAAGAGGCTGCCTGTGCGGCAGCCTCAACACGATCACGGTGAAACAACCGCATTACTCTTTGATATACACATCAAAGTAAGTGGTGTAACCGTTGCTGATATACAGATCATGCACACGCGGGTTGACTGCTGTGTAATAATCCGCAGCGTACAGCGGTATGACATACGCTTCTTCAACAATAATACGTTGGGCTTCATTCAACAACGCCTGTCTTTCCCCGCTGTCAGTTTCGGTGCGAGAATTAGCCAGCAATGCATCCAGTTCAGGATTGGATATCATCCCCAGGTTTATTCCGCCGCCAATGTTGGAAGAATGGAACAAATCATACAGAATATCGGCTTCACGCGAACCCACCCCGATCAGGCTCAATTGAAAATTTCCCGCAAAGGTCTGCTCTAACAGCACTCCAACCTCCAGGGTTTGGATGATAATATGCATACCAAATTTATCATATTCGTTTTCGATGATTTCCAATACCTTTACCCAATCCGTAAAACCAGAGGGGACAAGCGCTGTGAAACTCAGCGGGATGCCGTCTTTCTCGTAAATCCCGTCCGCATTCTTCTCATAACCTGCCTCCAGGATCAACTCCTCGGCTTTTGCCAGGTTATAATGCTGCCCAATCTCTTCTACGCCATCCCAATAGCCAATTTGCGTTGGCGACAAGGGTCCATACTGAACAGTACCTTTATCCTGGAGAATGATCGTCACAATTGCATCCCGGTTGATGGCATAATTCATTGCCTGCCGGATGCGGACATCATCCAATGGGGGTTGGGTCACGTTTATCAAGATTCCAGGTCCAAAACCCTGGTAGGAACCCGTAATAATCTGAAAACCGCTTTCACTGATGCGGTCAATATCCTGTGTTTTCAAATCAAACGAGTCGATTTCACCCGCCTCCAGACCAGCCATGATTGTGTCCGGGTCGGGAATGAGACGAACCTCTATACCGTCAATATATGCCGGACCTTGATGATATCCTTGCGGCGCCCATACAAAATCGGGGTTGCGCTCCAGGAACACCGCTTCTGAGGTGTTCCATGATTTCACAATAAAGGGTCCCGTGCCTATAGGCAGGCGACCAAACTGGTCACCCAATTCCTCCACCGCAGCCTGGGGCAACGGCATAAGATATTCCGAAGCAATATCATATAGAAAGGTAAACTTCGGTTCAATGAGCGTGATACGCAATGTATAGTCATCGATTGCCTCGAATTTTTCCACGTTTATCAGCATGCCCCCCGCAACGGGTGATGCAATTTCCGGGTTGGTAGCGCGTTGAAAGGTATAGACATAATCCTGTGCGGTTAACGGCGTTCCATTGTGAAAAAGGATATCTTCACGGATCTTAAATTCGTAGACCAAACCATCTTCAGAAATCGTCCAGGATTGGGCATGATACGGCACAATTTGATTATTGTGATCCACATACAAAAGCGATCCCCCATAGAGCATACAAATCATCGCCGATGCTGACATCGCTGTTTTATGAGGATCCAGAGTATCCGGTTCCTGAATATTAACCAAGTGAAGAACCCCTCCGGTTGGTACCTCATTTTCTACAATCTCGGTTTCAATAATTTCTTCCGGCTCATCCTCCGGTTCTTCTGTGACCACGATTTCTTCCTCAGGCGAGGAAGGAACCCCTTCAATTTCTGCGATGGGCGCCTCGTCACTTTCTGGTAAACAGGCAGACAGGAACAAAGCAGAGAAAAGCATCAAGCTCAATAGAATTGAAAAGTACCGCATGTATCTTTTTTGGTTCATTTTTTCCTCCGAAAAATGTGTATGACGCAAAAAGCCACATTTTTATGATACTCATGCGTGGTGCTTTTTCCATCCGGAAAAAATCCCAATTCGGAACAGAAAAATTGACCGGGTTGGATTTAACTTTTACAGTAGGGGTCCTACAACATTTTATGTAGATTTACAGAAAATTACTCGTCCAGGTTGGCAATCCCTTTCCTTAAAGCGTATAAAGCTGCCTGTGTACGGTTTGCCAGGTGTAATTTCGCCAGGATATTGCTGACATGTGTGCGCACAGTCAACTCGCTGATCACCAGCGTTGCTGCGATTTCCTGATTGGTCTGCCCCTGCGCCACCAGTTTTAGAATCGCTTCTTCACGTTCTGTGAGCGGCTTTTGCGTGGGGGGCAGCGAGGTTGGCTGGTTCAACTCCTCGAATAGCATCAAAGCAATGTTGGGATGGAGAGAGGGTTTCCCGGCATATACATCGTGGATAGCGGAGATTAAATCCTTTGGTGACGAATCCTTGAGCAAATATCCCAATGCGCCTGCTTTAATGGCTGGGAAGACTTTATCATCATCGGCGAAGCTGGTCAAAACAAGGATGCGCACTTCAGGTTGATCCTTTTTAATCTCACCAATTGCCTCAACCCCGTCTTTCTTGGGCATGACGATATCCATTAGAATGACATCCGGGCAGATTTCTTTTGCCAGGTTAACCACTTCAAGACCATTTTCTGCTTCACCCACCAGTTCCAGGTCATTTTGGCTAAAAATCAACGTTCGCAGCCCTTCCCTGACCACTGCATGATCATCTGCTATCAACACCCTGATTCTTTTCATGCCTGCATCCTCCTCCCACTCAATTCCTCATTCTCTCGCCGCTCTGGTATGAGAACCCGAATGACCGTCCCTTTACCAGGGTGGGTAATAACTTCCAAGTCTGCCCCAATTTTATGCGCCCTTTCGTGCATACTGATCAATCCCATCCCACCGCTTTTCCCAGTATCATCCAGTTTAAACCCTTTTCCATCATCCATAATCTCAAGAGAAAAACCGAAGGGTTCTTGTTTTAAACTGAGCTGAACCGTTTGCGCCGTGCTGTGGCGCAGGGAATTATTCAGTGCCTCGATTGCAATCAGGTATAGTTCCTTTTCAATGACTGCGGGTAGTTTGACAATTTGATCTGCAAGTACTCTGGCTGATATACCGGCGCGTTTCTCAACGCTTTCCACCCGATGGTTCAATGCGCGGAGAAGTCCCATTTTTTCCAGTTCAGGAGGGCGAAGTTCAGAAATGAGCAGTCGCATTTCTTTTTGAGCCTGCTGATTGATATCTGCCACTCTATCGAGATATTCATTAATGTTTACCTCCTCGCCATCCGCAAGGAGCTGCCGCCAGCCTTCAATGATGAGCCCCATACTGTACAGTGATTGAATCACCGAATCGTGCAAATCCCGCGCCAGTCGGTTGCGCTCCTCAAGGACAGCTAACTGCTGGCTTTGCTGATAGTGGCGGGCATTTTCAATCGCGATAGCAATTTGATCTCCCAGGCTTTCGATGAGCTTAATCTCATCGATGCCAAACACCCCTTGGGGCGAATGGTGCACATCCAGTGTGCCGATCAACTTTTCACCCATTTGTAATGGAATAACAAGTTGCAAGCCGGAAGAAGTCTGTACATCATCTCGTTGAACCGGATCGTTGCTTTGAATCTCGCTGGCAAGGATCGACCGCCCTTCTCGAATGACAACTGCATTCAAATTGCTGCTTTCAAGGTCAAACGTCCAAAACTGAGATTGTGCCGCGTTTCCACTGCTGGCTCTCAACGTCAATAAATGCGCGCTTTCATCCAGCAAAAAGATACTGACGTGGGAATAATTGAACGAAGTTCGAATCAGGTCCACCACCCTGCTCAAAAGCTCATCGATATCCAGGATGGAAGATACCCCGCGGCTGACTTCTGCACTTGTTTCAAGTTGTAAAGCACGCTGTTGAAGTTCCTGTGTTCTTTGAGACACCCTTTGCTCCAATGTATTGATTAACTCCCTGATCTGTGCAGTCATCTTATTAAACGCATCTGCGAGTACACCGATTTCATCCATTCTATCCACATCCACTGTTTGGGTCAGGTCGCCTGAAGTGATTTTCGTGGCAGTCTGAACCAATTCGGTCAATGGCTTTGAAATGCCGCGCGTGATAAACAAAGACACACCCACGGCAAAAAGAACGGTCAGGAGTGCAACAAAAATATTAGAACGAAGTATCAGTGTGATCGCCTGAAATGCCTCCGATTGTACCTGCTCAACCAGCAGCCCTATCTGATACTGCGGCAGCCATCGGTATACCCCCAAAACAGCCTCATCGTTGAAATCCCTGTACTTTTCTTTTCCATTTTGACGCGTAGATAAAAGGTCGAAAATCGCCTTGCTATGTACCACTTTCCCTGATAAATCTCTCCCATCCGTAAAAATCATTTTTGGAGCGATGAAGATGGAGCTTGCATCGACCAGGTAAGCTTTACCCCCTTCACCCAGATTGGTGGGGTTCTCCAGGATCGATTCAACGGTCTGGAGCGAAGCAAAAGCAACCAACGCCCCGACCAGTTCATCATTCCAATCGATCACCGGCAAAACAAAACGGATGCAGTTATCCAATATTTCCTCTTCGGCAGATGGGAACTGTACCGAAAAAGAATCCATAGGAACGTTTAAAACTTTTCCTTCGAGAGGCTCGTGGGTGGATAAAACGATATTCCCTTGTGTATCCACATACGAATAGGCAATCACTTGATTGGTGGATTGGCTGATCGCTCTTTGCAGCCTGACCTTGGCTGATTCATGGTACGTCTCATAATAGACATTTTCGTTTGCCAGCTTCAAAATAATTTGGGCACGGTCGAGAGCGTAATTTTCGTTCAATGAATAGACCATCTCATTGTGAACCGATTCTATCCAATATTCGAGTTCATACTGGCGTTGAGAGGACACTGATTCGAGACGATCAAATACCAACTGCTCCACATTTTTGTATTCAATCAGAATAGAAATTACAGTCATCCCAATGGCAGACAGCAACGTGATCAGTACAAAACCGACCAAAAGACGCCATTGGATAGACCGAAACCGTATCCTTTGCACCCTGGAAATATTGTGATTGCTTGAAGCGCTCATTGACTTATAAGAGAAAGTATTAGGAATTGTCGTAAATCTATCGGTACTGCAATACGCGGATCAACTCAAACGAACATTGGACAATGATAACATGATTTCCCGCCTGAAAGTTTGCCCCTGCCTGATAAACGCCTGCTTCCCTTTCCCCTATTTCTGATAAAATACCCTGCATACCCTTTTGCAAATTACGGGTGACAAACCACCTGTCACCTCTATCAGGAGACCCTCATGTATGTGGCAGAAACAGGCACCAAAGAAGCAGACAGCATCGTATTCCTGCACGGCGGAGGTTTAGCCGGCTGGATGTGGAACCAACAGGTCAGCGCATTGCAAGATTACCATTGCCTGGTTCCTGACCTGCCCGGGCACGGCGAGAGCGCCGCCATCCCCTGGGTTTCCTTTTCAGATACCGCCGATAAGCTGGCTGAGATGATCACGAGCAAAGCCAATGGCGGGCGTGCTCACGTTGTCGGATTATCCCTGGGCGGCTATCTCGTCGTTGAACTGCTCAGCCGCCATGCCCATGTTGTGGATCATGCCATGCTTACCGGTATCAACGCCCTGCCTTACCCTGGCACAGGTATCATGAAAGTCATGACAAAAATGATGGCGCCTTTTGTGAAATTGGAATTTTTGGCAAAAGCCAGTTTAAAGTCAATGAAAGTACCAGAGGAAAACCTGGATGATTACCTGACCAGCCTGCGAAAGATAGACGAGAAGGCTTATGTTAAAATGAGTAATCAGGCGCTGGATTTTCGCGCGCCTGCCATGCCAGAAAACCTGCAATGCCCTACTTTGGTGATGGCTGGAGAAAAAGAAGTGAGCAATGTATTAAAATCACAGCCTGTCCTGGTCCAAAACATACCGGGGGCAGTGGGGCGCATCGCGCCAAAGGTGGGGCATGTCTGGTCTGCTGAAGCGCCTAAACTTTTCTCGTGTACCCTCCGCAGTTGGGTCGAAGACCAACCTTTACCTGGCGAACTGATCATCCCAGAATAATTCCATTCGAACGCCCCTCCATAAAAAAGAACCCTTTACACGATATGAAGCTAATCCGCCTTTTGCTACTAGTCCTGGTTTTTCTCATACCCACCTCGTGTGCGAATCAAAAAACCGTTACCAGCACCACGCTTGCCGGTGAACCGGTGATTGGCGCAACAGCTATGACTGCGCAACCAACCGCCACGCTCACTCCGTTGGAACAGACCCTGGCTCCAACCCCACAATTTACCCTAACCGCATTGCCCGAATGGATAGAAACTGCCACCCTCGCCAGCACACCAACCGAAGAAATTAAAGAAGTCATACTCCCATACGGTACACCGCCTCCACCCCCCAGGGAGTGGTCAGGCTGGTCTGTGCTGCCTTACGTCAGCGAAAACGCCATTCAAATTTACCGCGAAGGTATTGCCAGTGGCAACCTCCCGGATGTTTTCTCAGTCATCGGTGATTGTCAAAGCGTACCCGATGTCTTTTTGGGTATCTATGCCACTGATCGGTATGCATTGCCAGAAAAATATGCATACCTGTCCGATACGATAGCGTATTTTTCAGGTTCTTTCAACAACATCCGCCCGGCGGTGCGCAACGGGATCAGCGTTACATCGGTGCTCTCCCCGCTCTGGGCAGACCCAGAACTGTGTATGCCGGACGAAATACCCATCGCCTGTGACCACAGGCTGAACAAACCCTCCATCGTTTTCATCAACCTGGGTACGAACTGGACTTTCGGCGGTTCTGCGGGAAAATACGAAGAATACCTGCGCCTGGTGGTTGATGCCGTCATTGCCAACGGCAGCCTGCCCATTCTCTCCACCAAAGCAGACAACATCGAAGGGGATTACAGCATCAACATCGCCACCGTGAGGGTGGCTTATGATTATGATATCCCCTTGTGGAATTTTTGGAGTGCAGCCGACATGCTTCCGGGGCACGGCTTGGAAGCCGACGGGATTTATTTGACGCCGGATGCGTGGGACTTGCGCAACTTCACTGCGCTTCAAACACTGGATACTGTGTGGAAAGCGGTCCGGTCATGAAACAACCGGCTTGAAGACCATCGCGACCCAATCACCGATCATTTTCTTCTCAATCAGCACCAGGTTTTGCTCGTTTGCCGCTTCTTCCACCCGATCCGCCTGTTCAGCCAGGATGCCAGCAAGCACAAGCACGCCATCGGGTGAAACCAACCAGGGCAGCCCACGGCTTAACAGGTTGATGACCACAGAAGCTAAAATGTTTGCCACCACCAGCGGAGCCTGTGTAACGCTAAATGTCCCTTCGCTAATTTCCTCAACTGTACCCTGCCCGCTTTCAATACGATCCAATACACCGTTGCGGGTGGCATTTTCAGCACTGGCGCGCACAGCTACCAGGTCGGTATCTACCGCAATCGCTTTACTGGCACCCAGCAATATCCCTGCAATGGAAAGAATACCCGAACCGCAACCAATATCCATCATCGGTTTACCAGGTTGAACATACGTTTCTATTGCTTGAAGGCATAACTGGGTCGATGGATGCATTCCGGTACCAAAAGCCATGCTGGGGTCAATGCGTACTGCGATTCGTTCAGGATGTGGGTTTTCCATCCATGCCGGCAGGATCAGTAAACGGTTGCCGATGGGGATGGGTTTGTAATGGTCTTTCCAGGCAGCCATCCAATCCTGGTCGACAATCTCGCGAAACAATGCTTCGGGCAGGGGCTGAATTTGCCCCAAATGCCAGAGCGCATGTTCCACAAGCTGGCGCTTCTGTTCCAGATGCGGGTCGATGGGTAAATAGCCGTAAACGCGCGCGGTTCCCACCGGCGTACCAATATCCTCTGCATCGTTATAGACCATGTCATTTTCAATGACGACACCGTTGGCAACATAGCGCGAAAGCACTTCGGCTACGGCTTCGGCAATTTCATTTTCTACTTGTAGACTTACTTCCAACCAATGTGCGGTTTGACCCTCATCCACCCAACACCTCTTTAATGCGATCGAAAAAGCTTCGTTCTTGGGGATATACTTCTGAACCCAGCGTCTTGGCGAGCGCTTCAAAATGCTCGCGTTGTTCTTTGGTAAGCCGCGTGGGGACTTCAACATTCACGACCACCATCTGGTCACCGCGGCTGCTGCTGCGCAGAAACGGCACACCCTTGCCGCGCAAGCGGAAGGTCTTACCGGGCTGCGTGCCGGATGGGATGGTCAGTTTTACGTTTCCTTCCAGGGTTGGCACATCAATTTCTGCGCCCAATGCTGCCTGCGCCACGTTGATGTTGACATCCAGGAAAATATCGTTCTTTCGCCGGCGGAAATACTTGTGTTCTTTAACATTGATTTCAAGGTACAGGTTTCCGTGTGGACCGCCGTTTTTGCCGGGCTGTCCTTCGCCCGCCAGGCGAATCTGGTTTCCATTGTCCACACCCGCCGGGACGCTGATCGTCTTTTTAATGGTTTTTCTTTCCAGACCTCTGCCATGACAAGTTTTACATGGAGAAGAAATGACTTCACCCTTTCCCTGGCATGCCGGGCAGGTGGTTACCTGCACCATCGAGCCGAGCAGAGTCTGCCGTACGGTGCGTACCTCGCCGGATCCATTACAAGTGGAACAGCGCACGGGGGTCGTCCCCGGTTCAGCGCCACTACCACCGCAGGTACTGCACACCTCATCGCGCGTAACCTCGATTTCTTTGTCAACACCAAATACCGCTTCTTCAAAGGTCAGGTTGATCGAATAGCTGAGGTCGTCACCGCGCTGCGGGCGGTTGCGCGAGCGGGTATTGCTCCGTCCAAAACCAAAACCAAAGAGATCCTCAAAAATATCAGAGAAGTCCATGGTGGTAAAGTCCGGCATACCGCCCATACCGCTCAACCCGTCATGCCCATAGCGATCATACACCGAACGTTTTTCCGCATCAGAGAGTACCGCGTATGCCTCATTGATCTCTTTAAACCGCTCTTCGGCATCCGGAGATTTGTTCACATCTGGATGATATTCACGCGCCAGGCGTCTGAAAGCTGTTTTCAGCTCATCCGGGCTGGCTTGCCGGTTAACATTTAGTACTTCGTAATAATCACGTTTAGCCATAGACTGCTCAATTATAAGAGAAATGCAGGATTCGAGAAGGGTCTTGATGAAACCCTTCTCGAATTGAATGTCAGGAAATATAGAATATCCGTCAAATCATGCTTGAAGATATCCGCTCCACTTATGCGTTCTTGAACTCCCCATCCACCACATCCTCATCATCCGGAGGTGGTGTGGTTTGCTCGCCCGCAGCAGCATCGCCTTGCGGGGTTGCCGTTTGCGGGGCTTCATACATACTTGCACCCAACTGCTGGATCACCTGCCCCAGGTCTTCTGTCGCCTTACGGATTGCCTCGACATCATCCCCGTTCATCAGGTCGCGCAGCGTACGAATGCCTTCTTCTGTCTTTGTTTTCATTTCTTCCGGCACTTTGTCAGCATTCTCACGCAGGAGTTTTTCTGAAGAGTAAATCACATTGTCAGCATGGTTGCGGGCTTCGATCAGACTCTTGCGGTTCTCATCTTCTGTCTTATGCTCTTCTGCGTCCTTCTTCATCTTCTCGATCTCAGCTTCGCTCAAACCGGAAGAAGCCGTGATTGTGATATGCTGGCTGCGGTTGGTGGCTTTGTCCAACGCGGTTACCTTGAGGATACCGTTTGCATCAATATCAAAAGTCACTTCGATCTGGGGGATGCCACGCGGGGCAGGCGGAATGCCATCCAGAATGAATCGCCCGAGCGATTTGTTGTCGGCTGCCATGGGGCGCTCGCCCTGCAATACATGGATTTCAACCTGGGTCTGGCTGTCACCGGCGGTGGAAAAGATTTGGCTCTTGCGCGTGGGAATGGTGGTGTTACGTTCAATGATCCCGGTAGAGACACCGCCCAATGTTTCCACAGAAAGTGTCAGCGGGGTCACATCCAACAGCAATATATCTTTCACCTCACCGCCCAACACACCAGCCTGGATCGCAGCGCCAATCGCCACAACCTCATCAGGGTTCACGCCTTTGTGCGGTTCCTTGTTAAAGAGCTTGCGCACTGCTTCCTGCACAGCAGGCATACGCGTCATACCACCCACCAGGACAATCTCATTGATATCGCTGGTTTTCAAACTGGCATCAGAGAGAGCCGATTTGACCGGGTTGAGGCTGCGCTGAACCAGGTCTTCGGTGATTTGTTCCATGCGGGCACGCGTGAGGGTCATCACCAGATGCTTGGGACCGGTGCTGTCTGCGGTGAGGTATGGCAGGTTGATTTCGGTCTGCATGGTGGTGGAAAGCTCGATCTTTGCTTTCTCCGAAGCTTCGCGCAGACGCTGCAGTGCCTGGCGATCCTGTTTCAAGTCAATACCGGTATCTTTCTTGAAGACATCGATCAAATGATCCATGATCCGCAGGTCAAAGTCGTCACCACCCAGGAAGGTATCGCCGGAAGTCGAACGCACCTGGAAAACGCCTTCACCCACATCCAAAATGGAAATATCAAAGGTACCGCCGCCCAGGTCATATACACCAATGATCTCATTTTTTTTCTTGTCCAGACCATACGCCAGAGAAGAAGCGGTTGGCTCATTGATGATGCGCAACACTTCCAAGCCAGCGATACGACCCGCGTCTTTGGTGGCATTACGCTGAGCATCGTTGAAATACGCCGGAACCGTGATCACAGCTTGCGTGACTGACTCGCCCAGGTATGCTTCTGCATCGGATTTCAGCTTTGCCAGGATCATGGCTGAAATTTCAGGAGGAGAGTATTCTTTGCCATCCAGCACCACGCGCACATCACCGTTGGGCGCCTTTGTTACTTTGTAAGGCATACGTTGTACCGTGCGCTGCACTTCGGGGTCATCAAATTTGCGCCCCATGAAGCGTTTGATGGAGAAAATGGTGTTCTCCGGGTTGATGATCGCCTGGTTGCGGGCAACACGCCCCACCAGACGTTCGTGGTTCTTGTTGACAGCAACCACAGATGGACAAAGACGTTCCCCTTCAGCAGTGGGGATGACGACCGGCTCACCGCCGACCATGACTGATACGACCGAGTTCGTTGTACCCAGGTCAATTCCAATGATTTTTCCCATAGATTATTCCTCCTATTGAGCTACTCGCACCAACGCCGGGCGGATCACCCGGTCGCCGAGCATATAACCTTGTTGAACGATTTCAATTATTTCGCCACTTTTGTGGTCCGGACTGGGTTCATGCGTGATGGCTTCATGCCGCGTGGGGTCGAATTCATCCGCAGGGATACGGGTCACGCCTTCCTGCTCAACGACCAACTGCAATTTGCGGTAAATCAAATCGATCCCTTCGCTCCAGGACGCTTCCTGCCCACCGGTGGGGAGCACCTTCATGGCTCGCTCAAAGTCATCGATCACCGGCAGGAATTTTTTGATGATGTCACCAGTGAGACGCGCCTTAAACTGCTCCTGCTCGCGTTCAATCCGTTTTTTATAATTGACAAAATCAGCCCGCTCGCGCTGCCAGTTTTCCAGGTTCTTGCCAGCCTCTTCCTTCAGCCGTTCCACATCCTCCGCTGGAAGCATCACCATCGCGATAGCTTCCTCTTCTGCAACCGCATCGTTTTTCATAGCAGCATTTTCTGCTGCATTCGCCGATGCAGCATTCTCATTTTTCACTTCATCGTCGTTTGCTTTTTTTTCTTTTTCTTTCTTCAATCCCATAGCTCTCTTCCTGTTTTATATTTGTAGAAGCCTTATTCGAGAATATTTTCAACGACCAGGTCGCTCAGCAAACCGGAAAGGAACCGCATGGTTGAAATTGTGCGCCCGTACGGCATACGCATCGGACCGACCACACCCAACATGCCGGTCACCATTCCGGGCATACCATAACGCGACAGCACAATCGCACATTGCCGCAGTTCATCCCACGACCCTTCACCACCAATCAGCACCTGGACACCACCAACGGTATCCGCAGCCAGTGCTTGCTGAAGTAAATCCTGAATTTGCGAGCGCTCTTCCAGCATACGAATGGCACGGCGGGCTTCGGTGGAACCGGTAAATTCAGGCTCTTCAAGAACATTGGTCAGTCCATCCAGATACACTTCACCGGCAGCCAGCGAATTGATTTGCTCCATTTCTTTGATGATCCATCGCAGCACATCATACTCCAGACCAATGAGTTGGGACTGATAGCCTTTCAGCGTTGCAATATCCTTGCCTTGCGTCAACTGGTTAAGGTGGCGCGATGATTCCGAGAGTTGCTCCTGAGAAGTGGGCTCGTTGAGTGTTAAAATGCGTTGGTGAATCTCGCCGCCAAACATCACCAGCACTAACAATACCTGGCGACCGCGCGTTGAAATCAGCTCAATGTGTTTTATTTTCACCTGCTCCGAATGAGGTGCAGTGACCAACGAAGCTGCTTTGGATTGATTGGCAAGGATCGAAGCCGCCAACCGCATCCATTGCTCCACATCTTGCCGTGACTGGTAAAACTGATGACTGATCATGGAACGCGTGGAATCAGGTAAATCGGTCTGCTGGAGCAAATTGCGCACAAAGTAACGATAGGCTTCTTCTGTGGGTTCGCGCCCGGCTGAGGTATGCGGCTGGCGCAAGTATCCCAAATCGGTCAAGGCAGCCATCTCGTTGCGTACCGTGGCTGAACTCAAATCCAACCGGTAGTTTTCCACCAGGTTCTTTGAGCCAACCGGTGAAGCCGACTGGACATGTTCGTGGATCACCAGTGTCAAAATGAGTTTTTGCCGTTCAGATAATTCACTCATTTGCGTTCCTCAAAATTTAGCACTCTAACTCCTAGAGTGCTAAATTAGCAAATACCATCATACCATGCCTGAAGGTCATCGTCAACCTCACCTGCGTGATTCTGATAAAACTTTTACAATAGGCGGTTTTCGATGAGCGGTTATCCACAAGCGGTGGAAATTCTTTTACACATCTGTGGATAAACCTTATCCATCCCACAATCAAACCGCTTTTTTATCAACCGGTTCATCACTTACTATCCACCGATTCTTTCAGTTTTCCACAGATTCTGGCAAAGTTTTCCACAGGTTGAATCAATTTTTATCTGAATTTTGACAAATATCACAGCCTGTGCTAAAATTTCAACAATGAAATTTTCCGGGTTTACCGGTAGTGATGGTAACGTGGATCAGAGCGGTATGATTTGTAGTTCAAATAGAACTTTTTTACTCCGGCTTTAGCACTCCGCCGGAGTATATTTTTTTTGAAGAAATACTATACAATGAAATTACTTTTTTTCGAGGGATTATTAAACTGAAATGAAACAAAAACATCCATTAAGGATCATCCCCCTGGGGGGCTTGGGGGAAGTTGGTAAAAATATGACGGTATACGAATATGGCGATGAATCCATCATCGTCGATAGCGGGATCATGTTCCCGGAGAATGACATGCTCGGCGTGGATTACATCATCCCCGACATGCAATATTTAACAGACAAGACATCGCGCGTCAAAGGAATCATCTTTACCCACGGACATGAAGATCACATTGGCGCAGTCCGGCATGTATTGGACCTGGTGCAGGCACCCATTTATGCCACCCAACTAACGCGCGGATTGATTGAAGCCAAGCTGGCTCGCAACGGTGGTTTGCGCGCCGATATGCACACGATTCAATCGGGTGATAAAGTAAAGATCGGCGCATTCGAAATCGATTTCTTTCACGTATGTCATTCGATCCCGGACGGTGTTGGGTTGGGGATTCACACACCGCAGGGACTGGTTATCCACACCGGCGATTTCAAATTCGACCAGACCCCGGTGGACGGCTGGCCCACCGATTTCTCCATGCTTGCCGAATTGTCACAAAAGGGCGTCCTGGCACTACTATCCGATTCGACCAATTCCGTACGCATCGGTTGGACGCCATCTGAAAAAGTGATTGAGCCTGCGCTCGACAACATCTTCCGCGATGCGCCTGGGCGAATCGTCGTTGCCAGCTTTGCCTCGCTGATCTCGCGCATGCAGCAGGTCGCCAACGCAGCCCAGGCACACAACCGCAAACTGGTGTTTGTGGGTACCAGCATGGTGGATAACGCAAAAATTGCCCGCAAACTGGGATATCTCAACATCGATGATTCATTGATGGTCAGCCTGGAGCAGGCATTGAAAATGCCACCCAGCCAGGTCGTTTTGATGTGCACCGGTTCACAAGGTGAACCGTCTTCCATCCTCGGCAGGCTTTCCGAGGGGCGTTACCACCTCTTCGATATTCAAACCGGCGACACCGTCATCCTTGCCTCGCACCCCATTCCAGGCAATGAGGAGATTGTTTTCCGCACCATCAACCGCCTGATGCGGCGCGGTGCGAACGTACTCTATGAAGAGATTGCCCCAGTCCATGTTTCGGGACACGCCAGCCAGGAAGAATTGAAGCTCATGCTCAACCTGGTGCGTCCGCAGTTCTTTGTCCCAATTCACGGTGAACTGCGCCATCTCAAACAACATGCCCGCATCGCCGAGATGGTGGGCATTCGCCACGACCATATTGAGGTAGTAGAAAACGGTCAGGTAATTGAATTCTCTGAAGGCAAAATCTGCCTGGCTGAACGGGTTCCTGGTACGTATGTATTTGTCGAAGGAAATGGAGTCGGGGAATTGGGTCCGGATCAAATGCAAGAGCGCGAAAAACTTTCGCAGGCAGGGATTTTAGTGGTGAACCTGGTTTTGGATGAATGGGATGGCAAAATTCGCGGAACGCCAGAAATTCACGGTATCGGCTTTAACCTGCCCCAGGACACACAGTTGCACCAGACCGTTGCGGATGCCATCCCGCGCGCCAATGGCAAGCTAAAGGAAACGATCGAAAAAGCAGTGCGCGCCCGGGTGTATGAAGAAACACATCGCCGACCCTGGGTTGATATCCACATTCACCGCATCTGAGCAGCCACAATCAGGTAGCCGCGTTCTCAATCCGTAATGCCGGGTTCTCGAAAGATTTGTCTTCCCAGCGGTTCAGCAAGTTATTCATTACGCCGGGTTCAAAAACAAGATAGCGGCTGGTTGCTTTTTCAAGGTCAGAATACACGCCGCGATTCTGTGGAGGGAGCAGCGCCGCCAGTTGATACATCATCTCCTGGGTCATTTGTTCGCGCACCTCGCGCGAGAACCCATCGCCTCTATCCACCACACGGAACGGGTTTCCCACAACAATGTGGAAATCTGTTCGACGCAGGCGGCGGATGTTTTTCCAGAAATACTCGCTCCCATAAAAAGCCACCGGCAATACCGGAACCTCAGCCCGCAACGCCAACAGCACCACACCCGGATACCCTTTCTGTAAACACCCGTCGTGGCTGCGCGTCCCTTCCGGGGCAACCCCCAGGATACGCCCGGCTGCCAATGAATCCAACGCACTGCGCATGGCAGCCCGGTCGGCTTCACCACGGGCGATCGGAATACCGCCCCACATGTCGAACAGGTAGCGCTTGATGGGATGTTCCCAGGTTTCATCTTTTGCCAGGATGTTTATTGGGCGTGGATAGAGATGCGTCACAAGAACTGGCGCTTCCATAAAATTGATGTGGTTCCCAATTGCCAGCAAAGGACCTCGTTCAGGCACTTTTTTCAACTGCTCATCATCAATACGGCACAAAACCCGCAGTGCGATGCGAATAAAGTGATGAACAAGCTTTTGCGTGGGAGACATCATTGTTTCACCTCCGCCAGGTACATCTCTAACTGATGCGGCAGCAGTTCGATATCAATTTGCTCACACGCGGTCGATATGGTCTCGCCATCGGAATGCACCGGCAGAGAACCCTGCACAGCACGCATGGTCAACCTGGCAGACTGTCGCCCTTGAATGGCTTCATCCTCATATTGCGTCCCCTTTAAAAACAATGAAATTAATGGAATGATCTTGCGTTTCTTGACCTCGCGAGCAATACAGAGGTCGAGCAAACCATCTGCAGGGTTGCCGTTCGGCGCCATCATGAAACCGCCGCCCATCCGGCGACCATTCATCACACTGACCATCAAAGAAGGCTGCGTGATGGTTTCTTCTTCCATTTCAATAGCAATCACCGGAGCAGGTGAATACGTCATCATTGTACGAAATGCTGCGATTAAATAACCCAAAAAACCGCTCACCGGTTGGCTGGCAGCATAGAACCCGACTACAGCATCGAATCCCACACCCACTCCGTTTCCAAAATATCGCCCTTCCGGATAAAGTCCCCCCTTCACTCTGCCGATATCGATCCAGGATTTAGTGCCGTTTGCCAATACCTGGCAGGCTTCCTGCCAGTTCAATGCGCCTCCCATGCTGAAGTTAAAATCATTCCCCCGTCCAATAGGCAACACTCCGATGGCTGCGGTTCCGAGCCCTGCGTGTTTTGCAAACATGATCCCATTAATGACCTCATTGATGGTGCCATCCCCTCCTGCAGCGATGATGGCATCAAAGCCATCCTGTACCGCCTGCCGCGAAAGCTCCACCCCATGCCCAGGGTACTCGGTTTGTACCAGGTCAAAATCGAGCTGAAGCCTTTCCAACTCCAGGCAGATATCAGGGATGAGTTTGGCAGAAGCCCCCTTGTTGGAAATTGGGTTGAGAATGATTTTAAAACGCGTCATGGACACCTTTCTGGTCTACTGATAACAAAATAGGATTGTTTTCCTGCCTCAAGCGCTTTCATATTAATAATAACCCCCATCGTCTTATTTCGCTTTGCAACTCAGCGGGCATGACAGGATTATTTAATGTATACTGAAATAAGCAGAGTAGCTGGTACAAGATTTTCTAATTATCCACAGAATCCCCAATTCTGCAACTGCCTGTTCTATGATTCCACGCCATTATTCAAATCTGTAAACTCAATCACTTTATACTGCCAATTTTGGAGGTGAAAATGTCCGGAGAAAAAGGTTTTCTCATTCCTGGCTTTGCCCTCGCCTGCCTGTCCATTCCACTGCTGCAAACGAAACAAGGCATCCCCTGGTGGGTCTGGCTGATATTGATCATCCTGTTGATCATTTTGCTTTATCCCATTTTCCGAGGTAGCAAGAAAAGCACTGCAACTGCCGTGCAAGAAACCATAGAGCCTCTGCAAGAACCCGCTAAACCAGATGACCTGACCGTAATCGAAGGAATCGGACCAAAGATCAATCAACTGCTGCACGATGCCGGTTACCACACCTACGCCCAGCTCGCCAATGCTGATATGTCGCAGATCGACACATTATTGAGGAACGCAAATTTAAGGCTGGCAGACCCCTCCACCTGGGCAGAACAGGCACAGCTGGCTGCAAACGGAGAATGGGACGCATTGGAAACGCTGCAAGGCGCGCTTAAGGGCGGACGGCGCGAATAGAATCATACGGGGGTGAGAAGATTCAAACCCCTTCCGCTCAACAGACCTTAATAAGAGCAATCCCTGCAATACTCACCGCAATCCTTGAAACAGGGAACTTTTTTACGCGCAATCCCCACACGTTTTTATTGTTACAGCGATCAAGCCCTGCCAGCAAATTGACAAAAATCCTTTCCTTCGGTAAGATTAACCTATCACAATACAACATATCGTCAGGTGACATATCAATATGGTAGAACAATCCCAACACGAAGCAGAACTACCTCTTTCTGAGCCGACTTTCCTGATTCTGCTCAGTATGCTACGCGGTCCCAAGCATGGTTATGCCATCATGAAGGACGTCAACCTCCTGAGCCAGGGGCGAATCGACTTGAGTACCGGCACGCTGTATGGCGCGCTCAAACGTATGTTGGAAAACCAATGGATTGAGCTTGCCGAACAGCCCGATGAGGAACCCGGTGGACGGGAACGGAAAACATATCGTCTGACGACATACGGGAAAGAACTGTTCAAAGCCGAGTTGACTCGCCTGCAATCATTGATCCAATCGGTCAAACTGCGGGTTTCAGGTCAGGTTTAATCCACCCCAATTCAAACCAGGAAACACTCATCCCCGCTCTGCCCGTTGCGCTATTTCAGAAAAGGAATACTGAACGGATACCGATAGGGTTTTTCCGAGAGAACTCGCACGGTGTTCACCACACCCTGGTAAACCGCAAAGAGTCCGATAAGGACAAAAGGCACAGGCATCAGCAGGATCATCAATTCACCGACTCCAATATTGACCGGCGGGAGCACTTGCGTTTGCTGCCCCAGGATTATCTTAAGTGGGACAGCCAGGAACAGCAGGATGGCGGTGGTAAACAGGCAAAGCGTGATGGTAATCTGAAAGTTTAAAACATCACGCCCATGCCGATCAACCTGATAGCTCTTGTTTTTCATCCAAGTCCAGATCAGCAAAGGGATGACGATGATACAGGTCACATTGCTGAGATGCAGCAATGCAAGCCAAAACGTTTCATTCTGAGCCATATCTTCGCAAAAATCAAACTCCAATGCGTCACTCAAACGCTGTATGGTAAAAGAACGCGGATCGACTTCACCGCTTTCTATTCGCTGAATCGTGCGTGTGCTCACCTCACAAAACTCAGCCAGTTTTTCTTGTGTCCATCCTTTTTGTTGGCGCAATTCGATTACTTTATATCCAAGTTCCGGCTGTTTCATATGTAATTCCTTTTTTGTTACCCTTCGACAATTGTATGAAGATTTACCCATCAGGGCGAAGGATCAATGAGCATCGGTACTCTCTTTCAACGGATTACCTTGATGTGTGTTTTCTATATTATCCAAAAACAGTGTCAAAACTGCAATGTCATCTTCACGACACTTGCCTGACATTGCCTCAAAGTACTCAGGCGGTGTTACAATCATCCCAATATCCAAATAGCACATCCATCATTCAAACCCGCCATGCCTGAGAATAGTCGAATCATACGCCTGCGTAACTTACTTACTTCGGTGATGCTCCTCATCATCATTGGTCTCATTGTTTACGTCCCGCTCAATATTTATTTCCATTTCTACAACCTCCGGTTTCCCGATCCGAATTACCGCGCCATGGAGCCGGTGGAAATCAAGACCCGCTTTTCCGAAATCGATGGAATGGAGCAGGTTTTCGTTCCAGCGGGTGTTTTCATCATGGGCGCGGATATGGACGACAAAGAGGCGATTGCCAGCGAGAAACCTGCTCATGAGGTCTATCTGTATGCCTATTGGATAGACCGCACAGAGGTCACCAATTCACAATATGCATTGTGTGTTTCTGCCGGCGTGTGCCAGCCGCCTACCGCTTTTGGTCAGGAAAGGGTCAATTCCATTCATTACGAATGGTATTACGGCAATCCAGAGTTTGATAATTACCCGGTCATCTACGTGGATTGGGATTCCGCACTCACATACTGCGAATGGGCAGGACGCCGCTTGCCCACTGAAGCCGAATGGGAAAAAGCTGCCCGCGGCACAGACCAACGCTGGTTCCCCTGGGGGAACAAAAATGTTCGCTCCACCTTTGTCAACCTGGCAGACCGCAACACTCGCTTTGATCACAGTTACAACCTGGTTGATGATGGTTATACGGATACTGCGCCGGTCGGGAGCTATCCTGACGGAGCCAGTCCATACGGCGCTTACGATATGGCGGGGAATGTTTGGGAATGGGTTTCGGACTGGTACAGCAAAACATATTACAGCGAATCTCCTTTTGAAAATCCTACCGGTCCTGTCAGCGGCACACACAAAGCCCTGCGCGGGGGCAGTTACAACAACAGTAACTGGAGCATTCGCACCACCATGCGCAGCTATCTTGGGCATCTTTACGCCTACGGGTATGTCGGCTTTCGCTGCTCTCAACCCGCATCAGGGGAATCCGCTCAGCAGTAGACACGTAGACACAGACACACGAACAGAAAAATACCAGCTCCGCCTGTGGTAAAATTATTGTTTCGCTCAATTTTTAATACCCAAAGGAGTGTGTCCTGTGATCAAGCCCAACAAGATCCAGGAATGGATTCAGGAAATCGAAGAGCGACCTCTGGCAGCCCCTTTCCTCGTGCGGACGCTCTCTGCCCGCCTGCTTGAACTGGATGAGATCAACGAATCTCTGCGTGCCGAGAACCTTACTCTGCGCACCGACAAGAAAATCCAGGAATATGAGCGGCGTATCGCTGATTTGGAATACCAGATTGAACTGCTTAAACGCCAGGTGCAAGGCGAGATCAAACTGGTCACCAACCAGGCATACCTGCTGATATACGATACTGAAGGACATCTGTTAATCCGAGATTTTTCTCCGCAAGAGCTGGCATCCGGGGGGGGATTTGCTCCGATCTCGCAGTTTGAAGCCCCACACAGTGATGATATCCACATGCTGGCTGTTGAACCGCATGACGAACTGATGTTCGTCATGGATTCTGGGCGGGTCAGCACACAAACCGCATCTGAGCTCCCACTGGCTGGTGACGATACCACCTGGCAAAACACCTTCACCTTCGATATGCGAAGCGGAGAACGATTGGTGACCATTGTACCCATCACACGCGCCCCGTTTATCCAGTCGGTTGTCCAGGTCAGCCGCAAAGGCGCTGCCCGCAGCATCAAAAAAGACCTTTTCCAATCTTTTCTCGCCTCCCATCAGGTGGGTAAAGGGGTGCGCTCTCCTGCAGATGCACCGCTCGGCTTGAGCCTTTGCAACAGCGACGAGGTCTTTGTGGTGGTCAGCCATTCTGGTTTCACCGGCGCCTTTCAGCCGCAGAAATTATCCATCACCCTGGAAGAAATCATCAAACTCGATATGAAAGATTACCTGGTATCGGCATTTACCATCCGTTCCGACCAAAAACTGGTGATTGCACTGGAAAACGGTGATCTTTATTTTCAAACCAACCCCTGGCAGGATGCGCAGGATGCCGATGGAAGCAAGCGCAGGTTGCTGTTCGGCAGCTCGCGCAGCAGCAGTGTTCGCATTGTTGAAGCAGTCAGTGCCGCAGAGGGCAGTTGGGCATTTCAGCTCGACCAACAGGGCAGTATCACCGTGCGATTGATCGAAGTGGCTGAGGACGGAAAAAAAGAAAAGAGCCTGAAGGGTAAAAACCTGGCAAATTCAACGATTGCGTTCACCATCTGGCAGCCAGACACAAACAAATAAGGAAACAGGCGCATGACTGGCATTAGCATCGGTTTGGATTTCGGCACATCGAACTCAGGTGTGGCGGTTTACGACGGCAAGCTGCTTCAAGTCTTACCCATTGATCAAACCAACGTTACACCTGAAGTCATCAAAACCGTGATCTATATCACCAAAGACTACAAGCATTATATTGGGCAGGAAGCAATCAATGTGTATTACCGCGACAACATTGACCGACCGCGTCGCTTTGTAAAAAAGTGGATCGGTGAGACCGATTTTGTTGCCGCCGAGATGTTCTATGTGCGCGATGTCTATATGGAAGTGGATGAGTTAACCCCCGGACGGTTGATTCAGTACATCAAAACCGGGCTGCGTTCCGACGGATACCAGGGCACACGCGTGTTTGACAAATTTTACAGCCTGGAGCAAATCATCACCCTTTACCTGCAAAGCCTGAAGGAACGGGCTGAACACATCTTACAGGATGAAATCGATTATGTGGTTTTAGGCAGACCGGTCAAGTTCTATGACGACCCGGAAATGGACCGCAAATCAGAAGAAACGCTCAAACAAGCCGCATTACAGGCTGGGTTTAAAAATGTCGGGTTTGAATTTGAACCCATCGCCGCTGCATTGTATTATGAAACAACGCTCACCACGCCGCAAAATGCGCTCATCTTCGATTTCGGCGGCGGCACGCTCGATATCACCGTGATGCGTCTCGGTGAACCCGGGCGGCGTCATGTTTATGCCACCGGGGGTATCGGCATCGCCGGGAGCGATTTCGACCGGCTCATCATCCAGAAACAAATGCTGGAACATTTTGGTAAAGGGCGTTTCCCAGAAGACCCGCGCATCGAAAGCCTGATCGATGCACTGGCGGAATGGCAGGTGCTCCCCCAATTAAGCACACCCCAAATCCGCACCCTGCTCCAACGAACCATGAAAAAATGCCCTGTGCCCACCCGCATAAAAGCACTCGAGAGTATTATTTACAACGACCTGGCGTTTTCCTTTTACAATAAAGTGGAGGCTGCTAAGATTGCTCTTTCCGAACAAAGCGCTGCACTGTTCAGAATGGAGAAAAGCGATATCCATATCTGGGAGCTGCTCACCCGCTGGCGTTTTGAACAGGATATGGAAGAACTGGCGGACAAAATCCAGAACTGCCTGCTGGATACGTTGGCGGCATCCGGTTTGAAAATTGAGGAAATTGATATCGCCATCAAAACCGGAGGCTCCTCCAATATCCCCTACTTTTCCGACATGCTGGAAAAAATCTTCGGCAGTGAGCATGTCATCAGCAGCAATGCCTTTAGTAGCGTTACTGCCGGGTTGGGTATCCGCGCCTTTGAAGATAAACACCCCATCCACTAAAGATGACCGGAGATGTGATGAATTCTGATAAATTTCCACTGGATCATAACTGCTTTTCAAGCCGCATCATCCTGATTACTGGTGCAGGACGCGGCATTGGGCGCGCAGCAGCTCTTCATTTTGCACGCCTGGGCGGTAAAGTCATCATTGCAGAATGGAGCGATGAAGGTCAGGAGACCTTGCAGGCAATCCAATCCAACGGCGGTCAGGCTCTTTTTGTGAAAACAGATGTATCGAACGAAAGAGATGTATCACATCTTGCCGAACAAGTAAAAAGAGAATTCGGAACTCCTGACATCCTGGTCAACAACGCCATCTACTGCCCCTATTCGCCTGTCAGCAAGATGTCGATTGATATGTGGGACAGGGTCATGGCAGTGAACCTGCGCGGCACATTTTTGATCTGCAAATCATTTCTTCCAGAAATGCTCCTGCGCAAGAGCGGACACATCATTAATATGGTCTCAATGGATGCCATGCCTGGTCTTTCTGCTTACATTGCCAGTAAACAAGGGATACAAGGTTTCAGCCAATCGCTGCATGCTGAAGTTTCCCAATATGGTTTGCGTGTGGTCGCATTTGCGCCAGGCATGGTGGATACGCCCGGTATTCGCAGTATCGTCCCTGATCTGAGTGCTGGACTGGGACTCACTTCAGAACAATTGATGAACATTTCTCTACACCCTGCCTATGCTGGTCTGATGCCTGTTGAGGATGCAGCAAACGCCACGGTCATTCTGGCTGCCCTTTACATGGACGAATATGATGGTGAAACGATTGACGGATATACCATCCTGGAACTTGCTGGTTTAATTTCCAATCCTGTCACCACTGTATTGCATCA
The DNA here is from genome assembly GCA_964426355.1 of uncultured Anaerolineaceae bacterium. Classification (GTDB taxonomy): domain Bacteria; phylum Chloroflexota; class Anaerolineae; order Anaerolineales; family Anaerolineaceae; genus JAJFTV01. Next base: position 30,437 of record CAYRRA010000001.1, read on the forward strand.
GCCGCAACCTGTGCAGCCGGAAACCTCTGCTTATGCCGATCTGCGCGCCGCAACAGCCTATCTGAACCAAAAACTAATCGAAATCCTGGTAGCTACCGGTGAGGAGCTAAACCAACTGCCCGTGTTTGCACGCCCCATGGCGCGTTCTGGTTTCAAGCGAAAAGCAGGCTTACGCTTGCAGGATTGGGTGCATAACGCAGGTGAGATTTCAACACTGCTAAACGCATCGAATGGGTTGCAGCTGGAACAACTCGGCAAATTGTCCGATTACCGTCAAAAGATTAAATGCCTTCAGGCATATTACCAGGGGATACCGGCGGAAACAGCAAGGTTTACCCGCGATCAGGAAATGCTCCGTGTCGTACAACACCTGACAGATGAACGGCTTGAGGTCATTCAGCAATTAGATCATTTGCTTTCCTTGCTGGGAAATGAAAACAAAGCTGGCTAATCAATCTCGATACATGTGGCGGCGGCTTTTTCTCGCTGCCGCACTGCTGCCCTATCTTTTGTATATTGTCTTTATCCTTCATGCAGACTGTGGTCCGATCGATTATGAAACCTTCATGCAGATTGGCAGCCACCTGCTGAACGGTCAGCCGGTTTATGGCGAGAACAGCTATTACCCCATGTCGTATGTGATGGTCTTCGCGTTTTTTGCCTGGCTCCCACGCGTGCTCAGTATGCTGCTCTGGTTTTCCCTGCCTGTGCTGGCGGTTTTGGTTATCTCAAAAGGGGAGCCTTTGGCTCTGCTTTTTGCACCCACTTTGAGCCATTTCCTGGGCGGTCAAACCGCCACCCCATCCTTGCTTGGTTTTTGGGGATACCGCCATCACAGCCAACCCAATGACCCCTGGGGAGGGGTATGGCTGGCGGTGGCAAGTATCAAACCACAGCTTGCTATCTTCCCGCTCCTTTGGGCAGGATTCCAATGGGTTAAATGGATGCGACTACACCGGCGCATTCCACGCCAGGTGTGGGCATTCTTGTTCTCACTGGCAATCATTTACCTGCCGGGGTTTTTAATTTTCCCCTCATGGATAGGACAGTGGCTGAGCAGCCCACGCCCGCTTTTTGAACGCGCCCTCACCGGGCTGGTTCCACGCGCACTGATCTATCTGCTGCCATCGGACGGCTGGCTTTACTGGGTGCTGCTGGTCTTCATATCAGCCGGGTTGTTCCTGTTGCTCTGGCGCCTCAAACATGGAGCAATCAACCTGGACACAACCCTGGCAGCCAGTTTCATCCTCAATCCTTTGGCTCATGATTACGATTTAATCCAATTGGTTCCTCTGCTGGAAACCAGGCGCTTGAAAATAACAGCCTTGCTTCTTTCAATCCCTGGCTGGCTGGTGATGATTTTCGCTTACGACCAAGACCCTCTTTGGGGTGTGTTCGCCCTTATCCCGCCTGGGATTCTCTGGATGCTTCTGCGAGAAAAAACCGCAGATCATTCCCTGGCGGTTGGAAGTGCTGGCACTACACCGTCAACACCAACATAATTGCGCAACTGGAGCAAAACGTAACGCGCCCCACCAATATTCCAAACAGGTAAATCAGGTGCCCCAATCTCTCGGGAATAAGAAGTCATACCCCACTGTTCGGTTGCTCAGTTTGGCAATTGGCGGCATCACGCGCTTGAAATGATTACGCTTGATTCTTTGTATCACGTCTCTGACGAATTTTTCATCATAACCTGCCTCAACACATTCCTCAGGCTGACAGCGCTCATCCACCAACAGATACAAAAGACGGTCGACTTCTTCATAGGAAAACCCCATCTCGCCTTCATCGGTCTGTCCGGTCCACAAATCAGCGGAGGGTGGTTTTTGGATGACCTGGCGGGGGACACCCAATGCTGCTGAAAGCTGGCGCACCTGCGTTTTATACAGGTCGCCAAGCGGGTTTAGCGCACAGGCAGAATCGCCATACAGGGTGGTGTAGCCCAACAGGATTTCTGTCTTGTTACCCGTACCCATCACCAAACCATTGAAGGCAGCCGATTGGTCAAAACAAACGATCATCCGCATCCGTGCCATGATGTTTCCCTTGCGCAGGGCATTCATGTCCGGAAATTTCTCAATCAAGGGGTCGACCATATCGCTGATAGGAACCGTCAGCGACTGCACTCCCGTCATCTCGATCACACTTTGTGCATCTTCGAGGGAATCGTTTGATGATGTTCGATAGGGCATCCGCAGGGCAAGAACGTTTTCAGCACCCAATGCTTTTGCCGACAGCACACATGCCAGCGCCGAATCGATACCGCCCGAAAGACCCAGCACAACTCGCTGAAAACCAGCGCGATGGATTTCGCTGCGGATAAATTCGGTAAGGATTCGGCTAACCTGTTCGGTTTGGATAGATAAATCGATTATTTTTTTCACAAATATCTTATATATCCTTTGATAAAATTCTCTTAATCTCGCGCTGCACAAGGTCGGGTCTTTCATCGCGCAGCATCGGCAGGCGGGAGCGCGTACGGGCAAGCTGCTGCATATTAATCTCTGCCATAACCATGCCCTCCTGCATTTCACCCTGTTGAAGCAGGCTGCCATCTGGGTCGATCACCAACGCATCGCCTGGGAAAAACAAACCATCCTCAAAACCTGCGCGGTTTGTATAAGCAATAAAAGTGGTAAAAAGCCCTGCATACATCCTCAACAGGTTTCGAACCTGTGTAACTGAACCCAGGCTGCCCTCGTTGTTCAAACCATGACCCGGTGATGCAGCGTGAAACAACAACAAATCTGCGCCATCCATCCAGAGCACATAAGGCGCAGAAAGATGCCAGAAATCCTCGCATATCAACATTCCTACGCGCCCAAAGCGAGTATCAAAAGCTCTGATGCTCTCGCCGGGTGCAAAGAAACGTTTCTCATCAAACATGCCATAGGTTGGCAGATACAGTTTGCGGTGAATGTGTAAGATTTTGCCACGGGAAAGATAAGCAGAAGAAATAAAGTATCGGCTGCGCAAATCCGCCTCTACAAATCCCACCATCAAATCCACATCCCTGCTGGCATGCAACAGTGCATCAAAAACCGGATCCGAATGTGGATGGATGGCGACGGGAAATGTGATGTCCAGGAGCAGATAACCCGTCAGGGACAATTCTGGAAAAACCACTAGGTCGGCTCCACTGGATTGCGCCTGTCGGATCCAATCCAGGTGTTTTTCAAGATTGGCTGATACCTCACCCAGGATTGTATTCATTTGAACAAGCGCAATGTTGACATTCATCGCTTCGCCTCCAAATTTTCCTCTTGTACCGCATGAGTCGTCTTATATTGTAAATGACCCCAGATCAATCCAGTCAGGCAGATGAACAATAGCAAAAGGGATGCCCAGGTATCCAGACGCGCCCCGTACCAGGTGGGAGTGACATCAGCGCGTAGTGCCGTAAATAGCAGGATATTGATAGAAAGCCCCAAAACCATCCAAAGCGCACGCCATCCATCAAAACAGTCCCCGTGTTTTCTTGTTTCAAGCCAAAACGAATACAACAACATTCCCGCTGCACCGGCAAACTGAAGCGGAAAACGCATCGCTAATACGCCAGATTCATCACGGCAGGGCACACCCCAAAAAGCGCCGTCCGGCGCTGCAGGACCATACGCATAACCAGCCAGCCAGCAACCCAGCCAGATGCTGACGGTCAGCGGAGGCAGCATGAAGGCAAGGTGGTCGGCAATTTTCCCGGCGGGAATATGCCAGCGCAAGACAATCGAGAGAATCACGGCAGCGCCCCCTAGCACGGCTCCTATCCAGGAGTATCCGCCATGCCACAATGCCAGTATCTCCAACAGATGATTTTTATAATAAAGCCAATGGATGAAAACAAAAACCAGGCGGGCGCCGATCAAACCACCCAGCATCGTCAGCAAACTGGCATTCGCCCAGCGCTGAGCCTGCCAGCGAGGCACATCCTGCACCACCCTGAAAACCGCCAGGGAAGCACCCAAACCCACCATCAAGGAAAATGCGTTCACAATCGGGTTGATCTCAGGCTGAATGATACCATAATCATCGCTAAGGACTGGAGGGATAAAATAAGCAAATTGGGTTTTTAAAAAAAAATTTCCCCCTCCGCTCAGTGAAACTCATAACAAACGCCTGAATGAGGGGGGCACCCAAACATTTGATTGCAGAAGTTTATCACAAAAACAAAAAGAAACATTAAAACAACTTAAATCTTTTTGCTGAATTATAGAGTCGTTTTAAATGTCAAACGCCGAGGTGAGGGGGGCACCCCGACGTCTGACAAGCACATAATATCATAGCCCTCAAAAAAATGCAATGGAACAATTATTCTATTTATTCAGGCTTTCAACTCTAACAGCAAAGCAGATCGTTTGAAGTTTCGCATCGATACCCACAAAAGCACCCCTGCAATCACCCAGAATACCAGTCCAACCAGCAGCCCAACCCCAACGGTCAGGTACACCACGCCGCTCGCCTGACCGATCAAAAATGCGACCACAATCACCACGAGAGATGAACTCATCTGATAGGCGCCCATAAAGGTATGTTGTTTGGCAGAAATCAAAACCGTCACAGAAATACCCAACAATGCCAGCGCAGGCGTGACCCAAAAAATCAAGGGATACCAGGAAGCCAATGGAAACCATATCTTGTCGAACAAAGGAGACCCGGCGACATTGAGCACAATTGCATAAATCAGAAAACTCAACCAGGATATCGCCAGCGAGGGGATCATACCGGTAACCACTTTTCCAACAAATAGTTCTTTCTCTGTGACGGGGGTATATAGCAGTGCTTCCAATGTTTTTCGTTCCCGCTCACCAGCAAACGATTCGGCTGCCACAACGGCAGAAAATGCCAGGGGGAAAATCAAGAACAACGGCGCCAGCATATAGCCCAATACCAGGAACAACATCGTTTGTAAACCATCCAAACCCTGGATAGAAAACTGGATACTCGGAGGGACACGTTCCAGCATCATCGCCAGGTCAGGGTCATTCACCATCTGATCTGCGGCAGCAGGAAAGAACTGGGGTGCCAGCAGCATACCCAAAGGCATTAACACAATGATGACGAGAGGGGCAATCACCATAGGGACCCAGGCAGCCCTATTCTGGCGCACCTCCAACAGATCTTTTTTCACAATTGCAAAGATATTTCGAATATTCATGACCTGCCTCCTCTAGCCTGATCCTGTAGTTTAAAGTAAATTTCCTCCAGTGAGACTGCCTGTGGTCGCAATGAAAGCAACCTGGCGCCACGCCCAACCAACCATGCAGCCAGGTCAGGAATAACACCCTCTTCTTTAACGTGAATTTCAAACATTATCGCATCGTTTGTTTTCACCTCCAGCACGCCGTGCTGTGACGTCATCTCATGGATGGCTGGTTCCTGCAGAGGCGCAAACAGGTTAATATGCACCCACAAGCCCTCCACATAAGACTGTCGCAGATCATCCATGCTTCCTAAGGCAAGCATCTCACCGCGCTGTAAAATTACCATTCGGTCACAAAGTCGTTCTGCTTCCAGCAGGTTGTGGGTGCACAATACCACTGTCTGGTTGTTATTCCCTCGAATTGAACGAATCAATTCATGCACCTGCAAAGCAGCCTCTGGGTCCAGACCGGCAGTAGGCTCATCCAAAAACAGGATCGGCGGGTTATGTAACAATGCCCGTACCAAAGCCAGCCTCTGCTTCATTCCTTTGCTATACACCCCAACACGCTCATCCGAACGTCTCTCCAGCCCAAAGAAAGATAACAACTCCTCCCCCCTCCTGCGCCAATCGGCAGGCTGCATCCCAGCCAGCGTACCGAAAAACGAAAGGTTTTCCCAGGCGGTCAGGCGCTCATATAACGCCGGTGTTTCAGTCAACACACCTGTCATGCTACGCACACGGTCTCCATCCAGCGCTGGATCCAAACCCATCACCCGTGTTATTCCGGATGAAGGAACAAACAAACCGTTAATCAAACGGATTGTCGTGGTTTTTCCAGCGCCGTTGGGTCCCAACAGCGCCAACACTTCTCCTTTTTGTACCGTGAAGGAAAAATCATGCACAGCACAGAGACTATCAAAATAATGCGTAAGGTTTTCAACTTCGATTACATTTTCCATAGGTCCTCGCTATAATGTGATGTTTCACGTGAAACTCGGGTTGATACATACCTGTGTCATTTCTCATCGGTTTGCTTGAAAAGAAAACGCGGGCAATTGTTTCATGTGAAACAATATTCTTTGTTCTTCGTGTTCATTTAGAATACTTAACTCTTAAACATTTCTTTTATTTGAGTGCGAAAAGCACGTTCGACCTCTTCAACACTGAAATGCAAATGGCTTGTTTCGGCAAGATACCGGGAGGTCAGTTCACCCAGCACCTCTTCACGTAGCAAGTCATGGGCTTCTTCATTATTCAGCACGTACGTGCCCCTGCCTTGTTGTGTCGTAATCAATCCAGAGCGATCCAATACGCGGTAAGCTCTCGCAACCGTATTGAAATTGATCGCCAGTTCAGCCGCCAGCTGCCGCACAGTCGGTAACTGTGCTCCCGCTCGTATATCACCGCTTAATATTCGGCTTTGAATTTCTAACACAATTTGCAAATAGGCAGGTGTGGCTGACTGAAGGTCAATTTCTACCGGTCTAAAATCTTTCCTTTTGTGCATATTGTATCATTGTATCATGCGTTTGTTTTTTTGACAATCCTTTTCCCCTTCAATTTTCTCCTCCTTGCCTGTCCGCCCTTTTACACCAGATTTTCATTTATTGATATGCGAAATCAATGATACCATTTGGAAGGTATAAAAAGAATGTCGCGTTGAAAGACATGTCATTCAACGCGATAGATTAGAATGGCGTACAGCGTCATATCAACAGATGATATGCATTCAAGTTAAGATTAATGGTACCGCTGTTCCTTCCAGACATCCGCTTCGTTATGGTAGCCTGCTTGCTCCCAAAAACCCAGTTGATCATCGCGCAAGAATTCAATCCCCCGCAGCCACTTTGCGCCCTTCCACAGGTAAACGCTTTTCAACTCATTACGCCCAGGAATCGACCCGGTGACGGCGCGCAGCGGAAAACCATGTTCCGGCGTAAGCGGCTGCCCGGCATAATGGGTCGCCAGCAAAAAATTTTCCTGCAGCGCCAATTCCAGCGGTAAATTCGCAGTAAAGCCAGATTCGGCATGTTGAAGGATATGTCGTGCCGAAGGAAGTGGTTTGACCCACCCACCCTCAATCAGTGTACGGAGTGAAACCCCTTCCCATTGGGTATCGGTAAGGCTCCAGTGTGTCACACAGTGCACATCCAGCACAACCTGGACGCGCGGCAACTGGTTGAATTCAATCCAATTCAATTCCAACGGCATTTCCACTTCGCCCCACACGCGAAACTTCCAGGTTACAGGGTTAAACCCGGGGATCGAGCCGTAATGCAGCACCGGCAGTTTTTTTGCAAACGTTTGACCGGGGGGCAAACGACCCTCCCGGTCAATATGTTCTCTCACATTCTTGTTGTTTACAGGTAGAAAACTCATATTCGGACATCTCCTACCTTATTATACTTGTTTTTACGAGATCGAATGCCCTTGCTGTAGGGAGTTCTATTTTCCGCAGGGTTTTTCCACCCTGCTTTGACGGTCAGACTAAAATCAGGCGCGACCGTTTGAAGCTGGCATTGACAATCAATAACAGCACTACATCGGCAACCAAAAGTCCCACTGCTGCCCAGTTGATAACCTGCGTTAAATCGATGTTGGCAAACAAGCTGAAAAGCCGCTCTTTCATTTCGTCGGGTATCACTTGCAATACCAGCATGGGTAAAAACCACAAACCAATCATCATGATGCTCATTCGCTGATAAGCCTGACGAGCCGTAGAAGCCTTTAACGAGACCAATACACCGATGCAGGCAACCAATATCGCCACCAGCAGGCTGCCTCCTAAAGAGATGCTTAACGTAGACAGGGAATAAAACCGTATCTGTTCAGCCGGAAAGGCAATATTGATCGTCACCGCTCCGAGCAGGACGCTGACCAGCATCAGTGACCAGGCGTACAACACAATCGCCAAGACTTTACCAAAAAGGATCGCCTGGTCAGAAAGCCGGCTGGCGAGCAGTGTTTCCAACGTCTGGCGTTCGCGCTCGCCAGCAAAAGAATCGGTTGTAATGCTTAATGCCATGAAAACCGGCATCCAGGACCAGACCAAAAGCTGTAGTGGATCATACAGCCACAACTCGCCCACCTGCGTAGGCATATAAACACCCATGAGTACCAGCACAACCGCTATGTTGAGCAAACCGCCGCGAATACCGCGCTGAGTGAGAATCACCTCACGCCACTCTTTCCAAATCATCGTCCATAAATCATTAATCATTTTCTTCCTCCACCAGTGTAAGGAAAATATCTTCCAGGCTGGCTTTATCACGGCTGACCTCATCAATTTCCACACCTGCGCCCACCAAAAGCTGCACAAGCGGCGCAGTAGGAATATCATCGCTGAGTTCAATCATCAACCTGCCGTCTCCCTCCAGATGGGCAGAGGAAACCTGCGGGTGTGCCTGTACAGCCGTGATAGCCTGTTCACTGAAACCGTTGCCCGTAACGATGACTCGTTTGTTCCCCTGGCGGCGTTTGAGTTCATCGGGAGCGCCAACAGCCAGCATTTTGCCTTTGCGGATGACCGCCACCTGGTCACATAATTTCTCCGCTTCTGCCAGGTTATGCGTGGTGAGGAAAACCGTCAGTCCTTCCTGGCGAACCAACCGTTCCAGGTCCTGACGCAGCGTTGCTGCGGCTACGGGGTCCAGCCCGGCGGTGGGTTCATCCAAAAAAACAAGGCGCGGGCGGTGAAGCAAGGCGCGCGCAACCGCCAGTTTCTGGCGCATACCGCGACTCCAATCCCGCACGGTATCCTTGCGCCGGTCCCATAAATCGATGCCGGTCAGCAGTTCTTGTATGCGTGCCTTACGCTCGTTGGCTGGGATGTGCCATGCCCTGCCGTAAAACTCCAGGTTATCTTCCGCGCTCATGCGTTCATACAATCCGGTGTATTCCAACAAGGCACCGCTTTGCTCGCGGATGACCTGTGCCTGTCGAACGGTATCATACCCCAGCACCTCAGCGCTGCCGCTGCTGGGTTCGAGCAGACCCAAAAGCAGCCGGATGGTAGTGGTCTTTCCTGAACCATTCGGACCCAGGTAACCAAAAACAATCCCTGCAGGAACTTGAATGCTTACATCCTGGATTGCGGTGACCGTCCCAAATGTTCGTGTCAGATTCTTTGTGTCAATTGCTATTGATTGCATCATCTCATCTCCAAAAATTGCGCCTGTCTTACAACCCGCCAGAGCATCCGGCGCCCAACAGGCTATTTTACCCGAATTCAAGATGATTCTGCGATCAACCTTGCAGGGCAGGCAACATCCCGATGCAAAGGTGTTGTTATACCGCCTTGGTCCATCCCCTCACAAACAAGATATTAATTGACCGGACTGGGTGAAGTAGAGTAAAATTATCAACGAAATGAGTAATTTTTTATCCAATAATGATCTCACGCAGCGATTGGCGCAGCTGCATGTGTTTAGCTTAAAAATCATCCAATATACATCCCTGGATCACCTGCTGGAACAAATCGCGATGATCGCCTGTCAGCAAACAGGTGCATCCTGTGCGAGCATTAACATCCGCGAGGATGCCTCAAAACCTGGCAAGGCAATCACAGTTAACTGGGATGAGGATGATTATGTCGTTGTTGAAAATCCGGCGTTTGCCCAACACATCTTTCAGGCAATGGCGCCCGGGAACATTTCGGCGCGATTTCCTCCGGAATATCGTGCCAAGCTCGTTGGGCTGGCGAGCCAAAACCCGGAGGTATTTTCGTTTTTATATGTCCCCATCCTGCAAGGAAAAAACCTGATCGGGCAAATTTTGGTTGTCAACAAAATTAAAGGGCGCACCTTCAGCGCTGAAGATCAGAAACTGATGGAAACGTTGGCTGCTTATGCAGAGATTGGCATCTCCACCGCCAACCTGCGAGCACGACTCTCTCAACGCGACCACTCGCTGACCCGGCGCAATGAAAACCTGGCAATGCTGAACAACCTTGCTGCCACGCTTTCCTCAAACGCAGAGATTGATCAGATGATTGAAGAGACCTTGCGCCAGGTCATCGACAGCATGCACCTGGCAGCAGGTGAAGTGTACCTGCAGCGCGAAGATAACAGCCTGCACCAATTGATGCTGCATTATGGCGATGGAATTGACCATTTCTGGAAGCAAACCCAGTATGAAACCGGCAGCGGCACGGTGGGTAAAACAGCCCTCAACGGGCACCCCATCGTGATCGACCTGTATGAGGACGAAGCAGATGATCTCAACGAAAATATGTATCACAATCGTATCCAGCAGGTAAGTTGTTTTCCGCTTTCTGGTCGCAACGGACCGCTGGGTGTCTTGTGCATTGCCACCTGCCAGCCGCAGCCTCTGGACGAGCTTGAAACCCAATTTCTGACCATTATCAGCTCCTGGGTCGGCACAGTGATCGAAAATGCACGCCTCAACCTGCAGCAGCGCCGTCATGATGTGCTGGAAGAGCGCAAACGCATCGGCATGGATTTGCATGATGGCATCATCCAATCTATTTATGCAGTTGGGCTTACTTTGGAACATGCCAGGCTGCTGATGAACGAAGATTATGAAAAGGCGGACCTACGCATCGAGCAGGCGATCCATGACCTGGACAGCACCATCCGCGACCTGCGTTCCTACATCCTCGACTTGCGCCCGCATTACCTCCATGATGAAAACCTGATGCAAGGCATCCGTCGGTTGGTGAATGAGTTCAGCGTAAATTCACTCGTCGACGTCGAGTTGCATGGCACTCCAGACGAATTCAAAGACCTGCCGGAAACACAGGCTCTGGCGTTGTTCCACATCTGCCAGGAAGCGCTGGCAAACGTAGCCAAACATGCACGTGCTCAACAGGTCAGTGTAAGTCTCTGGACGGTGGCGGAGCGCGCCTTGCTCGAAGTGCATGACGACGGGTTTGGTTTTGACATGAGTGAAACCCGGTTTTCCCTGGGACATGGGCTTTCCAACATGCAGGTTCGTGCCCGAAACGTGGGCGGCGATGTCGATATCAGTTCAGAACCCAACGGCGGGACAACTATCCTGGCATGGGTTCCCCTGAAACGACCGGTGAAGAATTTCCATCCCGGCAGTCAGCGCACAGAGAACCTCTGAATTACCAATCATCCCGATCTATGAGCTTTGATATGATGCCTTCATCAGCAAATGAACCTTTCGATAAAGCAGCTCAGTTGGGCGTGCCCTCTTTGGTCTGGCGCGCCGGACAGGAACGCCGTTGGGAAATGATCCGCCAGGCAGCCGGCGAACGTTTGAGTGGTGTGGTTTTTGAGGATGGCGCTGGCGTTGGGATGTACCTGGAACGCATGGCAGCCACCGCTGCACAGGCTGTTGGGCTGGAAGTGGAGATGGATCGTGCCCAACAGACCCATGAACGCATCGATCAGATCGTATGCGGGGTAGGAGAAACCCTGCCTTTCCCCGACAAACTCTTTGACCTGATTCTCAGCCATGAAGTCATCGAGCATGTGCAGGATGATCAACTGGTAGTCAATGAGATGGTGCGCACCTTACGACCCGGAGGGAGACTGACTCTCTTTTGCCCCAACCGCGGTTACCCCTTTGAAACACATGGCATTTACTGGAAGGGGCAGTATCATTTTGGTAACAAACCGTTTGTAAATTACCTGCCGCGCCGCTGGCGGAACCGGTTGGCGCCGCATGTGCGAGTTTACTCTCGTTCCGACCTGGAAAAACTATTCAAAGGGCTGCCGGTGCGCTTCATTCAGCGAACCATCATCTTTGGCGCTTACGACAATATCATCGCCCGCAGACCCGGGTTGGGACGTTTGCTTCGAACGCTTCTGCAGGCATTGGAAAAAACACCTCTGCGAGTGTTGGGGCTTTCGCATTTTTGGGTTGTAGAGAAAATCGCTTCATAACAAGACGATTCGCTTCATTGACAATCCCACCCGCCTGCGGTATCCTTACACTGCGCCCGGGTGGGACCGGCGCGGCGGAACCCTACGAACCCCGTCAGGTCCGAGAGGAAGCAGCGGTAAGAAGGTACTTCCGGGCGCCGCCGGCAAACCTACCCGGCGCATCTTTATTTCCGGTACACGCTATGACAGACACACCCCCCATTTGCAATTACGAAGGCTCAGATTACCAGGAAACCTTCTGGGAAACTGGCGGTCGTGCTTACGAAGATGCCGCTGAATGCATTGCCCTCAAACGCCTCTTGCCGGCAAGCGGCGGACACCTGGTAGAACTGGGGGCGGGTGCAGGGCGAAACACCCCCCGCTATTGTGGTTTTCAAGCTATCACCCTGGTGGATTATTCGCTCACGCAGCTTCAGCAGGCAAAAAAGCGCTTATCCGAAAGCCACCCAGGGCAGGCTTACCGCTACGTGGCTGCCGATATCTACCGGCTGCCCTTCGTTTCCGGGCTGTTCGATGCCGCCACCATGATCCGCACACTTCATCACATGAGCGAACCACAGCGCGCCCTAAAGCAAGTCCGGAACGTCTTGCGACCGGGTTCTGTTTTTATCCTGGAGTTCGCCAATAAACGCAACTTAAAATCGGTGCTGCGCTATCTGCTGCGCCGCCAGGATTGGAACCCCTTTTCGCTCGAACCGGTGGAATTTGTAAAGCTGAATTTCGATTTTCACCCGCAGGCGGTTCGTAACTGGCTGGGTGAAAATGGTTTCCTTCTGGAGCGCCAGCTTACGGTTTCTCACTTCCGCATCGGGTTGCTCAAGCGATTACTGCCATTGAAATTGCTGTTGTGGATGGATTCGATGGCGCAGCTTACCGGCGGGTTTTGGCAGTACTCTCCCAGTGTTTTTACACGCAGCCGTACCACCCAGGAAGGACTGACCAGCCTGCCGGGTGCGTTTTTCGCATGTCCGTTTTGCAGCGCACCTATTGAAGACACGCCGCCTTTGTTGTCCTGCCCCGGCTGCGGCAAAAAATACCCTGTTGAGGATGGCATCTACGATTTTAGAGGGGCATAACCCATGACTGCTTTTATCAAGGGTCTGCAACTCAGTCAGCTCTTTTACGACGAAGCCGTTCACCCCATTTTATCCACCCATTTTCCACAGCTTGTGTATTCGGCTGGGCGGCTGGACTTTGGTTCGGATGTGCTCGGTTTCGATACGCCCGTTTCGCGTGATCATCATTGGGGACCGCGCGTGGTGCTCTTTTTGCGTGAAGAGGATATTGAAACGTACCGTTTTCCTGTCCTGCGCTGCCTCTCGCAGTATCTGCCCAAAGAAATCCACGGTTATCCCACCCATTTCAACAACCTGGAAAGTGACGGAGGGGTAATGCAAGCCATCCAGAAGGGACCGGTTACACCCTACATTCCGGTTACTACGCTGGAACTTTTTTTGCTGGGTTATGCAGGCATCGATACAGACCAGCCACCGGCAGCCAATAAACGGCTGGCACCCAACAAACGGCTGGCACCCAACAAACGGCTGGAAGTCTCTTGCTGGCTGACCATCCCCTGGCAGCGGCTGGCGACTCTTTACGCAGGAAAGGTCTTCCACGATGGGTTGGGAACGTTGCAGGCATGGACGGAGTGGCTGCGTTGGTATCCACACGACCTTTGGCTTTACATCCTGGCGGCGCAGTGGAGAAAGATTGACCAGGAAGAGCCATTCATGGCTCGCTGCGGTGATGTGGGCGACGAAACCGGCTCCAGAGATGTAGCCGCCCGCATGATACATCACTTGATGGAGCTTTGCTTCCTGATGGAAAAACGCTATCCGCCTTACAGTAAATGGTTCGGCACAGCTTTTAATTTATTGGACTGCGCCGCAGATTTATCGCCCATTTTTGAGCGTGTGCATCGATCTGCTGATTGGAAAGAGCGCGAGCAGTATCTATCGGAAGCTTATTTGTATCTCGGTCAAAAACATAACCGCCTGAGGATTACAAACGAGATCACGCCGGAAATTTCAAGCTTTTACAGCCGCCCATACCAGGTTCCCCATGCCGGGCGCTATGTGGATGCACTGCATGCAGAGATCCGGTCCGATGAGATACGTTCTCTCCCGCCCCACCTGGGCAGCATCGATCAATACGTGGAAAATGTTGATGTGCTGGAATCGATTGCCCTCTGCCGCAAGATGAGAGCCCTGTACGATGCCCCCCTGGAGAGCGACCTGCCAGAACCCTGCCCGATTGCCACAACCGAAATCCAGCGTGAAGGAGAAAAGAAAGTATGAAAATTATCGTCATCACCGGAAGCACGCGCGGTATCGGGTATGGACTGGCTGAAGCCTTCCTTGATTTGGGGTGCTCTGTGGTCATCAGCGGCAGGAATAACGACCGTGTTACTGAAGCGGTAGATAAACTGGCACGCCGTTTTGACCGCGAGCGAGTTTTTGGTTGCACTTGCGATGTGTGCCAGTACGAGCAAGTGCAGGCGCTCTGGGATTCCGCGCGGCAGGTTTTCAGCAAAGTGGATATCTGGGTGAACAACGCCGGTATCGCCAACCCTTTGGGGTCACTATTGGAGCAGTCCGATGAAACCATACGGGAAATCGTCAATACCAACCTGGTCGGCGCCATGTATGGAGCTAAAGTGGCTTTGTACGGGATGCAGCCTCAGGGGTATGGTGCGGTGTATAACCTGCTGGGTTTAGGGAGTGATGGACGTACACAGAATGGTTTGCTGGTTTACGGCACAACCAAAGCTGCGCTGGGTTATTTCACCGATGCACTGGCGCAGGAAGTGAGAGGAACCGGTCTGCTGGTGGGTGGGGTATCTCCTGGTATGGTGGTGACGGACATGGTCACATCATCGCGCTATACAGATGCCCATACCTGGGAACGCGTTAAACGCGTACTCAACTTACTGGGAGATCGAGTGGAAACCGTTTCGCCCTGGCTGGCAAAAAAAATGCTGAAAAACAAGAAAAACGGTGCGCAAATCCACTGGCTGACCAAAACTCGCCTGTTGTGGAGGGTGTTGACATCACCCATCATCCGCAGAGGTGTCGTCAAATAACACTTTGAGCATCGCGTAAAATCAGACCCCGTACCACCGGGCGACTGCGCAGCCACAACCAGAAAACCTGTGCAGCATACGAAATCACCATGGCGAAAGCCCCCACGTAAACGCCAGTGATACGCCCATGCAAAACCCCCAAAATGATGATCAACACCTCTACAAAAAGAGAAATAACGATCGATTCACTTAAAAATCGTGTTTTTCGACCATGTACAATTAATCCTTGGTACCAACACTGTAAAACGCATGTACCAGAACTGACCATCATAATCCAAAGAGTGTGATTAGCGATTTGAACAAGGTTCGGGGCAAGCGAAGAAATCTTTGTGAACCAGAATAAGGAAATTGGCGTCACTAAGAATGCAAAGGAAAGGGACAAAGAACCGAGAAATAACAACACGGTGAAACGACGCAACTTTTCCACCGAATTTGACCGATCCAGCAGTGCCACTACCACCTCATTGAGAGCAACACCCGGGCTTTGCAACAGCCAGGATAAACCAGATACCACGGGGTAAACTGCGAGTGATTCCAGCGCCAGCGGCATGCGGCTTAACCCTGCACTGTTAATGAATTGGAATGAAAACCCGATGATCGTTGTTAAAGATAGGGGTACATAAAACCGTATCAATTCACCCCAGCTCAGTTGAGAATGAACGGGTTCGTTCCGCACCTGGTATTTTAAAATGGGGCGAACACGAAGGCTGGCATAAATTGTTTCCAACATCATACCAATCAACTGTGCACCAGTAGCTACCACAATGCCAGGCAGCCTTCCATCCCAAAAACCAATCAGCATCAGCAGTACCTCGCTGGCAAGACGCAGAAATGTGCAAGCTGTTACCCCTCCTGCCTGACCAAAACGAATCATCACCCCCTGCTGTAGCCTCCGGTAACCGATTAGCCAGGGAAAAGGCAATAAGATCATTAAACCGAGCCTTCCTGGTTCGATGATCTCTTGTGGAGCGCCAATCAACTGCTGGGCGACCCAGTAATAAATGGGTGAAAAAGCAACGATCAGGTAAATCAGCGTGATTGAAAGCCCCAGCAGCATCATAAATTTGCGTAACCGCTGGTAAGCCTGCCAGTTCTTGGAAATAGCAGTGGAGGCAGATAACATCATGGAAATCGGAGAAGAAAGGATAAAGGCAATTGAAAAAGAAATACCTCCGTACGCAGCAAGGTTAACCTCAGGGTTGGGCATTCGCGCCATGATTGCGCTGCTGAACACGCCCTCCAACGACATAATCGTCCAACTTAACGCCAGCGGATACCAGGTACGCGAAATTATCCCCAATGTCAGGTCTCCTGCGGGGCTGCCAGCAGGTGCCGTTTTTTGCGGAAGTTGACGCAACCGTCGCCACAAACCGGTCATTGAATGTTTCCTTCGGTACATGATCAGCTTGGCTAAATCCCACCCGTCTTCCACCAGGAATGTTGGTACAGGAGGGAGGAAACCTTTATTTCGAAATCACGTGCTTCTATTTTGTTTACAGTATTAACAGAAATGCTTTGCAAAAGCAAACCAGGTCATGAAATGATTTCAAGATTGGCAAGCGATGCCAGCAGCCTTTTGAAACCGACGCTATCGAAATGAACATCGACCACTTCCTCGCCATCCTGAATCCGGCTTTCCAATACAAGACCCTGCCCCCAGGAGGGATGATGAACATTCATATTGGCTGAAAAATGCGTCTCCAGGATAGGTGCAGCTGGTTTGCGTACCGAACGCGATTCCCAGCGGGTGGGCGCCTGGTATTCCTGCCTGTGCCAGCTATCCGATGTTGTGGGCATGGATCGGATTCCCTGCCGACGGAGCAGTTCATCAGGGATGTCCTTTAAGAAACGCGAAGGCATGCTGATGGCTGAAGAGCCGTAGGTATTGCGCTGTGTTGCCCTCACCAGGTGAAGCTGGTTTTTGGTGCGCGTGATGCCCACATACAACAGGCGGCGTTCCTCTGCCATTTCCTCAGGGTCATCGGATTTCACCGAACGATTATGCGGTAAAAGCCCTTCATCCAGCCCGATGATGAACACCTGGTCAAATTCAAGTCCTTTGGCTGCGTGGAGTGTGAGCAAGGTAGGCGCATCCTGTTTCTCCGGCAGGGTATCCTGGTCGGAAACCAATGCCAGGTTTTCAAGAAACTCCACCATTCCTTGACCGCGCTCTTCAAATTCGACCGCAATGCGCAGAAACTCCTCCACGTTCCCCCAGCGGTCTTCCCCCTCATCACTCCCATCATCCAGGTAAGCACGGAAACCAATATCCATCATAATCCGTTCGATCAATTCATGCAGCGGCAGGCGGTCTGCGTCGGCACGCCAACCGGCAAGCTGATGGGCAAAACTGGACAGGGCGGCAATCTCACGCCCAGAGAACTGCTCCCAGTAGGGAGATGCTTCCATTTGATGACCCAGCTCAAGCAGGAAAACACCAGAGGATACCCCGGCAAGAGAAGCAATTTTTCTGAGGTGATTCTCCGTTTTGTCGCCAATCTTGCGGGAAGGCACGTTGATGATGCGCTCCAGGCTGATTGTATCCGAGGGGTTGTGCACCAGGCGCAGGTAAGCAATCAGGTCCTTGATCTCTCTCCGTCCGTAGAAACGTTGGGCACCCACCAGGCGGTAGGGTACACCGGCGCGCATAAAGGCATCCTCCAGCAGCCGCGACTGGGCGTTGGTGCGGTACATAATGGCAAAATCACCACCTTTTTTTCCGCGATTCATCTGGTTCTGTATGGTTTGTACCACATAGGCAGCTTCGTGATAGTCGTCAGGCGCCTCATACAGGACAATCTGTTCACCCATTCCGCGCTCGGTAAAGAGGTGCTTGGGGGTGCGGTTTCGGTTATGGTCGATCACTGCCCTGGCTGCATCCAACACAATCTGGCGGGATCGGTAATTTTGCTCCAGCAGGATTTTCTTACACTGCGGATAATCCTGTTCAAAACGCAGAACATTGCGATAATCAGCGCCGCGCCAGCGGTAGATCGATTGATCTTCGTCACCCACCACAAACAGGTTATGATGGTAAGAGCTGATGTGCTTGAGTATCTGGTATTGCGCCACGTTCGTATCTTGAAACTCATCCACCAGGATGTGTTCAAAACGCCGGGCATACTGCTGTTTTACGGTAGATTCTTCGGCAAATAAGCGCGCGGTACATAACAGTAGATCGTCGAAATCCAGCGCATCGTTTGCGGTCAGCATCTTTTGGTATTGTTCATATACTCGTTTAACAATGGTATCGCGATAGGTTTGCTGAACATAGTCTTTGGGGAGAATCAACTGGTTCTTGGCGTTTGATATGGCAGAATGAATGCCGTTTGGTGTGTACAACTTCTCATCGATGTTGAGCTCGCGCAGGATATTCTTCACCAGCGTTACCTGGTCGTCGGCGTCATAAATGACGAAGTTGGGTGAAAAGAGCAAATGATCTGCTTCGCGGCGTAAAATGCGGGCACAAATGGCGTGAAATGTGCCCACCCACAACCCATCTGCTGAGGTACCCAACAGCTCCTCCACGCGCCGAGCCATCTCGCGCGCGGCTTTATTGGTGAACGTAACAGCGCTGATACGGTAAGGCGCAACGTTCAGGTTGTGGATCAAATAAGCAATACGAAAGGTCAGGACGCGTGTTTTTCCTGAGCCAGGACCGGCAAGCACCAATACCTGCCCCGGATCGGCAGTGATGGCAGCCTGTTGTTGTGGGTTAAGTTCTTTTAGAGGATCCATACGAGGTAGATTGTACCGTCTGGAATGGGGCATGTCAACGGAAGACCTGAAAACCTTTTTATGGTATATTAACACTGATTCAAGTAACCAATCTGATTGGGAAAAAAACGTCCTTTGGTTACACACAGCATGGATACCTGGATGACCATAGTTCATCGTCAATTCATTCCCTGGAGGTTTTATGTATTTTGCGGTTGAAGGTGTAATCGGTGTTGGTAAAACAACCCTGGCACGAATGCTACAAAAAAATTTCAATGCGGGGATGCTGTTGGAGGTCTTTGAAGAGAATCCTTTTCTGAGCGATTTTTATGAAAACCGTGAGCGATATGCCTTTCAGACTCAAATTTTTTTCCTGCTCAGCCGCTATCAACAGCAACGACACGGCGTAACCATGCTTTTAAACGAATATGAAACGTTAATCAGCGATTACACTTTTGAAAAAGACGCATTATTTGCCCGGATCAACCTGAAGGGAGACGAACTGGATGTGTATTACCGCGTTCACCAGGCACTGGCAGAAAAAACAGTGAGCCCGGATTTGATTGTTTATTTGCGCGCCAATACCGAAGTGCTCATGCAGCGAATCGCCCAGCGTGATCGTCCTTTTGAACGACAAATGGATCGGGATTACATACACTTACTCAACCAGGCGTATGATGAGTATTTTCTAAACGAGAAACAATCCTCCCCGGTACTGGTCATCGATACCAATCAACGTGATTTTGTCCGTTATGAAAATGATCTTGCCTATATTGAAATGCGTATCCGTCAGTCATTGCAGATGGCGCCCTTCCAACCAGAACTGCCCATTTCGGATCGCACATAAAGCAAGAGATAAAAAATGGCAGAATAGCCATCGGTCTTCCACACTGGTTCAAGAAAAAGGGAAAGAGATAAATGAGGATCACCCGCGACTCACTAATCCAAACCGCACGGCAGGTGGTTGCCCAACAGGTACGTAAAAACCGGCATTTAGTCAGCGTATACCTGACTGGTTCACTTCTTCATGATGAGCCTTTGCTGGGTAGAACAACCGATATCGATCTTTTCTTTATCCATGATAGCGAACCGCCGATGGAACGTGAAGTCATCAGTATGTCAGATGAAGTTCATGTAGATATCGCTCACCTCTCGCAAAGCATCTTCCGTCAACCAAGAGAGTTGCGATCAGACCCCTGGATTGCACCTTTTTTGTGCGCCAACCCCATTTGCCTGCATGATACACAGCATTGGTTTGAATTCACCCAGGCGAGTGTTTGTGCGCAGTATGGGCGGTCTGATTACATCTTACAACGCTCTCGCAGCCTGGCGGACGAAGCGCGTCAACTTTGGATGGATATCAAAACCGGCATGGTCGAAAGCCACAGCCAGCAGGTGAACCATTATTTAAAGGCGCTGGAACGTTCTGCCAATGCCATAGCTGTACTCACCGATATTCCCTTGACCGAAAGACGGCTGTTACTGCAGTATCCCAGCCGGACTGCTGCAATTGGGCGAGAGGATTTATCCGCTGGATTTGTTGACCTGATTATTCAGCAGGCAATTCCTCAAGATACATGGGAAACCTGGTTAGAGCAGTGGGAAGCTGCCTTTATTGCAGCCGGAAGCATTGAAAACCCTCCGGCACGGCTGCATCCCTGCCGGGTGATTTATTACAAGAGTGCAGCCCAGGTAATGCGGGAAGATTCTCCGCCTGCTGCCCTCTGGTCGATTCTTCGCACATGGACTGCCGCCGTAGCCGCACTGCCTGAAAAAAACGTCCATCAAGAGGCATGGAACACTGCTTTAGAGTTTCTCGGCTTGGATATCCACCCCTCTGGGGTATCCATCCGCGCATTGGATAGTTACCTGGACAATATTGAAGAAACGATTGATCTTTGGGCGCAAAAGATGGGTCAGTGATTAATGCACTTAAAACTGTGGAAAAACCTCATATAATTGTGGAAAACCAGGAAAAAGTGTGGAGAAATACCTTAATTCTGTGTACTCAACAAAAAATTAGCGTAATTTAATCCCCCCATATCTGGGGAGAATCCCAGGCAGATAGACATATATGCAAGGGGGTAAAAAAGAGTTCTTTTTTTGCTAATTAATCCCCGACTTTTGCCAGGTTATCCACAAACCGATTCGGGAAAACTTTTATCCCAAAAACTTGAAGATGTGGGGGCAAAAAAAGCGCCAGTGCCAGATATAGGGCTATTTTTTGTCCCAAAAAGCCTTATCCACATTTCCACAGACTCTACTACGATTACGATTCAATTCTCCTTAATTAATATGGGGAAAGATGATTCATTAATGACTCTGCGGAAACTTTTTTTCACTGTTTGAAGTCTTTTCAGGGGGTATTGCAATTGAATATTAAATCTATTACAATCTTAAAAACATGTAATTAACCCCGTATTGTCAGAATTTAAGAATTGGGAGAGACAAGATGGAAATCATAAAAGTTAAAGCGAACTCCCGCACTGCAGCTGTGGCGGGGGCAATTGCCGGGGTAATCCGAGAGCATAAACATGCTGAGGTTCAGGCAATTGGTGCCGGTGCTGTCAACCAGGCAGTGAAGGCGATGGTGCTTGCAAAAGGGTATCTTGAGGAGGAAGATATTTTCATTGCAGCCGTCCCGGAATTTGTCGATGTTGAGATCGATGGGAAAGTACGCACAGCGGTTAAGCTGGTGATTGAACCTAAATAACCCTGTTCGTGCTTCCGGTTACTGAGAGGAAAGAGACCATTGTGTCAACACAATGGTCTCTTTCCTCTTTATGAAAAATATCCGTGATGAATCAATACAAAAAAATCAGAGACTCATGATTTCACCAGGATCAAAGACAACATCTTCTTTCCCAGACAACTTTTCTTGCACTTTTGAGAGAATTAAATCCAGGTGAGGTGGATGTGCTACGTAATCGAGATCGTCTGCCGGAATAATGAGCTTGGGACAAAGGGTAAAATGATCAATCCACTCTTCGTAAAGATGGTTCAGGTGTTCAAGGTATGTCGGGCTGATTGATTTCTCGTAATCACGGCTGCGTTTGGAGATTCTTTTACTCAGCGTACCCACGGACGCACGTAAATAGATGACTAGGTCGGGTACTGTAAGAGATTTACATAAGGTGTGATAAAGCGTTTGATAGGTCTGGTAATCTCGCTCCTGGAAATACCCCTGTAGATATAGGTTACGGGCAAAAATTTCTGCATCCTCGTAAATACTGCGGTCCTGTATGGTGGATTGCGGGGTGAAGGACAAATCCTGATGGATACGCAGACGGTGGATGAGGAAAAAAATCTGTGAATGAAAGCTCCATCCAGACATGTCCTGATAAAAATCAGAAAGATACGGATTTTGTGCCTCTGGTTCGTAAAAAGGATCCCACCCCAGTTTTTCGCTGAGCAGTTTTACCAAAGTGGATTTACCAACACCGATATTCCCTGCTACGGTGATAAACTTTTTCATTTTGTCCTACGGTTTCTGTATTTATGAGAAGATCTATTAAATCACTCACCCCCTTCAGGATGAAATCACTCGAAGGGGGAAGTTGTTTGTGATATTTTTCTTTGTCTGAGATTAACTGACTTTTGAAATGGCTTCAACCGGGCAAACTTCTGCGCACAGACCATGATCCTTGCATTTTTCGGGATCGATCCACATGGCGCCATCCACCTCGGAAATTGCCTGTTCTGGACATTCTGCTTCGCAAGCGCCGCATAAAATGCATTCATCAGGGTTGATTTTATAGGTCATCGTTTAGACTCCTTAAGAATGGGTAAGCTAAATACTATTATAGCCAAAGAATAACACATGTTGAGGCACTCTGTCAACTTTGAAAAATTTGCAAATGTCACAAAATTGTATATAAAAAATCATATTTGGTTTTTGCCCTGTTGAGTTGATTAGATGTATTGCACTGTATAATGAAATGAGAAGTTAAATAAATGATATGTGAAGTTAGCGAAAGGAGGTTATTGTGAATATCGCATTGCTTCACTATGCAGCACCGCCAGTTGTGGGCGGTGTCGAAACCGTTATTGCCAGGCAAGCACATCAATTCATTAACGCGGGTCATCAGGTGACTGTGATAACGGGCAGGGGTGAACAATGGGATGCAAATATTCCGGTGAGGGTCTTACCGTTGTTGGATTCACTTCATCCTAAGATTCTGTCCTTCAAAGGTGAACTGGATAAAGGCATAATCCCCGACGATTTCAACGAAATCGTTGATCAAATTGAAAGCGTCCTGAAAGAGTTTTTGTCTCATTCCGATTTTGCTATCGTGCATAACGTGGCTTCATTGCATAAAAACCTGGCATTCACTGCGGCTGTTCACAGTCTCTCACAGGCTGCCGGTTCACCCAAGTTCATACTCTGGCATCACGACCTGGCGTGGACAGCGGAACGTTACCGCCAGGAACTACACCCGGGTTATCCATGGGATTTGCTGCGTATCCCCTTTCCTGGTGTCCGGCAGGTGACCATATCGGAAGCCCGCAGGCACGAACTGGCGGATTTGATGAAAATTCCTCCAGAGAAAATCTCGGTCATTCCAGGCGGAGTGGATTTGGAAAAATTTTTGGGAATCCATCCGATCTGCAAAACGCTGCTTAATGATTTTCCGTTGATTTTTTCAAACCCGATCTTGCTGGTTCCTGTGCTCATCACCCGGCGGAAAAACCTGGAGCTTGCTTTGCACACGCTGTTTGCCTTGCGCAAGAAAATGAGTGAGGCTGTACTGATTATCACTGGTCCATCTGGTGCGCATAACCCTGACAATCAACTGTATTTAAGCGAATTGAAAAAATTGCAGAAAAAGCTGCAATTGGAGGATTCTCTTTTTTTGATGGCAGAAAAAGCACCGGATGGGTTGGATGATGTTTGTGTTGCTGACCTTTATCGGATTGCAGATGTGTTGTTTTTACCCAGCCGTGAAGAAGGTTTTGGTATCCCAATCCTGGAAGCGGGGCTTTCCCGTATGCCGGTTTTTTGCAGCGATATTCCGCAATTAAAAGCGCTCGGTGGGGAAAATGCAATTTACTTCTCGCCGGATGATCAGCCGGATTATATTGCAGGGTTGATTGTCAACCACCTGTCCCGTGACAAAGCCTATCAACTCCGGATAAAGGTGCGCCGGGATTTTACCTGGAACGCAATTTATCAAAAGCAAATTAGGGCTTTACTGGAGGAAAAATGAGAAAAGACCTCAATCGGCTGCCTTATCAACAGGTGGTGGTTCCCATTTTTCCAGAAGTAAATACGGAGGAATCCATTCGCTTTGCAGGGATGTTGAAGACAGAGGTTCATTTATTGGGCTTGCTGCCTGTCCCGGAAGAAGAAGCGCTTTCGATGGTTGTAGGAAAAGCCAGTGATTTCCGCACCCGGCTGCAAAACCTGTATTCCCATAGCGTGACGGATTTGCGTATTGTGGTGCGAGTTGGCGTGGATGTGCTCGATGATTTGTGTGCCTATACAGAAGAATTCCCGGACAGCCTGCTGGTGTTGGAGTATCCCGTGCACTTTGATTCTTTCAAGCGATTGCCTTTTGATCTTCTTGAGACCCTGTGCTGTGATGTGGTCATTGTTCGCGGACAGTGGAAGGAACCATTGGAGAAGATAACACTCCCTCTGCGGGGTGGTCGATATGCAGAAATGGCGCTTCGCCTTGCCAGGCAGATGCCTCATCGAAAGTTATCGGTGGTACATTTCATCTCTCCCATGTCCCAGGAGATGGATGAAGCGCCCTTTCGTGGCTTAATGCGTGTACTGCCCAACATGCCTGATGTATCGTACACCCAATCCATCTCGCTTGACCTGGGCGAAAGCATTCTCCAGGAATCCGGCAAAGCAGATGCGCTCATCATAGGGGCGACCATTCGTTCCCTTGAGCGGCAGGGCACCACTGAATCGGTTTTAGAGAAAGTATTGCAAAAATCTGTTTGTCCTGTAGCTGCTATAAAAATGGCTGAAAAACCCGCCAGGATGCCCGCTGCTTCGCCTGAACTGTGGACAGGGACTGATGGAGCCTTGCAAGGAGCTCATGCGATTTCTTTGCTCGTTGACCGCTGGTTTGCTCAAAATACATACCATTCCCGGGAGTTTGATGACCTGGAAGGGTTGGTTAAACTGAAAGAAGACCAGGAAATAACCATTAGCCTGGTGTTGCCTGCTTTCAATGAAGAAGATACTGTCGGGAACGTAATTCGAACGGTGAAAACGGCATTGATGGATGATTTTCCACTGCTTGATGAGATTGTATTGATGGATTCGATGTCCACCGACCGTACAAGAGAAATTGCGGCTGACCTGGGGATACCTGTTTTCATCCATCAGGAAGTGCTTCCGAAATATGGTTCACGCAAGGGTAAAGGCGAGGCATTGTGGAAAAGCCTGTT
Organism: uncultured Anaerolineaceae bacterium; assembly: GCA_964426355.1. Classification (GTDB taxonomy): domain Bacteria; phylum Chloroflexota; class Anaerolineae; order Anaerolineales; family Anaerolineaceae; genus JAJFTV01. The sequence goes on from CAYRRA010000001.1 coordinate 55,656, forward strand.
CGTTACCCAGGGAGATATTTTGGTTTGGTTGGATACCGACATTGTCAATGTCCATCCGCGTTTTGTTTATGGCATCCTCGGACCGCTGCTGGAAGACCGTTCTGTGCAGTATGTTAAGGGGTTTTACCGGCGTCCATTGCGCGTGGGCAATCAAATGCTGGCTGGTGGTGGTGGACGGGTGACTGAATTGACCGCGAGACCGTTGATTAACCTGTTTTACCCCGAATTATCCGGTGTGGTGCAGCCTCTCTCAGGTGAATACGGCGGCAGGCGCTCAGCGTTGGAGCAGTTGCATTTCTTTTCCGGTTATGGTGTGGAAATTGGCATGCTCATTGAGGTGTTCGAAAAATTTGGCATCTCCTCCATCGCCCAGGTGGATTTGCTCAAAAGGGTGCATCATAACCAGTCTCTTGAAGACTTGAGCAAAATGTCATTTGTCATTTTGCAGGCATTCATGCAAAGGTTGGAAAAACGTTCTCAAGTGAGTATCTTGGAAGATGTGAACCGCACGATGAAGCTGGTGCGTTATGACCGCAAAGGATATTATCTGGGGGTCGAGGAGGTTCCGGAATATGAACGTCCGCCGATGATTCAAATTGCCGAGTATTGTGCTGTCCATGCAACAAAAAACTGAACGCTTTAAGGTAGAATCTACCAAAATAGCCGGAGGGAAAATTTGTGACAGAGTTATGGTTGGTAAGGCATGGGCAGACTGATTGGAACCGGGAGGGACGTTTTCAGGGCAGCGTAGACATTGCCTTGAATGAAAATGGGTTGGGACAAGCCAGAGAAATTGCAGAGCGTTTGAAAGAGGTTAAATTTCAGGCTATTTATAGCAGCCCGCTCCAGCGTGCCCGGCAAACAGCACAAATGATCGCTGAAAAAAACGGAAAGAAAGTCCATTTTGACAGCCGTCTGTCTGAGATTTCTATGGGTGAATGGGAAGGAATGCTCTACCAGGATATCTGTCGGGAATACCCTGAAGAAATCAATGAGCGCCGCGTCAATCCGTTATATGCGCGCGCTCCTGGCGGTGAAACCGCCGTGCAGGTTGCTGAACGGATGAAACAAGCTGTCGATGAAATTGTGTTGAAGCATCCTCACGGTCCGGTGCTGATTGTTTCGCATGGGTTGGCGTTGTCTGCCCTGGTCTGTCTGGTGCGTGGCGGTTCGCTGGAAAATGTGTATAACGCAGTTTTAGAAAATGCTGCGCCAGTCGTTGTACAATGGAAGTATGACGGTGAAGGCAAAGATGACTGAATGCCACTGTTCGGACCCACGATTTATATTGGAATTGCTTTACGGCGAACAAATCGGAAGGCAAACAGCTTCGCTGCTTGAAGAACGGATAAATCGTTTTACCCCGCTTGCTGCCCCTCCTCCACTGGATCAAGGAGATGCGATTCTCATTGCCTATGCCGACCAGTTTCAACGGCAGGGTGAGCTTCCGTTGCGTACGTTCTATCATTTTGCCCAAAAGCATCTCAAAGGTGTTTTGTCTGGGTTGCACCTGCTCCCTTTCTTTCCTTATTCTTCAGATGACGGCTTTTCTGTGATCGATTATCGCAAAGTGAAACCGGAATGGGGCAATTGGGAGGATATCAAGCGTTTAGGCGCTGATTTCCGGCTGATGTTCGATCTCGTTCTTAACCACGTTTCCTCCCAAAGCGATTGGTTCCAGTCTTTTCTCAAAGGAGACGAGCAGTATCAGGATTATTTCATCAGCCTGCCCCCGGATGCAGACCTGTCAGCGGTTATGCGCCCGCGCACATCTCCTTTGATGCATCGGTTTGACACGGCTGCCGGACCTCGCTGGGTGTGGACAACTTTCAGTGCGGATCAGGTGGACCTCAACTATCAAAATCCACAGGTTTTGCTGGAAACTGTGGATAACGTGTTATTTTATGTGGAAAACTGTGCAAAACTAATCCGTTTGGATGCCGTTGCATACCTGTGGAAAGAGGTTGGAACTGCCTGTATTCACCATCCCAAAACGTATCTTTTAGTTAATCTCCTTAATGCGATACTCAAGAAAACCGCTCCGTATGTACAACTGGTCACGGAGACCAATGTGCCTCATTCCGAAAATGTTTCATACTTTGGCAATGGTTTCAATGCTGCCCATCTGGTGAATAACTTTGCCCTGCCTCCGCTTGTGTTGCACGCGATTCAGACTGGCAATACCAGTGTGTTAAACCAATGGGCATCCGAACTGACCTTGCCATCCACCCAGGTCAGTTATTTCAATTTCCTGGATTCGCATGATGGAATCGGTCTGCGTCCGCTGCAGGGAATTCTGAGCGATCGAGAGATCAATGAGATGGTGGAACAGGGGATAAAACACGGCGGGTTGGTTTCAAGCAGAAGCAGCCAGGACGGCAGCCAGAGCCTATACGAGTTGAATATTTCATTTTTTGATGCGTTGACCGACCCGGCATCTCACGAACCGTTTGACCTGTCCGTCAGGCGTTTCCTTGCAGCTCAGGCAGTGATGCTTTCATTGGTTGGCTTGCCTGGGGTTTATGTACACAGCCTTTTTGGCACATCCAACTGGCAGGACGGCGTGAAGCAGACCGGGCAGAATCGCAGTATCAACCGGCGGAAATTTGCTGCTGACGAACTGATGATAACTTTGTCCGACCCAGGCAGCCGCCAGAGCCGGGTCTTTGCGGGCTGCCGCCAGCTTTTGTTAGCCCGAAAGAAGTCTCCTGCTTTTCACCCACATGGTGCGCAGCTCGTTATGGAACTGAACAGGCAAGTCTTTTCTATCCTGCGCATTTCGCCCGATGGGTTGCAAGTTGTACTTTGTTTGCATAATTTATCTGCGCAAAGACAGGAAGTTGACTTCAAAAAATCGCACGGTTTGAACAGCGGAACCTGGCGTGATCTATTTTCAAATGCCTGCGTGGACCTTTCTGTGGATCAAATCGTTTTGGATGGATATCAGGTGTTATGGTTGGCTCCAGAAAATGGATTCTAATGCGTTTTTTGTAACGCGAGAGGATGTTTTTCGTCTTGAGTAGAAAAGATATTGGATGGACAGCTCTGAACGCGAGTTGATCCTGCGGTCTGCGCGGGGAGATAAGCGTGCCTTTGGGGACCTATATGAAATTTACATGGACCCCATTTATCGCTTTATCTATTTCCGGGTAACCCATGAATTGGAAGCTGAAGATCTGACCGAAGAAGTCTTCTTGCGCGTCTGGCAGGCACTTCCTCGAATGGTAAAGGACAAAGAAATCCATAATTTTCGAGCCTGGCTCTATCGCATTGCTCGAAACCTGGTTGTGGATCATTACCGTAAGAAACGATTGGAAACGGATATCAGCGAAGCGGATTTCATGATTGATCCGGAGATACAACCGGACATCAGTGTCCAGAGAGATGAAGAAAGCAACAAGCTGATTTCTGCAATCCTAAAACTGGAAGAACCGTTGCGAGAGGTGATGGTACATCGATTTGTCAGCGGCTTCAGTCACGCAGAAACGGCTGGGTTGATGGGTTTGAACGAGAATCATATTCGGGTACTGCAATACCGGGCGTTGAAGAAACTACGTGACTGGATGTACCCAGACGATGCAGGTGAAAGCGATCAAGAGTTTGAAATATGAAAAGACTCTTGTTGAAAGTTTGTTCGGCAGGTGAATAATTATGAGCGGTAAAGTTGGAAAAATCTTAGCTCGAAGCCTTGATGGGATGGAAAATGGGATGCCATTAGAGGAATGTCTTGAGAAATATCCTGATTATCGTGAAGAAATTTTTGATTTAGTGGATTTGGCAGGACAGATAAGGTCGGAATCACTGCGGGTCACGCCGCGCGAACAGTTCCACCAGGAATCCCGCCGGCGATTAATGGCACGACTTTCCGATCAACCTGTAACGTTTAACCCGGTTTCTCGTCATATAGGACAGGTACGTTCCCAACAGCGAATAAGGAAATTTGCGATGTCCTGGGTTGTGATTATTGCTTTACTGGTAACTGTATTTGGTGGAGGAGGTGTCGTTTATGCATCTGCTGATGCATTACCTGGGGATACACTGTATGGTGTAAAGGGTCTGGTAGAGGATATTCGCCTTACGCTGGCTGATGATGAAGGTGACCTGGAACTGCATTACCAGTTTGCCGAACGGCGGCTAAATGAGATGGATGCTCTGCTTGCGCAAAACCGGTTAGAAAATATGCAGGAAGCCCTGGATGGATACATGCGCGCAATCCAATCGATGGAACAGATCATGGCGCAAGGAAACCTGAGTGAACCTGCGCGCGTGCAGACAGAAACTGGTTACATGAACGGTATCCAGGAAAGGCAAAGGGAACACCTGGAGGCAATACTGGAAAAAGTACCAGAGCAGGCTAAATATGGTATCCAGAATGCCATACAGGCGATAGAGAAGATCCATCCGAATCAACCAGAGGACACCGGTAAACCAGAGGACACCGGCAAACCGGAGGATACGGGCAAACCGGAGGATACTGGAAAGCCAGAGGATACGGGCAAACCGGAAGACACCGGCAAACCGGATAATACAGGCAAACCAGAGGATACTGGCAAACCGGATAATACAGGCAAACCAGAGGATACTGGCAAACCAGAGAACACCGGCAAGCCGGATAATACGGGTAAACCAGACAACACCGGTAAACCGGAAAAAGATGATTGAATAAAAAAGGTGAGAAAAGAAGCAGTGCAAATTATTGTTTAAATTTCTATTATCTCAATACTCCCTATCTTTAAGCACCAGGGATCACTTTTATTCGATCCCTGGTGCGGTTTTAACCATCTCGTTCAGGTTTTGGCAATTTGATTTGGGAAGAGTGTAATTGTGTTTGAGGATGGATACAACTGTTTACTGAGTCGGTATAGGATCATTCAGATCATAGATGATATAGTCGTCGGTTTGCTCCAGTATGGTGTAAGGAGTGAGCAGATTCACCAACTCGGGTTGGCGGTTCAGCTCTT
>CAYRRA010000002.1:0-51813 GCA_964426355.1 uncultured Anaerolineaceae bacterium
GTTTCCTGCTGTGTGTGGTGAAGCAGTGTCAGGATCTATAGCTCGTTTGTAGGTAAAAACGAAATCGTGCGCGGTCAGCGGTTCGCCATTGGTGAATTTGATATCGTGGCGCAAATAAAAAGTCCAGACCAATCCATCCTCCGACACCTCCCAGGACTCTGCCCGCCAGGGTACCACATTGGTATCCGGGTCAAGAGATACCAGAGCTGCACCAACGAACTGAAGCACATTGATAGACATCAGTTGATTTGTACGATGTGAATCAAGCGTATCCGGTTCTCCGTATTGAGCATAACGCAGCGTGCCGCCCAGTTTGGATTCTGCAACCGGTTCTTCTTCTGCAACCGGCGCAGCTTCTTCTTCCTCTGCCAGTGCAGCTTCTTCGGCAGTTGGTTGCTCCTCTGCGGGGGCAGGCTCTTCGGCTTTCGCCGGCGCGCAAGCTGAAAGCGCCAGTGAGAAGACCATGAACAGAGTCAACAACAAACAAAAAATCCTCTTTTTCATTTTTCTCCTTTTTATATTAACTGGGGTAAAACAGATATACGGACAGTCAACCAAAATGCCTATTTTATAATACCTGTATCGTTTCAACCTGCCATCACCGGGCAACGGTATCCCGCTTATTCCTGGCTGGTATTTGGTATACCTGAAATCAGGTAGAAAGATGGCTACCCCCTCGCCTCATCAGCGAATTAAATTATCGCAAAGCATTCAACTTTACCCACTCATCTTCTGGGGTTCTTAAGCACCCTCAGCAAAGATCGGCAAGTCCTTCACGCAAAGCATACAAGGCAGCCTGCAAACGGTTCGCAAGGTGTAATTTACCCAGGATGTTGCGGATATGGGTGCGCACAGTCCATTCGCTGATGACCAGCTTTTTTGCTATCTCGCTGTCTTCCAACCCCTGCGCCACCAGGCGCAGTACTTCCATTTCGCGGGTGGTCAGCGGGCATTCGGTGGGTGGTAAATCCGGCGGGCGGTTGAGTTCTTCCATCATCTTGATGGCAATGCGCGGATGCAGCGAAGGCTCGCCGCGATAAACTTCATGGATTGCCCGGATCAACTGCTCTGGCGAAGAGTCTTTCAGTAGATATCCCAACGCACCGGCTTTGATGGCGGGAAAGACCTTATCGTCTTCAGCAAAGCTGGTCAATACCAGAATGCGCCCCTCCGGGTGCTCTTCTCGAATCGCCTTAATCGCTGATATGCCATCCATCCTGTCCATCACCAGGTCCATCAAAATCACATCAGGGCAAAACTGCCGGTTAAGCTCAACGGCTTCCAGACCATTGGCGGCTTCTGCAACCAGCTCAAAACCGGGCTCATGCGTAATCAGTGTACGAAGACCTTTGCGCACGATGGCATGATCATCGGCAATCAATATTCGAATATTTTTCTCATTCCCATCCTGTACCATTTTCTCATCCTTTATTCTCCTAGACCTCAACATCCATGTTTGCGAGCAGGATATCAAGGGTTACCTGCGTTCCCTCTTTCAGGGTTGAAAATACCTGCAAACTGCCACCTGTCTCTTTGGCGCGCTCACGCATACTTTTCAACCCCATGCCTTCATGTCCTTGTGGCGCAGATAAATCAAACCCCCGTCCGTCATCGACAATCTTCATTACAGAATGGCTGTCCTGGCAGCCCAGGTGAAGCATTATTCGGCTGGCATTGGCGTGTTTCAATGAATTGTTCAACGCCTCAATGGCAATCCGGTATACCGCCTCCTGAACGGACAGGCTCAGCTTGGGAAGCTCATCCACCACCAGGCGCGTCTCGATGCCGGCGCGTTTCTCTACAACATCCAACCTGGCATGCAGTGCTCCCAACAGCCCTTCCTGCTCCAACACCGGTGGACGCAGGTTATAAATCAGTAAACGCATCTCCTTGAGCGCCTGTTGGGCGATTTCACTAAATTCACTCACAAACTCATCGGATGCCGTTGCCTTTTCCTGTGGCGAAAAACGGTCCCAACCGCCTGCAAGCAGCGTCATACTGTATAACGATTGAATGACCGAATCGTGCAGTTCGCGCGCCAGGCGGTTTCGTTCTTCCAGCACCGCCAGCTTTTTGTTGTTTGCATACAGGCGTGAATTTTCGATGGCGATAGCAATCTGGTCTCCCAGGCTTTGAAAGACAGGTAAATCTTCCGGTGTAAAGGCATTCACCGTGGATGCCTGCACATCCAATGTGCCGATCACCCGGTCTGCGATCCGCATGGGGATAATCAGCTCTGCTTTCGTCCCAGGCAAGAACTTATCATACAGATAGCCTTGCTCTTCTATTACATTGTTTGCCAGGATCACCTGGTTTCGGAGTACAGCCCGTCCATTCAGGCTGCTGCCGTTGATCGGGATTTGTAAATTTTGCGGTTTTTCCGAAATGTTGTAACTGTAAGCATGCATCACCAGGTTATTGCGTTTTTCATCCACAAGAAAAATACTGACCGCATAAAAACCGAATGTTTGGTGGATCAGCTTTGCCACCCGCCGCAAAAGTTCTTCACGGTCTAAAATCGAAGTTACCTCCCGGCTCACATTGGAACTGGCTTCCAACTGTAAAGCACGGTATTGAATTGCCTGGTTGGCTTGCCGTAATTGACCGGTGCGCTCTTCCACACGCTGCTCCAACGTATTAATCAAACTGCGTAACTGCACCATCATGCTGTTTAGCGCCTTCGCCAGCACGCCCAATTCATCCTGCCGATCCGCCTGGGCGATTTGCTCCCACTTGCCTTCAGCAATCCCGGCGGCTTTTTGCGCCAGGTCGATGAGGGGTCGAGCAATACTGCCTGTCACCCATAAAGAAGCTGCAACTGCCGCCACGACTGCAACAATGGCAATGATACTGTTTACTTTCAAAGTTTCATCGATCACCCCAAAAGCTTCTGACAGGTCTTTTTCAACAAATAGCGCTACCTGAAGCTCCTCCAGCCAGCGGTAAGCGCCAATCACCCTCACGCCGCGATAATCGTCGTAAAAATCATAGCCTGTCTCATGTTGTTCGGCAATAAAAGAGACGCTTCCTGTTGGTTGCGTACCACCCAAAATCAACCGATCATCCACAGGAAACAACTGCGCCCGGGCAATTACTTGAGCTTCTTCTGTCAGCAGATATGCCTTGCCTGTTTCGCCCATGCCAGTGCGCTTATCCATCCGCTCATTCAGGTCTTTTAAACCCGCCATCCCTATAATGACACCCACCAACGTCTGATCAGTGTTATAGATCGGCAGCGCAACCACCGAACGAATCTCTGCAGTGTCTGCGCCAGGCAAAAAACGCACCGTTTTATCAAGCATGCCCTCTTGGAAATAGGTTTCCCCTGCCTGGTTTTCACCTTCCTGGTCAGGGTTGGTGGAAAGTATGACGTTCCCACCCAGGTCAAGCAGGGAGATCTCGTCAACGAACTGCGTGTTGAGCAAAAAACGTTCCAAACGTGAACGCACAGACTTGGTGTAATAATCCAGGTAATATTCCTCGCTGGCAAAGTACAGGATCACATTAATGCGCTCAAGAATGTATTCCTGGTCCAGCGCCGAGGAAAGCTCGCTTTTAAGAGATAACGACCAGCTTTCAATCTCCTGTTCTTTCAACGCCAGCACCGATTCAAGCTGGTCGATCACCTGCTGCCGTCCATTGGTATAAGCCACCAGGATACTGCCTGCACCAATAGCCAGGGAAGGCAGCAGGGTGAGCAGAACAAAGCTCAACAACAACCTTCCGCGTATGGTTGAAAATTTTAACCAGCTCATTGTTCTTTCCCAACTAGCAGATCATAGAGAGGATAAAAAGATTATATCAAGGCAGAAAGAGAAATTTGAATAAAAAGACTGAGTGAATCAAAAACAGGAACCCGGTGATAAGACCGGATTCCTGTGGGATAACTTCGTGTAAAAAGAAACTGAATTACTGCTTCTTTGCAGCCAATGCAATCTGGTGGATATGTTCCGGGCTGCTGCCACAACAGCCACCCACCACCGAAGCCCCGGCGGCGATCCAATCGGAAGCAAGAGAACCCATTTGCTGCGGGGTGATATCAAACGTCGGACGACCATCAGCATCAATCTGAGGCAGCCCGGCATTGGGCTTGAACCAGATCGGCAGGTCTGTGACGGCGCGCAAATCCTTGAGCACGCTAAGATTATCTTCAAGGCTCTTCCCGCAGTTAATGCCCAATACATCTGCTTCTTTGGCAAAGGCTGATGCCATCTGTGCGGGTTTGACCCCCATCATGGTGCGCGTACCGCGGTCGTAACTAAACGAGCAGACCAACGGCAGGTCGGTGACTGCGCGGACTGCTTTTAGTGCAAGACCGGCTTCCGTCAGGTCATATTGAGTCTCGACCACCAGCAGGTCTACTCCGGCTTCCGCCAATGCCCTGGCTTGCTCTTCAAACGATTTGTAGCAGTCTGTTTCATCCAGCGTACCCAATGGCTTGAGCATCTGTCCGGTGGGACCAATGGAGCCTGCGACGAGCGTTTCGGTGCCTTGTACAGCTTCACGCGCCAGTGCGACAGCGCTCTGGTTGATCTCAACCGCACGCTCACCCCAACCTTCCTGCGCCAGGCGAACGGATGTGCCGCCAAATGTGCAGGTGAGGATGATATCCGAACCGGCAGCGACAAATTCTTTGTGCAGGCGGAGAATCTCTTCCGGTCGTTCGACCAACCACAGTTCGCCGGGTTTACCTGCTGCCAATCCCCGCTGCTGCAAGTTTGTGCCGGTAGCGCCATCCGATACCAGCGTTTGACCCGACTTCAGGCGCTCCAAAAAACCTGAACGATTCATGTTTTTTCTCCTTGTATTTTTCGAAGTAACCACCTGCGCATACTATCTCCGGGTTAGAGATACGCAGCCCGGTTCGGGTTGATACTGAAAACTATCCTGCTGCAAGTGCTTTTGCCAGGGCTACCGCGCGGCTGGCATCCGGAGCGTATCCATCGGCACCGATGTCTTCAGCATACTTGTTTGTAAGGGGGGCGCCGCCCACCATAACCTTCACTTTATCACGAAGTCCGGCTTCTTTCAATGCATCGATTGTGGCTTTCATATTGGGCATGGTCGTGGTCAACAGTGCCGACATTGCCACAAGGTCTGCATTCACTTCTTTCACCTTCTCCACGAATGCCTGCGGGCTGACGTCTGACCCCAGGTCATAAATCTCAAACGCAGCACCTTCCAGCATCATGCAAACCAGGTTCTTGCCGATATCATGCAAATCGCCTTTAACGGTACCGGCTACAACCTTACCCACCGATTTGAGGTTGGCGGCAATCATGGCGGGTTTGAGAACCGTCATGCCAGCCTGCATGGCGCGGGCGCAAATTAACATTTCCGGCACAAAGTACTCACCCTCTTCAAAAAGCCGCCCTACTTCGGTCATTGCTGAGACCATGCCCTGGTTCAAAATGACTTCTGCTTCCAAACCCTGCTCCAAAGCCGCGGCTACTTTTTCCTTGACCAGTTCCTGGTCCGCATCAATTACGCTGTCATAAATCTCTTTCAAAATGGGTTCCATGTTTTTCGCTCCTCGGAAAAATATCACTCCCAATCCAACCAGATTGGTAAAATTTTGCAGATGATGGGCACCAGAAATCCCGGTATTCGATAATTATACTGATTTTTCCCATCTTTTGTCCAATCACATCATTACAGGTCAGGCGATGAATTCAAACTTCTCCAGCGCTTCATCTGCTTGCCGGGCAATATCTTCAAGTTTTGCCAGCAGGTCAGATGATAACGGTTCCGGTTGGTGTGTATTCAGGATGCGCAGCGCTTCTTCGACCAGGCGCTGCTCATAACTTTTACAACCTTTTTCCACCCATACATCCATATTGTCTCGGTTAGATATACTCGCCCGCCAAAATTCGCGCCGATGATGTCTCATCGTGTGTTCTTCCGAAAGGAAATGCCCGCCTGGTCCTACTTTGCGGATTAAATCAACCGCCAGGGTTTCCTCGTTGATCACAAAACCGCGCATCACGCGTTTGATATAGCTGATTTGCTCATCACCCATCAGGATGCTGGCGGGGTTGCCCAATTTACCCTGTCCCAGGTAACCCACATCATGGACCAGGTTAGCACCGTCCAGGGAGGCATTCAAAAGCCCAATTGCCATCTCATAAGCCGCCTGACCATCCAGCATGTTGGCATCGCTGCCCACCTGCGACCATTTGGGAATAGCGTAATGCCTGTACATATCGGCAACAACGGAATTGGAAAGGCGCATTTCCGGCGATCCATAAGCATAAATCGTCGTTCGCATGTCCAGCGCAACGATGCCCCAGCCCGAGATGATGGGTGAACCCTTGCGTTTGAGCTGATGCATCACGACCCCGCTGAGCGCCTCGGCATTTGCCTGTGCCACCGCGCCTGCCAGCGTTACCGGGTATGCCCCACCCAGCATAGACCCCGATGTATAGCAAATCGGGATGCCGCGCTCTGCGCATAAGAGAAGTTTGTTAACCGCGCCATAGGAGTGCGTCAGCGGCGCGGTCGGTTCAGAGTACTGAATCAGGAATGGCTTCTGACGAAGTTCATCTGCCCCGCCTGCCACAGCCTCAGCCATTTGCAGGATGTACTCCAAGTCCTCTTTTCCAGCAGCAGTGAAGAAGATCGGTTTGATGGTATTCTCCAGGCTGGTCTTGAAACACCGCAGGTACATCGAATTCACCGGCACATCGGAAGGCAGTGCAAAAGAAGCGGTAAAGTCGATGTTTTTGCAGTAATCCACCATGCGCGATGCATTTGCCACATCTTGCAGCAACGACTGGCGTGTTTCGCCGGAGCGCAGATCGGTGGTATAGATCAGGTCTGTACCCAAGCCGTAATAACTTTCATCCCCCTGCAGCCGCATGGCTTCTTCGCCTTTACGGTTATAGATGGTGATACTGGATGGAGCGCTGCGGATTGCATCCTCCACCAGTTGGGGCGGAAAGAACACCCGTTCCTCCCCTTCCACGCGGCAGCCAGCCTGGTGCAGCAGTTCAACGCCTGCTTTGTTCTGCACACGCATCCCTACACTTTCCAGCAGTTCAAGGCTAACTTTATGAATCTCTTGCACCTGATCAGGCGACATCAGGCGGTAATTGGGGGCACAAACAGATTGGGGGTATTCAACCATAAAAGGTCTCCTTGGTTAAAAGGTAAATTATTGGTATAATTATTATACCAATAATTTATTCTCCCGTCGAGAGCGTTATATAGTTTACTTCACGGCAGCGCCCCGCCAATATCAGCATGCACCCGCAATTGAATAAATGTTTAGATCACTTCCACATCGCGGATGGTAAACACTTTATTGAAAGGTACGTGCGGTTCAACCTGGTACCAGAAAGCAGTCGAAGCGATATCATCCTGCAGGGGCAAATAGCGCGGATCGTCCCAGGAGCGGTTTGCCCAACCCAATGCCTGAATGGTCACGCGCAGGTCTTTCTGGAAACGAATAGGGTCCATAACATGCCAGCGATACATCCCAAATCGCTGCTGGCTCTGGTACAGTCCATCCGGGATAATGACCTGAGAAAGACCGAGAAACGGGGTGGAAAAAATTCCGTACTGCCCTTTTGGCTGCTCAAAATTCCATGCACCGCCAAAGTAGTCTTCGGTGCCGGTACCGCAAATCGTGGGGTAATCCTGATCCCCGTCCATGTAAAACTTGATCTCGCCCTCGCCCCACCAACCGCGGTTGTGAACACCCCATGCAATATAAGTGCCCACGTATTGACCCCAGCCCTGCACGCCATCCAGGATGGTATGTACTTCTTTGTACGGCAGTGGGTTGCTGCGCCGCCATTGTGCGTGGAAATAACCCACGTCTTCGGGCACATCCGTGAGGACATAATCGACCTGGTAATAAAAACCAGGGATTTCCTTAGGGATCAGGTTTTCGACGGTAATCCGTGCGCGTTTGCGGAAAGGCATCTCCCAATAAGTATTGAAACCGCCCGCCGGGTTGACCGAAACCGGCAGCGAGTTGACATTGCTGCGCTCACACCAGCCATTGCAGAAGAAATCACCCAGCGGCGTTTCCACTGAGGGGGTTTCCTCGTCATCCCAGTACATGCGCAGGATCAGGCAGCGCCAGGTGTCCGGGTGAACGGTGAGCCAGATATGCTTGATAGCGCCAGGACCCTCAATATCAGCCAGGGTAACGGTGCCCTTTGGCGGAAGATGAATGCTCGGTGAGACTTTCCAGCCCTGCCCCAGCTCACGGGAAACGACAGAACCCGTTCCTTCCGTCGCCATTCCGCCTTTGCCTTTTTCGCCAGTAAAATTTTCGGCGCTGATCGAGCGCGATTGCGCAGTAGATAAGCGCGCCAGGTTGCCCAACCCCATATTCAAGCCGTTAAAAGAGATGTTCATAAAATCCTCCTGACCGGTTTGCTAAAAGTTACAACGATTATATATGAATGTCTAATCTTTGTAAACGATTACATTATTAAGTATCCACACCCTGCCTACCGACTCAAACCCAATTTAAAGAAAGCGTTGGGGTAGTCAAACAGCCAGCCCTGGGCAATTTCCTGCGCATCCGCCAGCCCCAGGTATTCCATCTCCACCAGGTCCGAGAGAGCTGCGGCAATGTTATCGCGTGCCAGGTCAGCATGTGCCCAGGCATGCGTGAGGGATTCGCTGCCAAAATCCGAACCATAGCCATGTATCTTGGCATGTGGTACGCTAGAAACAGCCTGCTGAAACATCTGGCGGCAGTAGACCGGGTCAATCATATTTGCCCAGCAGAAATCGATGGTGACATTGGGGTAATTCTTACCCAGGTAAAGTATCTCGCCGCTGTAGGGCCAGTTGGCATGGAACAGGTCAAAGCGTGTCTCGCGATGCAGTTCCAGCAGGCGCGTCAGGTGAATGGCGTTCGTTTTGACGATATCATTGCGGATGCCCGCCATGTGTCCGGTGTGAATCTGCACCGGCAGATCAAAATCGCGCGCCATGCGCATGAACTGATGGAAAAGGTAGTCCCCCAGTGGGCGGTTCCCATCCGGATAAGAAAGTTTTCTGCGTGGGTCTTCCATAAACCAGTTGAATGCCGTCTCCGCCTCTGCGCGGGTCGGGTTGCCATAACCTAGTGTTCGCTCATAAGCCGATTGATCCTTGAATGCCACCGCCCCAGCCTGCTTGCAGCGGGTGAAAATTTCACGACAGGCATGCAAATATTCATCCAGGCTGGTGATACAAAGCCCAAGCGGGGCAGCGCACTGCTGCACATCGGCATAGCTGCACACTGCATGGAATGAAGGCAGCCCAATCACCAGGCGCGAGCGCGGCGGCATAACGAGCTCTCCGGTGACTGCACCGGTATGCGCGCCGATATCCTCCAGCCGTACCACAATACCAGCCTGATCCAGCACCCACTCGTATTGCTCAGGGTCGGAAAAATCGATCATTTTCTGGCGGATACGCTGCAAAGCCCCAAGGGTCAGTTCCTCCTCCTCATAAAAACGGCGCAAAGCCCGCCGCACCACCTGGGCATATCCGGTGAAACGGGTGCGCTGCCAGGCTTTTTCAAGCACAGACCAGCGTTCTTCCAGCGGGCGTGCTTCATCAAAAATGAAATCCACTTCTGCATCGGAAGATGCGCTGATCAGGTCTGATCGCATATACCAATCGATCACAGCCTTTATCACGTCGGTCGGACCGGAATGAGCGACATGGGAATGGTCATGACAGTCGATCAATGGAGTGGTCTCCACAAAACTCCGCAGGACATCATAGCATTTGGCAGATGAACGCATTGTAACGAACCTCCTTGCTACTGTATGATGGTCAACTGATTCCAGGAACAGGTGAGCATAAATTGATTATAGATTAATCCGCAGCGTTGTCACACCCGGTTCCCTGCACAAATCGCCAGGCATAAAACAAGGAGTAGAAAGGTTCTCAACCTAAACCCGGAATCAGGTTAAAATAGGACTATTAACCCAGTATTGGAGTTTGACAATGACCGAGAGCGAGAGCAATACCAATTTTGTCCGTGAAATCGTTGAAGAAGATCTGCGTACAGGTAAGTTCGGCGGGCGTGTTCAGACACGCTTCCCACCGGAACCAAACGGTTTTTTGCACATTGGACATTCCAAGTCGATTCACCTGAATTTTGGCATTGCCCAGGACTACGGCGGCGTTTGTAACCTGCGCTATGACGACACCAACCCCATCACAGAAGAACAGGTCTATATCGACGCCATCGAAGAGGATATCCGCTGGCTGGGTTATGACCTGAAGAAAGATCATATCCTGCATGCCTCCGACTATTTTGACCAGCTTTATGAGCTGGCAATTAAGATGATCAAAGACGGCAACGCGTACGTGGACGATTTGAGCGTGGAGGAAATTCGGGAATACCGTGGTTCCCTGACCGTGCCAGGTAAAAACAGCCCCTACCGCGACCGTTCGGTGGAAGAAAACCTGGATCTCTTTGAGCGTATGCGCCGCGGCGAGTTTCCCGACGGTTCGCGCGTGCTGCGCGCAAAAATTGATATGGCTTCACCCAACATGAACATGCGCGACCCGTTAATGTACCGCATCGTGCACGCCAGCCACCCGCGCAGCGGCGACAAATGGTGCATTTACCCCCTCTACGATTGGGCGCACGGGCAGTGCGACGCACTTGAAGGCGTAACGCATTCAATCTGCACGCTGGAGTTTGAGGATCATCGCCCGCTGTACGACCATTACATCGATGTACTGGAATTGCCCAACCATCCTCAGCAAATAGAATTTGCGCGCTTGAATCTCTCCTATACGCTGATGAGCAAACGTCGTTTGCTCAAGCTGGTCAATGATGGATATGTGGACGGCTGGAACGACCCGCGCATGCCCACGCTTTCCGGTATGCGCCGGCGGGGTTACACTTCACAAGCCATCAAAAACCTCTGCGACCTGGTGGGCGTCTCTAAAGCCAATAGCGTGGTGGATGTTGCCCTGCTGGAACACGTGCTGCGGCAGGATTTGGAAGAACGCGCCCAACGGTCACTGGCTGTGCTCGACCCGCTGCTTGTGATTATCGACAATTACCCCGAGGGACAGGTGGAAGAGTTTGAAGTTTCGCGGTATCCACAGGATGAGCAAAACAAAGAGACGCGCAAAATCCCCTTTTGCCGAACGCTCTTCATCGAACGCGAAGACTTCATGGAGGAACCACCGCGTAAATATTTCCGCCTTGCCCCCGGGCAGGAAGTGCGCCTGCTAAATGCATATTACATCACCTGTACCAACGTGGTTAAGGATGCCAATGGAGAAATTGTTGAGATTCACTGCACGTATGACCCGGAATCGCGCGGCGGTATGTCACCGGATGGGCGCCGGGTGAAGGGCACCATCCATTGGGTTTCCGCCGAACATGCCATCGATGCCGAACTGCGCCTCTATGAGCATCTCTTCACAAAACCCAACCCGTACGACGTGGAAGAAGGGCAAGACTTTACCGCCAACATCAACCCCAATTCGCTTACCGTGCTGACGGGCTGCAAGTTGGAGCCCAGCCTGGCGGATGCCCAGCCGGGAACCAATTACCAGTTCATGCGCAAAGGGTATTTTGTGGTCGATTCGCGCGACTCACACCCCAACCATCTTGTCTTCAACCGTACCGTTTCCTTGCGCGATTCCTGGGCAAAAATTCAGCAAAAAGGTCAGGAGGAGTAACTGCTGGCAATTTCCACTTTATGCAGTGAAGAAATACCCGCCTGCGTGCAAATCATGCTGGAAAATCCCCTCTGGCAACAATACTCCGTCACAGAGGAAAAAGCCCGGGGGATGTTCACCAAAGCACTTGCCTGCAATGCAACCATCTTCACCGCAAAAAAGGATGGGCAAACGGCAGGTTTTGTCTGGTTTATGACCCATGGCGCCTGGGATCGCAGTGGGTATATTCGGTTGATCGGCGTCTCGCCGCGTTTCCAGGGGCACACAATCGGCGCGCAATTAATGGCAGCCGCGGAAACAGAAATGTTCAAAACCGTGCAAGATGTCTTCCTGCTGGTTACAGCCAGTAACACATCTGCACAGCGTTTTTATGAAAAACTCGGTTATGCCCGGGTAGGCGCGATTCCAGATTATGTCTGCCCGGGCATCACCGAGTTGATTTACCGTAAGCGGCTACAGCAAAAGGACGGATGATTTTCTACCGCCGGAGAGCGCGGCAGGATAGACATAACAATGAGAACCCCATCCAAACGCAGCCCGTTGCTTCTGCTTGGTGTTTTTGCCTTCCTCGTTTGCGTCTCCCCCCCTTCCCTGCAAGCCTGGCAGTTTGACCAGGGTACCCTGCGCCCTGTCTCGCTGAATGGGTCCTTCAAGGCATTTCCATCATCCTCACATGCCGACTTTAACCAGGATGGTCAGGCAGAGCGAATTGACCTGTCTGATTATCAAGTATCTATCTATGCGCATTCCGAATTTTCCATACCCCTCTGGAGCAGCCCGGAAGACTGGCAAGTACAGCAGGCGCTAATCGCCGACCTGAACCATGACAACCAGCCTGAACTGGTTTTATTGATCTGGAGACCCTTTCAACCCTGGCCCATTGACAGCTTCCTGCCGCATGGCGGTCGTATTGAGACACATCAAAACCGCGCCGGGATGAGCTGCCACCTGGTTCTCATCGGCTGGCGCTCCGGGCAATTTGTCGAATCATGGGCGGGCTCGGCACTGGCACGCCCGCTGGGCAGTATCGCTGCCGCAGACCTTGATGGAGATGGAAAACAGGAACTCATCACCCTGGAGAGCCGGTATAACGACCCAGGCTTTCAACCCGCCAGGTCGATGGCTGTCTGGCGCTGGAATGGCTTTGGCTTTGACCTGCTGGCACGCCGCGAGGGTAGTTACCACTCGCTGGCAGTGGTCACCTCGGCGCAACAAACAACTTTGCTTTTGACCCAATAAACCAAATGGGTAACCCCTTGCACAACTTAAAATAACCCCAATTCAGGATAACTTTATCTAATCCCACCCACCGCCCTTAATCGGTAGGTTGTTGTAAAAAAAAAGCGACAAAGCCGCACTATTTTTACAACAACCGTTTCACATTGGTGCGGGAAGGCAGGTAAAAACCCTAAACCCGAATTTACGTTAAAACAAAAATCTGCTACCGGGAAATGATAGGTGAAATAACGTACCCGATAGCAGATTTAGAGAAATGAGACTTGATGTTTATTCGTCATAGAAGGTTCCCTCGATAAGCACCTCCTTTCAAAAATTTTCTTTAGGACGCTGAGCAAAAAACTTTTTCGTGAAAAACCCTGGGGTCCATCGCTGCGCATTCTTAATCATCCGCGCCAGCCTTCGCTCCCGTCGGGCAAACCGCCCGCATGTGTCAGATTAACACCTGACGATAAACCGATTACCTATAATTTTGTTAAGGTACTACGAAACCAGCTCAGCGATCACGAACAGGCGCCCCCAGCTATCTACGCCCTCTGCTGCGATACAGGTTTGCAACACCAACCTGTCCACATTACCGTACACCTCATAAAACACATCACTGGATGAATAACGAGAATTGTTGTCCAGGTCGATAAACTCGGAATAAGCTGAGTAAGGTTGCAGTGCCTGGAAGCGACGAATTTCGGTAATGACATAATGAGCTGTTGTCCCGTCTCCGTACACGACGTAGACATCCTGACCTGATGATAAGTTGAAGAATGATAAACCAGCCAAATAATTGTGTGCCAGGATGCCCACTGTGCCGTATTGTGCCGCAAGAGCAAATTGTGTGACCACATCTTCTTGCGTAGAGACGAATGCTGCCGACCCGGACGGCTGTTGGATCACTGGGTAAGCAAGCACATCGTTGACAAAAACACCACTAACGATATTTGGGCTACCATTAATTACGCTTGAAACGAACTGAGACAGCGCTTCTGCTGTTCGTTCGCTTTGAATATCCACCAGGTTTTCGCCCACACCCGTTTCGGGCAATGAAACTTCACCACCTGCAGGCTCGTAAAAATATGGGGTTAAGATATTTGACCAGATCCCTCCCAACTCATGACTTGCGTCATTTGCGGAAGGAGCGATCGGGTTTGCCAACACATTCGTTGCACTGGTCAGTAGAGCTATGATGACCATTGTGAGCGCTGTGAATGTTCTGATTTGTTTTCGGGACATGATGTTTCTCCATCACGGTCCCGGCTTGCTGGCGTTGCATTTGCCTTATTTGCAGGTTTCTAAATTTCCTGCCATCCCCTCTGCTTTTTAAAGAAAAAGCATCCATCTTCGGCAACCTGGCTGTCATAATCGAGATGATCTCGATCGTAGATCCATGGCTTTGCGTCGCCGGCTTTCACCGGGTTTGCTATTATCGGTATGAATGTATCTAATTTAATGTGCTACTATATTGTTACCTATAATATACCGAAATATTACCTGTCTGTCAATACTCCTTGCGTGGTTGTAAGGTTGCTGAAAGCAAGTTTTTTATATCTCCACACGGTTTCTGCCGGCGCGCTTGGCGCGGTACAGCGCCTGGTCAGCACGTTCCAGTAGACCTTCCAGACTCTCGCAATCCCCCAAAAATGTAGCCATACCCACACTGACTGTACAACGAATTTCACCTGCCTCAACTGGGATCACCGCTTGCTCTACAAGAGAGCGCAAACGCTCCGCAGTAACCAGCGCTGCTTCATGCCCGGTTTGTGGAAGCAAAGCAATGAACTCCTCACCCCCGTAACGCCCAAAGCGATCAATTTCCCGCAGGCTCTGCGCACACAACCTGGCGATATGCTGCAACACCTGATCACCCGCTGTATGACCATAGCGATCATTGACCCGCTTGAAATAATCAATATCCAGCATTAATATTGAAAACGTGGTTTTATAGCGGCAGGCACGTCTATGCTCTTCCTGAGCGCGCTCAAAAAACGCCCGACGGTTAGAAACACCCGTGAGCGGGTCTTTACCAGCCATCTGGCGCATTTCCTCAAACAGATATGCATTCCCCAATGCCAGTGCCGCCTGGCTGGCAAAGATTTGAAGATATTCAATGTGTTCATCCTGATAAAAACCCGGCTCCAGTTTATCCAGCCCCATGAAGCCGATCACTTCGCCGTGAACGATCAGAGGGAAGCCACACCAGGAACGTACGGGGTTCATATCCAATTGAAAGCGTTTCCAACGCGGGTCATTGAACGTATCGGATATCACAACCGGCTGTTTCGTAATTATGGTCGATTGATACATTGGAGAAGAATCTATGCTGAGGGCAAGCTGATCCATGATTTTTACGGCATTTTTCCCAAAACGTTCATACCCGCGATGTTTGCGTATTACCGCGCGATCCCCTTCAAGAAAAAGGATATTCGCACCATCGTAAGGCACAATTTGTTCAACCTGAACCAGGATCATATCGAGAACTTCCTCAAACTCAAGACTTTTTCCCAGTTGCAAAGCAGCCTGGCGCAGTTTCTCCGCTTTTTCCTTTGCCTGGCGTTCCTGGCTTTCCAACCGTTTTCGCTCTTCTATCTCAGCCATCAGGTTGTTGTTCATTTCTGTTAGCTGCTGCTCGTTCTCCTCAACTTGCTTTTGTTTTTCTTCAAGCCTTTCCACCATTGTATTAAAGGCTTCTGAAAAATCCCCCATAAAATCGACGCGTTGGCTATAATCTCTTTGAGCGACCCGCTTCGCCTGCCAGGTCAGATGGCGCAGGCTGGCTTGTAGAGTCTTCAAGCTGCCAGCGAAGGGTCCTTTGAGGTCTAAAGATTGCGACAAATCACCCCGGCTCAGCGCTAAAACGAAACGCTGCAATAAATCCCCCCTTTCCTGCAAGAGCTGTAACTCGGCGCGCTGTGCCAGATGCGGAGGTAAGACAGTAACGGGCTTACCATCCAGTGCATTTACCAATAACTGCAACACAAGGGTGAGATCATCGTACGAGCCTGCACTCGAATCAGACTCTTCCATATTCCTCCTGTTGCCTTACAAACTGACCATGTCAAATTGACCGGGCGTGAAAACGGCATGTGCGGTCACCGGTACACCAACAATCAATTTCCTTCACTGTGAACTTTTTTCCGGTAAAACTTTCCAATAATGCCGACAGGAACCCTTCGTCATAAGTGCAAATCTCGTGGTCCAACTCCGGCAGACCTGAACAATCCAAATCCTCAGATACGGTGACGATTAATTCACCATGCTCCAGGTCGGCGCGTTCTACGCGCAAAATTCCAATACCCATCTCACGTAACATGCGCTGAGACTCTTTAACAAAACTCTCAAAATCCAGGCAGTTTTGCAGATATTGCTTATAAAATTCTCTCCCAGCCAATTCACCTGCGGCGTAAAAAAGCTCATCGGTTGTATCCGTCCCTAAACGAGCCTCCAACACATCCCGAAAACTGAACTGCATCAAACGATACACCTCCAGGCGGGTTGTGTTTCCCAGGTTGGGTCTTCCTGCTTCCAGGTCGCCGATCAACGTCCAGTTAAATTGATATCTACGGTTATTTTGCATAGTTATATTAAACACGGAAATTCGATTTTTGCAAAATTAAAAACAGTATCTTTCGATATCAAAAATGGTAACATTTAACATAAAAAAGCTCTCCGGATGTCCAGAGAGCTTTTGTTGTAATGATCACAAATTTCACTAAAGAGGCTCAAACCTGGCAGTGAAATGCCGCATCAATGGCGGCTGATAAACGATCTTGTATCCTTTTATTTTTTCCGGGGAGGCAGCAATCTCTCCGAGCACTTCCACAACATAATCAAGATGGCTCTGGGTATAAACGCGGCGAGGAAGTGCCAGGCGCACCAGGTCAAGCTTGGGGAAGACTTCCTGCCCGGTCTTGGGATCGATATAGGCAAAAGCGACCGTACCCAGTTCCACAGCACGAATACCGCCCTCGAGATACATCGCCAGCGAAAGCGCCTGTCCGGGCAGTTCGCGTTGGGGGATATGCGGCAGCAGCCGGAGCGCCTCAACATAAATGGCATGCGCTCCGGGCGGCTCGATTATCGGGACACCTTTTTCCAGCAGGCGCTCTCCCAGGTAAGCTGTTTGAGCCAGGCGGTAATCCAGGTAGGGAACTTCCAGTGCTTCCTTAAACCCGACTGCCATCGCGTCCAGGTCACGCCCGGCAAGACCGCCATACGTTGGGAAGCCTTCGCGCATGACGAGTTCATTGCGAATTTGCGCAAAGAGGTCAGCATCGTTAACTGCCAGGAAACCGCCAATGTTGACAATACCGTCTTTCTTTGCGCTCATCGTCGCACCATCAGCTAACGAGAAGATTTCCTGTGCGATCTCCAGCGGGGTTTTGTCGGCATAGCCGGGTTCACGCAGTTTGATGAAATAAGCATTTTCAGCAAAACGGCAGGCATCAATAAAGAAAGGAATGCCGTATTCCCGGTAGACCGCTGCCACCTCGCGCAGGTTCTGCATTGAAACCGGCTGCCCGCCGCCGGCATTGTTGGTGATTGTAATCATACCCAGCGGGATATTCTCAACGCCTGTTTGCTCAATAAAAGCACGCAGCTTTCCGATATCCATGTTGCCTTTAAAATCGACCCGTTTTGCCGGGTCATAGGCTTCATCGATGATCAGGTTGACAGGACGCCCACCCCTGGATCGTATGTTGCCTTCGGTGGTATCAAAATGTTGATTGGAAGGCACGTATTGTCCGGGTTTGACCAGCAAATTCGACAGGATATTTTCTGCCGCCCTGCCTTGATGGGTAGGCACAAAATACTTAAAACCGAACACCTCATCCATCACTGCTTTTAAGCGGTAATAGGAACGTGCCCCGGCATAAGATTCATCACCCATCATCATCGCCGCCCACTGCGCCTGGCTCATCGCCGAGGTGCCGGAATCGGTCAGCAAATCGATATAAACATCTTCCGATTTTAAGTTAAACAGATTGTAACCGGCTTCCTTCAACGCAGCTTCGCGCGCCTGTCGGTCGATCAAGCGGATCGGCTCAACCATTTTTATTCTGAATGGCTCAGGAACATACCTGGACAAAATCACACCTCCGTATCTGAGAATGAGTCTTTTCGTCACAGCCGACGCTGCGCGCCGACTGTGATTAAATACTAACATTGAGTGGTAAAATTGTCAATTAGTTGAATGATAAAACAATTTGTTGAAAAGTATTTATAGCAACACCTGAAGAAAATCATACACAACAAAAAACCTATCACAGCCATAAAACGCTATAATCGGATTGAGTGAAGAACCTCAACCAGTACAAAGGAAGATCTATGTCCGATTTCAAAAAAAATCTAATTGAGCAGTTGAAACCGTTGACAAAAGCGATTGTTGACATGTTTGGACCAAACTGTGAGGCGTTGATTCATGATCTCTCCGATCTGGAGCATTCAATCGTCTGGATTGAAGGCGACGTAACCCATCGCAAAATTGGCGGACCGATCACCGATGTTGGTCTGGCGCAGTTAAAGGAAAACCAGGACAATGACTACATCAACTATGTCACTTCCAGCGCAGATGGGAAAGTGCTGAAGTCTACCTCGGTGATCTTCAGAGATGAGCGCGGGCAGATTTTCGCTTCGCTTTGTATCAACCTGGATATCACCCCGTTTCAAGCGGTTGAGCATATCCTGCACGGAATTACAGGACATCCCGCCGACAGGCAATATACCGAAAACTTCTCTGACGATATCAACGAAATCCTGGAAACGATCGTTTATGAAAGTGAACGCGAGATCGGTAAATCGATCACAGCAATGAATAAAGAGGAAAAGGTCGCCCTGGTACAAAAGATGGATGAACGCGGTGCATTCCAGATTAAAAAGGCTGTGCCGCTGGTTGCCCGCAGGCTGGGGGTCTCCCGTTATACGGTTTATAACTATCTGAATGAGATAAAAGAAAAACTCAGTGAGCAGCCAGAAGAAAACAACCGGTATATTGAAGGGGAATAAAACAAGCCAATCGCCGGTTCTTTGCACACCGATGTTACAATTATCCGGTTATTGAAAAACGTTATAGCGAGGCAGCCGATGTCCATCATACCCATTTGGCGGGAAAACACAACCGTCAAACCCTACGAAACCGACTTTCAGGGGAACTGGAAACCACATTGCTTTTTCCAGGCAATGCAGCACGTTGCCACCCATCATGCCACCCACCTGGGTTTGGGGTATCACGACATGCTCCAGAACAATTCCGTCTGGCTATTGGCGCGCCTGAAGATAAAATTCTTCCGCATCCCGCAGCTTGATGAAAAAATCACCGTTGAGACCTGGCCCCGAAGTATGCAGCAAAAAATTTTCTTCATGCGTGATTTTTACTTCCTGGATGAAAAGGAACAGAAAATTGCCGCCGCCACATCCGCCTGGATAACAGTGGAAGTGAAAGAGCGCCGCATTTTGAAACCGGACGCCGACCTGCTGGATGGATTACCCAAAAATGAGAAACGGGTCGCTCTGCAAGAGACCCTGGAAAAAATTGCAATACCCGAACAAATGCAAGAACAATTCAACATTCAGGCGCGTTACAGCGCAATCGACCTGATCCAGCACGTCAACAACACACGTTACATCGAATGGGCAAGCGACTGCTTTCCCATCGAACAATACCGCAACAGCCAGCCGGATTGGATCCAAATTAACTATGCCAGCGAGGTTAAGCCAGGGGAACGGGTCTCGATCCAGACAGGACAGTTGGAGGACTCCACAACCATCATCGCTGGCAACCATTTATCCAACTGTACACGTGCTTTCGAGGTAGCCTGGGCATGGAAATAACGCCCTCTGCCTGAGTAGCCTGAAAACCTTTATAATCAATGCAGTCCGTTGGTTCGGACATGCAGTTATTTGTATAGATAGGGATCCGCAACATGCAAGGAATAAGTCTCGTCATTTGCTGTCATAACAGCGAAAGGCGGATTGTTGAAACTTTACAGCACATCATGCAGCAAAAGGTAGCTGAAAACATCAACTGGGAAATGGTGCTCATCGACAACGCATCCACAGACCACACCGCCGAAATCGCAAAACAAATATGGAATTCTTCCATCCCCTTCAAGGTGGTTACAGAACCCAAATTAGGGGTGGGACATGCGCGCAACCGGGGTTTCCGTGAATCCGCCCACGAAATCATCTGTTTCGTGGATGATGACAATCATCTATCCCCGGATTGGGTTGAAACCGTATACCGTAAAATGGAGCAGCACCCCGATGCCGGTGCCATCGGCGGGTTGAACCTGGAGGATTGCGAAATCGCTCCCCCAGCCTGGTTCAGCCCATATAAAGCCTGTTACGCTGCTGGACCTCAGTCTGCCGGAGAAGGGGAGTTAATCCAGGACAACCTGGTGTTGTGGAGCGCAGGGATTGCTATTCGCCGTTCCGCCTGGGAAGACCTCAACCGGGCGGGTTTCAAATCGATTCTGGTTGGGCGCACCGGTAAGGTATTATCTTCCGGTGAAGACTCTGAAATTTGTTATTTGCTGCGCATCCTGGGTTGGAAGCTCTATTTCTTCCCATCGCTTACCTTGAAGCACTTTATCCCAAAAGAAAAACTGACGTGGAATTATTTGTGCCAGTTAAAGCGCGGTTTCGGCGCAGCCAGTTTGCCCCTGATGATGTACCGGCGCATTTACCAATACCGCAGGACGGGAACCCGGCAGCAAACCAACCCCTGGTGGCAGGAGATTCTGAGGGATACATGGGCAGTGATGAAACAACCGGCTGTTCTGGGTGCTACCCTCTTCAACCTGTATGAAGGGAACAACCACATCCTGAACATGCACGCCCTGCTGGGCAGGCTGGCTGAACGCCTGCGGCTTTTGCAGAGAATCGACGCAATTGAAAAAACCCTGTGGAAAAAATATGCCGATCTTCCCATGCGTGAGAGTGATGGCGATCATTACAGTGCGCCTTAAATGCCATCTCACAATCAGCTTTAACCTTTGAGGATAATGAAAGATAGCGCTATTTTCAAACACATGCGGAATGCGTATGACCGGATCGTACAGGAGTATGCTCTACGCAACCACGATGTTTTCCCGGAAAACCTGGCAGCAATAGCACAAATGCTCATCGAGCATGCCGGGCAAAACGGGCATATCGTGGATATTGGCTGCGGCACCGGGCGGGATATGGTCTGGTTCGAAGCGCATGGGGTGAAAGTCACGGGTATTGATCTGTCGCCGGGGATGCTGGTTTTTGCGCGCCGCCATGTGCATGGTTGCCTGGGATTGATGAATATGTGTCACCTGGGCTTTGCCAGCAACAGTTTCGACGGCGCCTGGTGCTGTGCCTCACTGCTGCATCTGCCCAAACACAGCGCACCCCGGGCATTGAACGAGTTGCGGCGGGTACTGAAAATCGGCAGTATGATGGTGCTGGAGCTGCAAGAAGGGTCTGGCGAGACCTGGGAAGAAAGTTATGTACCCGGGGTCAGTCGCTTCGTTGCGCGCTATCAGCCGGATGAAATCATCGAGCTCGTTTCTGGTTGTGGTTTCAGCTTACAGCAGACTGACCGGGCACAAAACGGCGAACGTAAATGGCTCTCTTGCGTGTGTATCGCTGAGCGATAATCATTTCAGCCCGGCAACCTATGCGCCCCTTCAAGATGGCTGACCGTTCTGAAATGATAGCCATAAATTGCCAGGGTAACCGCGAGAGGAAATTTCTTCGGGTTGCGCAACAGAGTCCAGGCAAGTAAACTCCAATATTGCAGCCGCTCCTTGCCGCGCACCCCCAACCAGTACACCGAACGGAAAAAGGCGAGGATATGCTGCATTTGCAGGGGATTGCGCACCTTTGGAAGACGATATTCGCTCAAAAAAGTGCGCACGCGCTGATAGTACGGTGCGGGCGAGTAAATATCCTTCAGCAGGTTTTGATAACCCTGCTTGAGCACATCCATATCCATACGCGGGATGATATTGGTCGATCCATCCGCATTGTCCCCACTCATTTCATCCACCAGGCGACCCTCTTCCTTTAATCGCTTATACAACTGGGTGTTGTACGGAGCCTGAAGCAGACCAACCATCGCCGTCACAATCCCACTCTGCTGAATAAAGGATACCTGTCGTTCAAAGATAGAGGGGGTATCGGTGTCAAAGCCAACGATGAACCCGCCCATTACCTGTAGCCCGGCGCGCTGCAAGCGTTTGACGCTCTCTACCAGGTTGCGGTTACGGTTTTGCGATTTATGACATGCCTCCAACCCGGCTTCATCTGGGGTTTCAATCCCCACGAAGACCGAATGGAAACCGGCGTCCGCCATCATCTGCGTTAATTCCTCATCATCCGCAAGGTTAATAGAAACCTCCGTAATAAATGAACAACCAACTTTGCCCTGCCGCCAGGTCAGCAATGCAGGCAACAATTCGTTTTTAAGATATTTTCGATTTCCGATAAAATTGTCATCCACAAAAAAGATGTTCTGCCGCCAGCCGAGAGAATAAATCTTATCCAGTTCAGCAATAATCTGGGTTGTGGTCTTGTAGCGCACCTGGTGACCCAACAAAGCGGTGACATTACAAAAATCGCAATTAAACGGGCAACCGCGCGTGAATTGAATACTCAAGCTGTCATACTGGTGCACGTCTACCAGCTCCCAAAGAGGAGCCGGGGTCTGGCTCAGGTCGGCGAACTCCTTCGTCGCATAAACCCGTTGCGGCTTTCCGGCTGCCAGGTCAGCCAGGAACAACGGCAGGGTCAATTCGGCTTCATTTAATACAAAGTGGTCCACCAGGGGAAATTGGTCATGTTGTTCGGTGAACAATGGTCCGCCCGCCACCACGGTGAGTCCATACTCCTTACAACGCCGGATGATATCGGCGGCGGATTTTTGTTGAACCGACATGGCGCTGATAAAAACCATATCTGCCCAATTCAAGTCGGCTTCTCTTAACGGTCTCACATTTAAATCCACCACCCGCTTTTCCCAGTCCTTCGGCAACATGGCAGCAACGGTGAGCAATCCTAACGGCGGGTTGGATGCCTTGCGCCGGATAAAACGCAAAGCATGTTTGAAACTCCAAAAAGTGTCTGGGATTAGTGGATAGATCATTAACGTCTTCATGGGCTTATCCTTTACATAACAAAACATAACGACTGTAAAAAGGTTAACACGGGTAACCCATCTGCCCATGTGCCGAAGGTCATATTGCCAGATACAATCGTTTTCATGACCACAAGCCAGAGTCATGACAATCTGCACCTCGTCATACCGCCCTGGATGCTATAATTTATCTGTATTCGGGTTCGGTGATTTGCCGAACATGGGCATACCTGATAAAACACAGCGTACTTTGATAAACTGTAAGCACAATTCATCACCGTCTCAAACAGAGGTCAAAACTGGCGTGGAAAAACCACCTATCCTGCAAATCAAGACCAATACTGCCGACCTGGGTTTTGCCCTGGTAGTGCTCATCTCTTACCTTGCAGCACTCAGTTCCTGGCGCAGCGCTTCGGCTCTGGAACTGGCAGGGATTATCTGCGCAGGGATTGGATATATCTCCATGGGCATCTATGGATACGCATTTGCCGCACGAGGAGATGCCCTTTGGATGAAATTGATGTACTTCATCGTGCAGATACCACTCGGCGGCATGATTGTCTTTCTCGGTAAAGGCAATGGCTTCAACGCACTGGTGCTGCTTCCGCTGGCGGCGCAAAGCGTCATCTTGCTGCAAGGGGTTCTTTTTTACCTCGCCAACCTCGCCATCTTGACTACTTTTGTGCTCTCGGTGTATTCTTTCAACCTGGATTGGGTCAATTTCTGGACCGGGCTTCAGATTTTCCTTGCCGGGCAGGCTTTTGTGATGATTTTTACCCAAATGGCGGTCAAGGAGGAAAAAAGCCGCAAGATGATCGAGCGCCTGGCTGAGGACCTCTCGAAAGCCAATCAAAACCTGAGGCAGTATGCACTGCAAGTGGAAGAACTGACCCTGAACAAAGAGCGTAACCGGCTGGCGCGTGAAATTCATGATGGGTTGGGACATTATCTCACCACCATCCACATGCATCTGCAAGCTGCTGGTGCCCTGGCGCAACAAAAACAAGAACCTTTATTGCTTGAAACACTCAATACTGCCCGCGATTTAACGCGCGAGGCACTGGAAGATGTGCGTAGTTCAGTGGCAGCACTACGCGCCCCGCCCGGTGAACGCCTGCCCCTCCCCCAACAAATAGCCGGGCTATTGGAGAACCTCATCGGGATGGATAAGCATTTCGACCTGCAAGGCGAGCCGCGCGAGCTTTCCTCTGAAGCACAATGGACGCTTTACCGTGCTGCACAGGAAGGTCTGCAAAATATCAGCAAACATGCACAGGCTTCCCGGATCTGGCTAACATTGGCTTATAACGACCCCTATGAGGTGCGCCTTTGCATCCAGGATGATGGCATCGGTGTGGAACAGGTACAGCCTGGTTTTGGGTTGCTTGGAATACAGGAACGCCTTAATTTAATGGATGGCAGTATGAAAACCCATTCCGCTGCAGGCGGTGGTTTCAGAATCGAGATTACATTACCAGAATGAGCGAGAAAAAGATCCGCGTTCTTATTGTTGATGACCAGACCCTGTTTCGTGCCGGGCTAAAAACACTTCTCTCCACTCAACCAGGGTTTGAAGTAGCCGGTGAAGCGTCTAACGGTGAAGAAGCACTGCGCCTAACGGCGCTGCTGAAACCACAGGTCGTTTTAATGGATTTGCGCATGCCCGTTTTGGATGGCGTCAGTGCAACCCGCCGCATTCACGATTGTTACCCGCAGAGCCGGGTGATTATCCTGACCACCTTTGATGATGATGAGCTGGTTTTTGAAGGGTTGCGGGCTGGCGCCATCGGATATTTGTTGAAAGATGCCTCTTACGACAAATTGTTCGAAGCCATCCGTTCTGCTGCGCGCGGCGAGCACTTCCTGCAGCCATCCATTACAGCCAAAGTGCTGGCAGAATTTACCCGTATGCATCACATCCCTTCTTCCGTTGAACAGCCCATCGAATCGCTCTCGGAGCGTGAGTTGGAAGTGCTAAGATTGGCAGCCAGTGGCTCAAACAACCGGGAAATTGCAGAACAGTTGGTGCTTGCCGTCGGAACGGTTAAGAACCACTTGAGCAAAATTTTTGCCAAGTTGGGGGTACGTGACCGTATGCAAGCTGTAGTACGGGCAAGAGAGATTGGCATTCTATGAACATCGAAACCATCTACACCCCATCGTGACCCTAAGAGAAATGTAGTATGAATCAAAACAAACAGAAAAAGAACAACGGCTCTGAATTACTTTTACCGGCAGGAATCATTTTATTAATCGCCGGCAGCGGAATTTTGCTCGACCAGGCACTCAAAACCGGATGGCTGAGCCAGGCAATGGTGATTATTGCCGGGTTATTACTGCTGGCAGGGGGGCTGCTGGTACGCAGTCTCTTATGGACATTGGCGGGCAGCCTGCTGACCACGCTTGGCGCGGGTAGTTTTTTTATGCTTCAAGAGATTCAGCGTTTGTGGAATGTCCGTCTGGGTGGATTTTTAGCCTTCTTCGGCGTGGGTTGGCTGCTGGTTTTTGTATTTGCCGTACTGCTTCTGCGCCGCCACCCCTGGTGGATGCTGCTTCCAGGCGGTCTGAGTACCGCGGTGAGTCTCTGTTTCCTGTTCAGCCGTCTGCGTGTGCTTGATTTCATCCTGTATGTCGGATTGGGTATTGCCCTTCCCTTGCTGGTATGGGGTGCTTTCAATCGCCTCTTTGGATTGATTATTTCCGGCTGTCTGCTGTTGGGCGCCAGCAGCGGGGTCTATCTGGGTTGGGGACGCACAACTGAAAGTGCAGACCTGGCGCAAACGGGTATCATGCTGGTGATATTTGGGCTGGGTTGGCTGTTGATTACCGTGTTTTCCCGGTTTGTTACCCCCCGTGTTGTTTGGTGGCCCCTGATCCCTGGTGCGATCCTGGTAGTGGTGGGCTGGGGATTATACATTGGCGGAAACCCCAGCAACGCCCTTAATTTCATCAGCAATACAGGATCCATCGCATTGATGTTGTTTGGAATCTACCTGATCTTGCTGCGGCGCAGTATTCACTGAGGTCAGCGGTGGAAAAGACGGAAAAAGCTCCTTCTCTGTCAAAATTCAACCTTTTTCTCGCCATCTTGTTGATTGCAGTGGCGTTGACTGCACGTATCCTCCCCAGTCCGCGCAGCATCGACGACGCATATATCACCTTCCGGTATGCACAGAACATCCTGGACGACGAAGGGTTTGTGTACAACCCCGGCGAACGGG
Source organism: uncultured Anaerolineaceae bacterium (assembly GCA_964426355.1). Lineage (GTDB taxonomy): Bacteria > Chloroflexota > Anaerolineae > Anaerolineales > Anaerolineaceae > JAJFTV01. The sequence continues at coordinate 26,212 of CAYRRA010000002.1, forward strand.
TGATGGGTACCACAACCCCCCTGTATACCCTGTGCATGACCGCCCTGGGCGCATTGAGCGGCGGAACAGAAGCACCCTTTCCCTGGTTGGCATTGGGTTTTAACGCGGTGGCAGATGCACTCACCTGCCTGCTGCTCTGGAGGCTGGGGAAGACAGTGGGGCTGCCCCGGGCAGGGGTGTTTGCCGCTTTTGCCTGGGCTCTAGAGCCCTTCAGCGTTACCTTTGCTATTGGAGGGCTTGAAACCAGCCTGTATGTATTCCTGTTGACCGCTGCCGCAACCGCCTATGCGGAGAAACGCCCCCTTCTGGCGGCAATGAGTGCTGCACTGTCGCTGCTCACCCGCCCGGATGCACTCATCTTAATTGCCCCGTTGATGCTCGACCGTCTTTGGCGTTCCCTGAAACTGAATGAAAAGCTCAAGTGGAGTGAAATGACGGCTTTCTTTTTGCCCACGTTGGCTTGGCTCGCCTTCGCAACTTTTTACTTCGGCAGCCCCATTCCCCATTCTGTGCAGGCAAAAACCGCTGCTTATCAACTTCCTGCAGAAGCCGGTTTGGTGCGGCTGGTGCAGCATTATGCCACGCTTTTCCACCTGCATTATTTTCTTGGCTCGGCTGGTATTGCCATAGGGTTGGTTTTGTTCACGTTCCTTTACCTGGTGGGTGCCGTATATGTCTGGAAACAGGTTTCCCGGCTGCGAGCCTGGGTTGTTTACCCGCTGCTGTATCTGTTTGTTTTTGCAGCCGCCAACCCATTGATTTTTCGCTGGTATCTCACCCCGCCACTTCCCGTTCTGTTCCTGCTGTTTTTCATTGCTGCGGAGCAAATCCTGACACAATTCCTGCAAAAAAAAACCGACTCGCCCGTTTCAGCCTGGAGGCAGTTGGTTCTATCTGTTGTGCTGGCGCTGCCGCTTCTTTCGTTGCTCAATGCCTGGACGATTCATCCTGATCATGGCGCAAAACATCCCGCTCCGCAGATGGCATACATCCAGCTTGAACTGCTCTATCAACAGGCAGCCGACCTTGTCTTAACCCAGATGCAACCCGGAGAACGTCTTGCTGCCGGCGATGTGGGGGTATTGGGGTATGTCACACGCGCGAACATCCTGGATACAGTAGGTTTGAACTCGCCACAAACACTCAAATACTATCCTCTGCCTGAAGACGCGTATGTGATTAATTACGCTATTTCCAGCGACCTGATCCTGGATGAGAGACCCGATTGGCTGGTAATACTGGAAGTGTACGGGCGCAATACCCTGCTAAGAAATGCGTCTTTTGGAGAAGCCTACGACCTGCTCAAATCTATCCCGACCGATATTTACGGCAGCGAAGGTTTGATGATCTTCAAGTTAAAAGCGCATTGACGCAACCTCTTCGCTGTGATAAACTCTCGTGCTAACCGGCAGACCTGCCAAAATCCTGCTGGCTTCCAATAAAAGTAGATCATACTAATCTTTCAGCTTTGATCTTGTTCACATACCATTCCAGGAGAACACCGCATGAACAAAAAAGTCAAACTGAGTATAGGGATGCTTTGGTTGCTTGCCCTGCCGCCCGCCATGTTGGAGCTGCTCAACAATGTGTACAACAATTACGTACCTATCTTCATGCAGGCGGGCAGCGAGACGTTCGCTGCCAAAGGTTCCACGCTGACCCTCGGTTTTGGTCTGGGGGCGCTTCTGGTGGGATTTTGGATGACCGCCGACAACCTGTTCGGTTTTTTTGCACAACCTATTGTGGGCGCATGGAGCGACCGCACACGTAGCAAGCGCGGTCGAAGAATCCCTTTCATCCTCGCAACCCTGCCATTCATCATCATCGGTTATGCGCTCATCCCGGTGATCCCTCGCCTGATTCCGCCGGAACTGTCCGGGCAGGCAAAGGAACTGACCGGGTTATTTGTTGCCTTTACCTTATCTTGCATTGTGTATTACCTGGGGTTTACACCGGTACGGGTCGTTCTGCAGGCATTACGGCAGGAATCGGTAGAAAACAAAGACCGGATTAAGGTTGAATCCTGGTACAACTTCATCCTCAACGTCTTCACCATCATCGCATATACGCTGGGGGCATCGCTTTACCGGCTTTACGGACCCCTGCTCTTTTGGGTAATCCTGGCGTTGTATGTCATGTCGGTGGTGGTATTGGTGCTGAAATACAAAGAACCTGAAAAGCTCGCTGAGGCTCCACAAGAAGAAAGCAATTTCAAACAACTTCTTTCAGTGTTTAAAGACTCCCCCAAAGAGATGCGTAAAAACCTGCTCTGGTTCCTGCTTTCGGTCACGTTCTTCACATTAGGCGCCAGTGCTTATACCAACTTCTGTTCTTCCTGGGCGGTGAATATGCTGGGGGTCGATGAAGCCAGCGCTTCGCAAATACTGGCGATCATCATTGTTGCGTCAACCATCGTTGTGCTGCCGGCAGGCTATATTGCATCCAGCAAGTTTGGACGCCGGAACATGTACCTGGTGGGTTTGCTGGTGATGATTTCATCGGCGGTTTTCTTGATTGTACTGCCCAAGTTGTATATGGTTGGGTTCATCCTGCTGGGCGCAGGCGCCGGGATCGGTTTCCCGTCACAGCTTCCATTAGCCACCGAACTGACCCCCAACCAGCAAAAGCTCGGATCGGTGATTGGCGTTTACAATCTCTTTTACCTGACCGGGTTTGTGACAGGCTCATACCTGGTAGGATGGTTGATCGAAAAGACCTCCTATGCATCGCTCTTTCCTGCGCTGTTGGTATTCATCGCTTTGTCGCTGGCGTGCTTCCTGTTTGTGAAAGACCCCAAAGCTGCCGACATTGAAGCAGCCTGAGCGCAGGTATTCTTTGACAACCTAAAAATCGACAGCTTCACCGTGATACGCACAGCGGAACAACCGGCGTAGTTCGTCTTCCTCAGGGATGCGCGTGCTGACCAGAACGGTGGTATCGTTCATTGCATTCGATACCAGCACATCCAGTTCGCGCTCGAAATCGTCCTCTGCCAAGCCACACTCCCGCAGCGACCCTGGCTGTCCTATTTCGGCGGATAAACGTCGAATGGCAGCAGCCAGAGTCATACCAGCCTGAGACTCATCTCTGGCAGGCAGCCCAAGAAAACGCGCCAGCTCAGCATAACGGGTGCTTCCCGGGTCGCCACGCAGGCAGTACTCAATCGTATAGGGTAGAAATAACCCCACGGCGCGCCCATGCGGAACATGAAAATCAGCACCTAACGAATGCCCCATTGCATGTGCCAGGGCAGCGTTAGAATTACCAAAACCCAACCCCGCAATTGTTGCGGCATTCTGCATGTGCAACCGCGCATCCATATCCTGCGCTCCTTGTTGATAGGCGCGCGGCAGATACTCAAAGACCAGTTGAACCGCTTTCAGACACAGACCGTCGCTGATATCGTTGTGCCAGGAGCAGGTAAAACCCTCCACAGCGTGGGTCAGCACATCCATGCCGGTATCGGCAGTCAGGCGCGGCGGCATATCTTTGACCATGTCCGGGTCGAGGATGGTCAAATCAGGCAGCACCTCGCGGTTGCCCAATGCCAGCTTGCGATGCTCAGCATGGTCGGTGAGCACGATTGCCCAGGTGGCTTCAGACCCGGTTCCCGCAGTGGTTGGGATGGCAACAAAATGCGATTTCTTGCGCAGCCCCAATGTTTCTACCGGGTTAATTGCCTCCGGGGTGTAACCGGGTAATTCGTACAAAACCCACATAGCTTTGGCTGCATCCATCACCGAACCCCCGCCCAGTGCAATGATCCAATCCGGTGCAGCGCCCTGCAAAAACTCTGCCCCCTTGCGCACGGTTTCCAGCGAAGGGTCAGGCTCCACACCGACAAACACATCCACCTCCATTCCGGTTGGTTCCAATTCGTTTTTCACCCTGGCAAGATAACCCAGTTGGACCAGGTTTTCATCCGTAACCACGCAGACATGTCTTCCTTGTAAATTAGCCAGGTAACTCAACGACCCCTCACCGAAAACAATTTGAGGACTGTTAAAAAACCACATACCCACCTCCCAATGCAAACAAATAGAAAAAAGCAGCCGTTAACAACCGCGGCTGGGCAAGTTTATTGAAAAAGATCGTTAGAGAGGAAAATCGGTCGGGATGCGCGTGCTGCTGTCTACAAGTTCTTTGGCAGCGCGAACGCTTTTCATCACCACCGCCATGTTTCCCCGCAGCTTGAGCAGCCCGGTCATCATCGCCTGGATCGGGTTAACTTTTCCGGTCATCACTTTTTTCCAGTTCGCCACCGGTGCGCTGATGGTAAATGCAGCCTGAACATCTTTTCCTTCTTCCACCGCATACGCATCCCGACATTTGCCATGCCATAAGTCCATATAGAGCCGCACCGTTTTTTCAAGGCTGCCACCCGGTTGAATTTCAAAAATGATATCGCCTTCCCAATTCTTTGCCGCGTCTTCGTAAGACTTGCTGGCATTTAAATCCGCCATCATTGCCTTAACCCACTCATCGCCCGGAAAAGGTATCGACATGAAACACCTCCCAAATTTCTCTACAAAGAATCTTGAGTACCTGTGTTCTATTAAACCGAAATGAATCTCATCGAGGGCAGAACACTTTCGCTTTGTAACAAAACAGAGCGATACATTAATTTTACACACATATGTCAAATAAAAATGCTCAAGCTTCCTGTTTCAGATTTCTCTTAAAAATCAATGGGGTCCAGAAGATGGCGGGGTTACGGTCAGTGCCACGCAAGGAGGCAAACCGCAGAATCAGCCTTCCTCCAGCCCAGCCCAATCAGTCCAAACAAACCAGGCTGTAACCATGATATGATAATGGGTTGGGATCAGGATCACATGAATCAACATACCCTTTTACAAGTCAAAGAGCTCAGTCACACTTATGATAAATTTCAAGTGCTTGAGCCGATGAGTTTTGAATTACAAGCTGGTGAGATTGCAGCCCTTTACGGGGCGAACGGTTCAGGAAAGACCACCCTGTTGATGTGCCTGGGCGGTCTCCTTCGTCCGACCAACGGAGAGGTCCTGATTAATGGCAACAGCCTTTATTCGGACGAACGCGCAGTCCGGCGCGACCTGGCATTTGTTCCCGATGTGCCGCGCTTTTATATGGAGCTGACTGCCTGGGAACACCTGTTGTTCATTGCCTCAGCGCACGAGGCAATGCAAGGGTTTGAAGCGCGCGCCAGGGCGCTTCTGGAGGAATTCGGTCTATGGGAAGCACGCAACCTGCACCCTCATCATTTTTCACGCGGGATGAGCCTGAAACTGGGTCTGGCGCTGGCATTAATCCGACCTTTCAAAGTGCTTTTGCTAGACGAACCCACCTCGGCATTGGACAGCGGGAGCACACAAGGGCTGATCGAAAGGCTTCTCGATCTGCGCAGCAGCAGGGCGGCTATTCTGCTTTCCACCCACAACAACGAACACGCATCCAAACTGGCTGATCATCTCTACCATCTTGAAAACGGTCAACTGAAAACGGATTGAACGAATGGACCCCATCCGCACGTTATTCTCCCGCCGTGCCTTCTCGCGCCTGGCTTATTGGCTCTCGGCGTTGGGCTATGATGTACAAGACCGTTCAACGACCAACCGGTTTTACCTGGTTTATTTCTGCCTGTTCTGGTTGGTTTGGGTGATTGCTGTCCTGGCTTTAATCGGGGGCACCGTCAGTGCTGGTTTCAATTTACTGCCAGAAGGTCTTCTCCCTGGACATCTTGCTGTGCAGGTTGGTCAATATTTACTCGCCGCCTGGCTGCTGCTTGAACTGCGGCGCGTCTTAAGGCGCAGTCCGTTTACCTTCAACGAGGAAGATACTTACCTGCTCTGCCAGACGCCGGTCTCGCGCCGAAAGGTGGCAACAGCGCTGTTTTTATTGAGCTTTGCTTCTATCTGCCTTGTTGCAGTTGCAGGGACTTCGATTGTGTGTTTCTCATTAACCGAATGGGCTCTCCAGAAGGCTGCGCTGGTTCCGAGATTACTGCACGCAATCTCCCACAGCCTGCGCGCTTTGTTGTCCATCCTGCCGGGATGGATGGGCTTACACGCTTTTTTGTGGGGGCTTGGCGCGATTCGGTTAACCGGTTCAAATACACCGCGCTGGGTACAATGGGTTTTTCCCGTAGCAGTGCTGGTTTTCCTGGCTAGTTTTCTTCACCCTGGTTTGCACAACCTGTTCATGACCCCTCTGCGGCTGCCTTTTGAAGCTGCGTTTCTGACAGGAGCAGCATGGTGGCACGGACTGGCGTTGAACCTGTTGTTCTTAACTGCTGGTTGGGGAATGTTAATTGCACAATCCAAAAAAATCATCATCAGCCGTGCAGCACAGGAAACTCGCGACGAAGAAGCCATCCGCCTGGCACGCAGCTTCGGACAGAACGATATCGCTGAAACCCTGCTGACACGTCGTAAACTGGTCTCTTCGCAGCCGACCACACTGCTTTCTCTGCGCACAGGCAGAGCCACGCTGCTCCTGAAAGCCCTTCTGCAAGCAAGGCGCACATTTAAGCTCGCCCAGGTCTTCGACTGGCTTACCGTATTCGGGTTTACGCTGGCAATTTTCATAACCGCGAACACGGTTTTCCAACTGGTGATGGCGTGTTTTTGGACTTTAAGGATAGCCCCCTTGATCACGCGGCGCCTGCGCCGCGACCTGTCGCGCTGGTGGCTGCTGCGCTCGCTCCCTTTCAAAGCGAATGAACTGCTGCTGGCGGAACTGGTTCTTCCCTGGATTTTATGTGTCCTGGTCAGTTGGCTGGCGCTCGCCTTCATCAGCGGAACACCGGTAATGCGTCTCGAAGCAGCTTTACTGCTGCCGTTTCTGTCTGCTGCGGCAGCCTTTTCCACCGGCGCCGATATATTGAGACGGTCAAAGGCACGGGTGTTGATGTCAGCGGGCACTGCTGAAGAGAACGTAGCGCAACAAGGGATGGGCGGCGTACTGCGCGGATTGATCTCCGTTCTGCTTCCGTTGGGCGTATTCTTGCTGGCTGGCGAAAGCCTGGCGCGGTTATGGGCATTTCCCCTTGCTGCACTGGCTGCATGGGTGGATTATCAAGAAATTTTATCCGCCTACCGTTGGATAGAGTGATTTATCTTCCTACGGGGATGAAATCATCTTCTGGTAAACGGCAAGGTGATGGCGCGCGGATAGGTCCCAATTGAAATCGCGTTGAAAGACCTCGTACGCATTCCTTCCCATGTTTTTGCGTAACTCATCATCCGCCATCAGGCGAGCCAGGGCTTCTGAAAGTTGTTCGGGATTATTCGGTGGCACCAGTAAGCCGGTATATCCGTCCTTCACATATTCCGGCAGGCTTCCCACACGGGTGGCAACAACAGGTCGACCAAACGCCATCGCCATCGGAACGACCCCGGATTGGCTTGCCTCGATATAGGGTAAAACCACAATTTCTGCACGGGTAAACAAATCCGCCTGCTTTTCATCAGGGACAAAGACGCTCTCAAGCACAATCTGCGGGTGTGAGATTAAGTCTTTTTCCAGGGACAAGTTACCGCTCCCAATGATATGCAATTTCCAGCCCGGAAAAGCCGGCAGGATTTTACGCGCAGCCTGCAGCAAATCTTCCAAGCCTTTATAACGTTCCAGGCGTCCATAAAAGAGGATGCGTTTTTCACACGGAACTGTTGGCGTAACCGTCTCCAAAAACAAATCGCTTAAATGGGTTAAGCCAATCCGCTCCGATGCTATCCCTTGTGCTGTAAGCAGGTTAAAACTATGCCGGCTCAACACCATGTAATTCCCTGCCAGAGGTCGAAACCACTTCTCTAACAAAATACTGTGTGCCGTTGCACCCAGGTGCGGGCTGGGGTCGTGCACGGTGTACAATATCCGTTTTCCCATGCTGCGTAAAAAAAAGCCGGTAAACAAATTCCATTCCTGGTGGCTGGTGATATGATAAATATCTGCATCCAGTGTACGTACGAGCCGGTAAAATTTCAGTAACCCACCCGGGAGATGAAAGAGTGTGCTGGCGGCTCCGCTTTTAGTACCTGTATCCACCGAAAAGTGCTGCACCTCTGGCGAGAAATACTGCCTGGGCACATTGCTCGCGGTGATCACCGAGACCCTTGCGTACTGCTTCAACACGTTTGCGAGGCGGGACTGGTAAAGCACCATACCGCCTCTGCGGTTAAGACAGATCAAGCAAATTGATATGGATGTCGGGGGGAGTGTCATGGGCAAGAACTATTTTACATGAAAATTCTTTTATTCTCAGATATGATAAAATTCCCCGGGCTAAACACTTATGACATACTCAATCCTTTTTCTCGGTTCGCAAATGGCAATTGGAGGAGCACAACAGGTGCTCTTACAGCAGGCGGAGTGGTTTCATAAACAGGGGTATCGCGTGACAGCAGCCTTTCTTTACGACAAAGAAGGTCTTGAAGAAGGGTGGAAAAAAACATACAACATTCCGCTGGTCAATCTGCAAGCATCCCGAAATGGTGCCGGCAAAATTGAGAAATCCCGTCTTCTATTGGGTGGTTTGTGGCGCACCTGGAAGTTGATGCGCCGCGGTAAATTTGATGCCATCGAAACCTTTACCCATCACAGCAACTTTTTCCTCGTGCTTGCCTGGCTGGCGGGCATCCCCATTCGCCTGGCAACCCATCATGGTCGTATCCTGGGTTTTCCACGCTGGCTGGAACGCATGCATGCCTGGGTGATTAACCTGGGCTTTGCCAGCTATTTTGCGGTTGTTTCCCAACGCGTTGGTAAAGCAGCCATTGAAGAAGGCGTGCATCCTGATAAAATCAGGGTCGTCCACAATGGCATTCAAATACAAAGACCCATAGACTTCGATCGCACAGCTCTCCGCGAGCAGATAGGGGTAACAGAAGATTCTGACCTGGTGATTGCGGTGGGTCGGCTGACCGAACAAAAAGGACATACCTACCTGGTGCAGGCTGTCCCACACGTGCTAAAGCATTTCCCCAATACACAGTTCGCCATTGCTGGAGACGGTGATCTACGAGACGCACTGCAAGCAAAAATCTCCGCTGGCGGGCTGGAAAAACATATCCATCTACTCGGTTCCCGCCAGGATGTGCCTCAACTGTTGGCTTGTGCAAATCTCTTTGTCATGCCATCTATATCGGAAGGACTGCCGCTTGCCCTGTTGGAAGCGATGGGACAAGGGTTGGCATGTGTCGCCACTCACATTGTGGGCATTGAAGAAGTCATCACCCAGGAAGAAAGCGGGCTGCTGGTTCCGCCGGCAGATTCTGTAAAACTGGCTGATGCGTTGTGTGAACTGCTGAGAGACCGGGAAAAACGAGAGAAGATTGCCATGATCGGACAAAAACATGTCCTGGATGGTTATTCACTGGATGTGATGTGTCGAAAATACCAGGAACTTCTCGATCCGAAAAAAATCGCTTCTCCTGAATGATCCTATCGGTTTTCTTTTCGATGTTCGGCTAAAACGAGGGTAAAATTATCATAACCATGATTGAGATGCCCCTCTTCCCTTTGCAAAGCGTGCTTTTCCCCGATATGCCCATTCACCTGCGCATTTTTGAGGATCGCTATCATAAAATGGTGCAACACTGTCTGAAGGAAGACCTGCCTTTTGGTGTGGTATTGATCCGAGAGGGTATGGAAGCGTTTGACCCGGAAGTTGAAATTTACACCACCGGCTGTACCGCTCGTATCACCCAGGTGCATCATCTGCAGGACGGGCAGTTGGATCTGACCGCACGCGGTGAACAGCGTTTTCGCATCTTGAAGACCAGCCGGTTGTTTCCCTATTTGAACGCACAGGTGGAAACCTTCTCCATCGATTGGCATGAACACCCGGCGGCAGCACACAACCTGGCGGTTTTCCGGCGTCAACTGCGCCATTATCTAAAAATACTCAGCCTGGTGCACAAAGAACCCAACGACCTGAGCCAGCTTGACCTTCCGGATGATGCACTGCTTTTGTTATATTTGGGGGCTTCGATCTTGCAAATCCCGGCTTTTGAAAAACAAAATCTGTTGGAGATGGATGACAGCGTGAAACTGATGGAAGAACTTCAGCATATTTATCGGCGGGAGGCGGCTGTCCTGGCTGCCATCCAACGCCAGGGAACGATTTCACATCAGAAGGTACGCAATAATTGATTACTTCCACCTGCAATACAACCGTTATAAAAAGGGGGGGTCATTATGACCCCCCCTTTCGATAATCCCGCAAAAATGCTTTGTTTCTCTTGAGAGAGGAATGTGGAATATGACCATCCAGCGAAAGCCGACCGACTGGGGCGCTCTGAAAGTAAAGACCCCCCTTTCACCTGAAGAAATTGAAGAAAAAGCCGAAAAGCTCCTGGCACAGATGACGCTGAAAGAAAAGATTTGGCAAATGTCCGGCGATTTGCACCTTTTCCCCGATGGCATCCCCATGCTCTGGGCATACAACCGCACCCCCTTCCCGGCAGGCGAAAATCGCCGGTTGAATATTCCCGGCATCCGCTTTACGGATGGTCCGCGCGGTGTAGTGTTATATAACGCCACATGTTACCCGGTCAGCATGGCGCGCGCTTCAGCCTGGGACGTGGAAATGGAAGAACGCATCGGTGATGCCATCGGTGTAGAAGCACGTTCGATGGGCGCTAATTATTTCGGTGGGGTTTGCATCAACCTGCTGCGTCACCCTGCCTGGGGACGTGCTCAGGAAACCTATGGAGAAGACCCATATCTGCTAGGTGAGTTGGGTGCCGCGCTCACGCGCGGGGTGCAGCGTCACATCATGGCTTGTGCCAAGCATTACGCCCTCAACAGCATCGAGAATGCGCGTTTTAAAGTGGATGTGCAGTTGGATGAACGCACTTTGCGCGAAGTTTACCTGCCCCATTTTAAACGCTGCGTCGATGAAGGCATCGCTTCAATCATGAGCGCCTATAACAAGGTCAATGGTGAATGGTGCAGCCACCACGCCACCCTGTTAAGGCGAATACTCAAGGAAGAATGGGGATTTCAAGGCTTTGTATTATCCGATTTTGCGTATGCCGTACACAATGCAAAGGAAGCCGCATTGGGTGGTCTGGATGTGGAAATGCCCTTTTTCAATCATTACCGCCGTAACCTGAAAACACTGGTCAGAAAAGGCATCGTTCCTGAGCGCTTCATCGATGAAGCTGTACGGCGCATCTTGCGTCAGAAAATCCGTTTCGCCCAGGTGGGCGAGCCTGAAAGGTACAGCGACAAAGCCGTCCTATGTGCGGAACACATCCAACTGGCGCGCGAAGCAGCCCAAAAGTCGATTGTCCTGCTCAAAAATGAGCCCGCCTCAACCGGTGAACCGCCACTGCTTCCACTGGACCGCAACCGCATCCGGCGGCTGGCAGTTATCGGTAAGCTTGCCAATCATGCCAATGTTGGTGACAGGGGCAGCAGCATGGTGCGCCCGCCGTATGTGGTTACCCCGCTGCATGGGCTGCGCAATGCCTGTGGGGAGATGGAAGTCATCTATGATCGCGGCAATGATATTGAACAAGCTCAACGAACCGCCCAATCTGCTGACCGGGTTGTGATGGTGGTCGGTTATACCCACAAGGATGAGGGGGAATACTTTAAGAAACCATTCCTGCCAGTGCACGGCGGTGACCGCGACTCGCTAACGCTTCATCCACACGATGAAGCATTGATCCAGGCGGTCAGCGCAGCCAACCCTTCCATAGTGGTGGTCATGATTGGGGGCAGCGCAATCGTCACGGAGGCATGGCGCAGGAAGGCGCCAGCGTTACTGATGGCTTGGTACGGCGGTATGGAGGGAGGAAACGCTCTGGCAGACGTGCTCTTTGGCAACGTCAACCCCAGCGGAAAGCTGCCCTGCACCTTTCCTGAAAGCAGCGCGCAACTGCCCTTCTTCGATAAAGATGCCGAAACCATCCAGTATGGATATTATCACGGGTATCGGCTGCTGGAAAAAGAACAACAAACCGTTGCGTTTTCGTTTGGTTTTGGATTAAGCTATACGCAGTTTTTTTACTCCAATTTATCCATTTCCCGTACCCTGTTTACCACCGCTGAAGAGGCAAAAGTCGCCATCGATATTACCAACACGGGTTTGCGCGCCGGCGAAGAGATTGTGCAACTTTATACCGGCTGCCAGGGATCAAAAAACGATCATCCTCATAAAGTGCTGCGCTGTTTCCAGCGCGTAGCTCTACAACCCGGTCAAAAAAAGACCGTTATCTTCAACTTGAAGGTGTCTGACCTGGCATATTACGATGTGATCCGCCAGCAGTGGCAGGTGGAGGCTGCCCGCTATACAATTTTTGCTGGACCGTCATCGAACGATAAAGATTTATTGTGTGCCACAATCGATGTGAGACAATAAACGGTTAGTTTCGAGTACAATTGATTTATTGATTTCTCACGTTTTTAAATTATTCTTTACTAGAGGTAGATGATGAGCGAGCTGCTGGGTCAATACATTGGTCGATACCATATTGTTGAACGGCTGGGCGCGGGTGGTATGGCAACTGTTTTCAAAGCGTTCGATTCACGCCTGGAACGCGACGTGGCAGTTAAATTCATCCGCCCGGAGATTGTCAAAGATGACATGTTCCTCAAGCGCTTTGAACGCGAAGCCAAAGCGCTGGCGCGCCTTTCCCATCCCAACATCGTCAAAGTACTGGACTATGGTGAGCACGAGGGTTCTCCTTACCTGGTCATGGAGTACATTCGTGGGGATACATTAAAAGGAAAACTGGGAAAACCCATCCACTGGCGCGAAGCCGCCAGGATGATCTTGCCCATCGCAGAAGCGCTTGACTACACACACAAACATCATATCATCCACCGTGATGTAAAGCCTTCCAATTTCCTGGTCAGTGAAACGGGACACCTGATGCTTTCCGACTTCGGCATTGCAAAAATCATGGATTCCCCAGACGCCATGCAGCTTACTGGTACGGGCATCGGCATCGGCACGCCTGAATACATGGCTCCTGAGCAGGGTCTTGGTCAAACCGTTGATCAGCGGGCAGATGTTTATTCGCTCGGGATTGTCTTTTATGAAATGGTGACCGGGCAGAAACCTTACCGGGCGGATACCCCCATGGCAGTGATGTACAAGCAAATTTCAGACCCGCTGCCATCTCCTCATCAATACGCACCGGAAATACCCGATTTCGTTGAGCGAGTGTTGTTCAAAGCGCTAGCCAAGAAACCCGAAGAACGCTATCAAGACATGGCAGGTTTCGCCAAAGCATTACAAGGGCTCATCGAAAGCAGTGATGCAGAAGAAACTCTTCTCAAGCCTTCCGATACCCTTCAAGCACAAACCGTGCTCAGTCAACCAGCACATCCCCAAACCCTACCGCCGCAGAAGCCAATCACCCAATTGCCGGTAGCCCAGCAGCCCGAAACCTGGGGATCACAACCATCTGCTGTTTCAGCGACACCCGCCGCGCAACCGGGTAAACGCTCTTCAAAAATGTGGATCACTTGCGGTGTAGCCGTGATTGCCATGGCATGTATCATCATCCTGCTGGTGACCGGTGGTTTTGGTGCACTGATTGCCCTGTTCGGACCACCACCGGAGGGATTGGTCGTCTCGATGTCTGTTCCTCAAAAGGTGGAAATGGGGCGTGAATTTGAAGTGATCATTAACCTGTACAATGAAGGGAATAAAGAAATCAAGGTCTCCGAGATCCAGGTACCGCAGGTCATGCTGGATATTGCCACCCTCATCAGCACCACCCCGCTCTCGCGCGACAGCATTGTTTACAATTCCACCAACACAACCGGTTATCAATTCGAACTGCCTATTGCACCCGGCAACAGTACCGATGTTCGCTTCCGTTTTCAGCCCAAGCAAACCGCAGATATCACAGGAGAATGGCGGATTGGGGTGGGAACGCGTACGGCTATCAGCGAACTGCGCGTCCTGATTGTTGAACCAACAGTCGGGCAGCAAGCTGAACCAACCCTTACACCGGCTCCTTCTGCAACCACCATCCCACCAACCAGCACAACACAACCTGAACAAGTTCAAGCCACTCCTGCCTGGCAGTTGGTCTGGGAAGATGATTTCTCTGACCCGGAGAGTGGTTTTTACGAGGGAGAAAGCGAAGACCGCGCGTTCTGGTATGAAAACGGAGAATATCTGGTTGAGGGTCGCCAGCCGAACTGGTTAACATGGATGTACCTGGGCTACTCGCTTACCGACATTCAGCTTGGCATTGATACCTATATTGAACGCGGCACCGGTACAACCGCTTATGGAGCATTATGCCGCTACCAGGGAGAGGGTGACTTTTACGGATTTGAATTCAGCGAGGATGGGTACTATACCATCTGGCTGCGTTATCAAGATGAATACACCACGCTGGCAACATGGACATACGACAGCCGTCTGATCGAAAACCGGTGGCGGCGGATGACCATTGAATGTGTTGGTGATCAGCTTTCTCTCAAGCTGGATGGCGAACTGCTGGCACAGGCAAAAGATGCAACCCTGACGTACGGTGACGTTGGTTTGCTGGTGGAATCGGGTGAGATTGGCGGTTCGCTGGTTAAATTTGATCATTTCTCATTGTATGAAAAATAATCAGGGCAAATAAATCTCCCTTTTTCAGACAAAAAATGAGCGGCAAAACCGCTCTTTTTTATTGTGTTCAGACTCGCGGTCTCAGCTTTTCACCGGTAAGGCTCGTACCTGTACCGGGATGTCGTGCGTGGTACTGCTCCGACTGGCTGGCGTGCCACTCGTAGAAGAAAGCATATTCGCAGAGCCGGCAAGCTCTGTACCGCTTCCGTCCAGTTCTGCCCAGACGCCTTCCATAAGGCACACCACACCGGGCATCATCTCATCCGTGATATTCACCCGGGTGCGAACACAACCCTGCTGGTTATAGATTTCAACTTCAGAACCCGCTGTTATACCGCGCAGCACTGCATCCTGCGGGTTTATCCACAATGCCTGCTCTTCCCGCTCCCGTAACCAGGCAACATTGCTGCCTTGCGAGTGAATGCGGAATTTCGATTTTGGGGTAATCAACAACAGCGGAAATTCAGGCTGCCTCGGCGAACCATAAAAAGCGGGGACAGCCGGTAAACCGGTGACTTCATGATAACGCTGTGAGGCAATTTCGATTTTCCCTGACGGCGTCAAAAGCGGGTGCGCCTGCGGGTCGGCGATAAAATCAGACATACCCACACGCAGTTGGTCAGCACCCAGGTAAATGCCTGTCTGTTTAAACGTATCATAATCCGGCACATCCGATCCCTGTACAAAACTACGCAGCCAATCCTCTTCGCTCTTTCCTTCGCTGAAAGCCTGTCCAAAACCCAACCGGTCAGCCAGCGCACAGAAGATATCGTAATCGTTGCGCGCCTCTCCAGGTGGGTCTACTGCTTTGTTGGAGAACAGGACATAATTGCCTGTATCCGGGCTGACAATATCGTTGCGTTCAACAAATAACGTGATGGGCAGCACCACATCGCAATATCGCGCGGTGGGTGTGAGGAAAAGGTCATGGCAAACAGAGAATTCCACCGATTCAAAAGCTCGGATATTCTTGTTCAGATCACTACCCTGGTTGAGGTAATTGCTTCCGGTGGAATAAATCGCTTTGATATCCGAGGGATAGCCACCCGCTTTCCCCTCCAGCACAGCATCCGGGTAGACAAGGATGGGTATGGAAGGTTGAGGCGTGGTAGACGGAACGGGTAACCCTCCAACCCGTGGTTTGGGTAACCGGTTGGTAAGGTCTCCACTGGAACCACCCAGTTTGCCCAGGTTGCCGGTCGCTGTCTGCAATGCGATTGTCATCCGAAAGGTTTCTTCGCCGTTAAAAGTGCGCTGTATGGAGTAACCCGGTATCAACATGGTGGGCTTTGTCTGCCCATAACGTCGCGCCAGGTTCACAATAGTGTCTGCGGGTGTTCCGCAGATGGTTTCCGCCCAGGCTGGACAGCGGATAATGCCATCCTGCCGCCCCAGCACATGGTCTGCCAGCAAATCAAAACCAACGCTATAACGATGGACAAAGTCCCAATCCACCCAATTTACACTCAAGAGGACATGTAAGACCGCCTGCATCAAAGCCGTATCCGTGCCCGGACGGCAAGGTATCCACTCGGCTTTAAGGGCATCAACCGTGCGTGTGCGGCGTGGGTCGATGACGATGATAGGTGTCCCCTGGCGGGAGGCTTCCCGCAGGCGCGGACCCATCTCGCTGCCCAGGTGAGTATCCATCACATTTGCACCCCAGAGGATGATTAATCCTGCATATTGCACAGTAGCGGGATCGATTCCGCTGCGATGCCTTTCCCCCAACACGTAGGGCACGGAAAAATTATGCGCGCCGGCGCTGTAGCTGCCATGAAACTGTGTGCAGCCGTCGAACAGTGCAAAAAAACGCATCGGAAGCGCATACGTATTATGCAAAGCCCCCGCCACCGATCCCGTACCCACCATGTTAAACACCGATTGAGGACCGTAACGCCCTTTTAGAGAACCTAGCCGCTCCGCAACCAGGTCGAGGGCTTCATCCCAGTCCGTTTCACGGAATTGCCCACTGCCGCGCGCGCCGTTGCGAATTAAAGGGTGCAGAATGCGGTCGGGGTGGTAAATCATGCGCGCCACATTGAAACCATTTACGCAGCCGCTCTGGCTGAGCAGTGTGTTCGCTTCCACATTGGTATTTGGTGTGACGCGCTGCAGCACACCGTCTTCCACATGCGCCAGCAGCGGGCAGCCGCCGGAGCAGTCTCTACTGCAGGAAACCGGGATTTGTCGAATCATGTGGGTAATTTTACTCTGAAAAAGTGGAATATCGAAATGTGTGATTTGTAATGATATGTGGAAACATCCCTTTGTTTTTCGTGGATAGCTCCCTTTTTTTGCAACTTTTATGAGCATTGAGCGTATATCCTATTGGAGGTGTAAGCATGAGTGAAAATTCCAGGCGTGTTCCGTGGTTTCTGTTGCCGTTTTGGGCTATCTGGAAACTGGTAATTGGCATCATCGCACTCACCGGCAGACTGGTTGGCGCTATTCTCGGGCTTGTGTTGATGATCGTTGGCGTGGTTGTAAGCCTTACTGTGGTAGGAGCTATCGTCGGTGTACCGCTGATCCTTTTTGGCTTTATGCTGCTGCTACGCAGTTTGTTCTAGTGTTTTATGAGTTTCGCAACTGACCAGGAAAACTTTCGATTACCTGCGCGTTCATGAAGGAAAAAGGGGGTCAGGCTTTGTGAACGGTGATCGAGTGGATAACCGGGTAAGAGGGTTTAAATTTTCATCCTCTTACCCGGTTTTTTTATATTACAAAGTAACCCCTTCGGGAAAGCCAATCTGCTGACGGAATAAATTACTAAATTCCTCCGAACGCTTCACTGTCCTGATCCACTCGTAATACAGGCTTTTCACATTGCTTACCAATACGCCGGCAGACCGCATGCGCTGTAAACCATATTCATGTGCTGCACCAGGGCTGTTCGTTGCATCCTCTACGATTGCAACCTGATACCCTCTTGCCAAAAGACCCAAAGCGGATTGGGCAATGCACACATCTGTTTCTAATCCAGTCAGAACAACGGTCTTCCTGTTGGTTTGCTGAACGACCTGAAAAATTTCAGGGTTCGCTGCCAGGTCAAAAACCATCTTGTTATGAACCGGTGTACCGGGCAGGAAGTGATCGGCAACATTCTGTGTGACCCCGCCCATATTGGGAATATCTTCCGCAGTAGCAATTACGGGGATACCCAAAACATTTGCGATCTGTACCAGCCAGCTCACACGGCTAACCAACAAACGGCTCTCCAGAGCAGACAACTTTTCCAGAAAACTGTCCTGTACATCTACCAGGACAAGCACTGAATCATCACATTCAATCGACCTGGTTAAAATAGATTTTTCTCTTGCATTCAATTTTTCCACCTCGTTCTCAATCGACGGTCAGTCTACTTCCAAGTCTTCAGAATCACCATAATCCGGTGAGTACCAAAATTCATCTTCGGGCAAGGTGTATTTACCCTGGTCTTCCGGTGTCAAAGGGTCATCCATGCGCACGTACAATTGAATGCCGGCAGTACGGACGCCATTGGGTGTCATCACCCTGCGGGTGCGGTAACGCAGGAAATATTTGCGTACCAGTTCATCGTTAAGCACCGTTTTGACCGTGCGCACGCTGACGGCTGCCCGCTCCGCCAGGTCACCCATCTCAGTCTCAATCTCGTTACGCAGTTCGCCGCTGAGGGGGTTCCAATAACACATCGTGCGCGCAGCCAGGATCACCGCAAAGGCAGAGTGTCCAATCAATGGAAGCCAGTTGCTGAAAAAATACTGCGTTACCATCAAGGAGCGTTCCGGCTGAATAACCGCGGCACGCTGGCTGCCATACGCACGCTGTAAAGCCAGTTTGCGCGGGCTGCCCGGCTGCCCACCGTTCGATTTTCCATTCAGGGAGGCATCCTCTTTGCGGGTCTCATCCGGTTCGATCTCCGCTATTTCCACAAACAGCGGTTTCTGGGCACGATCCTTGAGGTCATCGGCAATCTTCACCTGAAGCGTGACCTCATCATTGAAATGTCCCTCAAGCTGGCGCGTGATCAGGTTCTTAAAACGACTTTCCACCCAGTCACGGGTATATGGATTGTAGGTTTCCAGGGTGAAAACCCCGTCCTCGTATCCCAATGCCCGCAACGGTTGGATATAGGTTTCATACATGGAGCGCGACATGTCCAGACGCAACTGACCGGAGACCATTTCCCAGGCTCTACGGAAATCAATTTTTTCCATGTCAGGTTGTTGTGTCTGAACCGTTTTGTCCATGCGCAGACCAGTTTGTGAAGGTTACCCTTCTTTGTCTTTCTTCTTCGTTAAAATCCTAATCTGGTTTTCAAGGAAGTCGATGATATCCGAAAAATCTTCCTGGTGAATATCTTCCGAGCGGCTGACACCGCTGAGACGGGTAATATCCATGTATATTCCAGGGAACGGCTTGGGGACACCCTGCTCCTGAAGCAGGCTGCCCAGGGTAGATACGGTGACGCGGAGCTGACCGAGTTGTTCGGGGGTAAGGCGCGCTTTAGGACCCGCTATAGCGTCGATGCGCTTCACCTGTTGGCGTAAATTGCCAAACGCCTCACGAATCTCATTGACCTTCTCTTCATGCGCCTGGCGAATGATAGCCAGCTCCTCTTCGACTTTTTTTGAGATGGTTTCCTCAAACACCTCTTGTTCCACCACCATCCGGCTGATAGATGCGCGCAGGAAATTAATCTCACCGCGCTCGCTGATGCCGAAGTGTTCCGCCAAAACAGATGCGCTCTCCATCTGGAAGGTTTCCAGTATCTCGCGGGCTTCGTCGTTCTGGATGCGGTCCAAATCGATCCCGACCAGAAACGATGGGAAAGCAAACGCATCCAGGCAAAGCGTGGGCTGCGGTCCGCCAGGCGTGGTCAGTAAAATGGTGGCGGTAAAAGGCTCGAAGAAACTCTTCTTTCGCTGCAACCTTCTGCGTTGAGCGCGTTGATCCAACCCAAAGGCATCGCAAAAGGATCGGATGGAGACGTATCCTTTGCCATCCTTTAGATCTGCGGTTGCAATTTCCCTTCCTCGGAAGAGAATACTGCGCTCTTGCTGTGGTATAAATACTTTCGTTAACTCTGTCATTCGTAAAGAAAAACCTCCCAGAAACTCTCTGTCACCTTAAGAAGCTGTCGGGCGTTCCTGTGACCCGAAAAAGGTTTTTTCTTCCAATTAATATCGTTATTATTGGAAGAAATAATGTTTTTGTGGGGTGTATATCTGGTGGTGGCGAACCGATGTTCTCCTGTCTGTGTGCATTTTCTCAAAAAAAACGTGTTCTTTTGCACCGATGACCTTTTTTTAAGGTTTGAATATGTTAAAACCATCCATTCTTACAAGTTTCTAAACGTTAAAACACTTCGTGATAAAAATGTTCTAACGTTAAAACATCAAGTGAAAAGTAATCGAAAACGGACCCATGAATGCGGATACAGATTGACGCCATAGCAGAACAGTCTCCAATACACCCGAAAGGGATTGCATTTATCCCTTTTGATACAGCTACACCTTCGACGACGATGTTCAGTTATAAATGTGCTGGTAACTCAACAAATAATAACAATAATGCAGATTTAGCCGATCATCTTCTCGACAATTTCATCTAATGAAGAGGTTGTGCCACTGGCTGACATAGTACCAAGGCGTGCTGTGCAAATGCGTGTTAGAATACCGACCGTCTCCCCCATAGAAACTTTCCGCCCTAACAGATGACTGAAACGCTCTTGCCAGTTTTCGATTTCAGTGATCTCGCCTTGCGATAAGGTTAATCCCACTTTGCGGCGCGGGATCGGCGCAGGTGGGCGACCTGGGGAGCGCGTTGTCACATTCCCCACAGCCCGGCGTGCTTCATATAACTGTACCCATGCAGGTTTATTACTTGGAGACTCTGTCATCCTTGCATTACCTCGCGAATGATATCGATCGTGATGGTGCTTTCATCACTTTGCAGCAGAAAATCAGTAGCCAGAGCGCATAACCGGATAATCTCACGCGGAATCCCTTGCGAATGCTCATACAACAGTTCAAAAGCATCGTCATCAATCAAGGGCTCCGTACGCCCGGCAACCGTCAAACGGAACAAGACCATCTGCAAAGCGCTTGAAAGCGTTAGAGGAGGGAGCGAAAGACGCACAAAGACGCGGGCATTCACGGCTTTATTGGCTTCAAACAGCGGGCGCATCTCGCTTTGCCCAAAAGCCAGAACCTGTACGACTTTTGCATCATAATCAAAATTATAAAGACGCTGGATCACTTCAAGCGCCTCGTGGTCCATCAATTGAGCATCATCCAACAGTACGACAACGTTTTTCCCGGCGGTGAATGAATCAGCCATCACCTGTTCGAGACCATCCATTTGGCGTTGAAAACTACGCTGTGGAGGAACATCCAGTGCTTTGGAAATCTGCCTGGCAGCATCCATCGCCGACTTAAATGCAGCCGTGTGAATATAACAAATTCGAATGGAGCTATCATCGGCATAGACATCATATAACCGCCGGGCAAGAGAACTTTTCCCCATTCCCATGCCGCCGGTAATCATCGCCAATCCGCGCCTGCGGGTGATCACCCCTTGTGCCTGGCGATAAACTGCCAGGTGTTCCGGACCAAGATACAAATAACGAGGATCGGCTGAAAGCTTGAATGGGTCTTCTGTCAATCCGAGACGTTCAAGATGCACCAATCGCCAGTCTTTATCACTCAATGTATCCAACATAGTCATTTTCCTCCACGACAAGAAAATTATCGCGCTAAAAGGAGTTAAATGCAATTTAATTAAGCTAATTATACTATCAACTGTTAAAAGTTAGCGTAATTTATTGAT
Source organism: uncultured Anaerolineaceae bacterium (assembly GCA_964426355.1). Taxonomy (GTDB): domain Bacteria; phylum Chloroflexota; class Anaerolineae; order Anaerolineales; family Anaerolineaceae; genus JAJFTV01. Next base: position 47,585 of record CAYRRA010000002.1, read on the forward strand.
TTAAAAGCCGAATTATGCTAAGATTGGCACAGGTGAGGGTACCTTGATGCATGAAATTTCCCAAAATTACAAAAACTGAGGCGAAATATGGCTGTTGTGATTACGATAGCAAATGAAAAAGGAGGCGTCGGAAAAACCACTACTGGCGTGAACCTGGCTGCTGGTCTATCACTTCGGCTTTCGGAGCTGCAGCCCGCGGGCAGGGTTTTACTGGTAGATTTAGACCCGCAAGGGCACGCCTTGCTGGCGACCGCCTACAACAGCCACGATGCACCGGCGAATCAATCATTGGCTGCTTTGCTGGTAGAAAGCCCTCCGCCATCCATACAACCGCTGCTGCGCCGCGGGATGCATCACCCGAACCTGTATTTTCTGCCGGGCAACCGCACTGCTATGGTAGAGGCTGCCCGCATCATGCCCACTTTAATGGCGAACGAAAACCGCCTGCGACGCGCATTGGAGCCAATCCAATCCCACTTTGCTTACATAATCATTGACACACCTCCGGCTACCGGCGACCTGTTAATTAACGGACTGGTTGCTGCAACGCACGTGCTCATTCCGGTCGAATCCAGTTACCTGGGCGTATCCGGATTGCGCGAGCTTCAACACACGATTGATGAAGTCAGACAGCACTTCAGCCCACATCTCAGCATCCTGGGGTATCTTCCCACGCTGTGCGACGAACAACGCAGCGAAACCCAGGAAATCCTGACGGAACTACAGCAACGCTACCCCGAAAAAGTCTATTCTCCCATCCACAAATCCGCTGACCTGGCGTATTCTCACTCGGCGCACATGGATGTGTTTACTTACCGCCCACCCCGGCAGCGGCTCGCAGGGCAGCTTGCTTCCAGCTCGCGTGCCACTCAGGAATACGGTCAGCTTGTGGAAGATGTGCTTTCGCAAACCTGGCACCTTCTACAAAGCAACCATAAAAACAAGAAAGGCTGAGTTATGTCCCCTGCTGCTTCCAAACGTAAACGGCATAGTGCATTCGATGATTTTCCCCACGCAAACCCTTTGCCGGAAGAAAACCTGAACACAGCCGCCGACAACGGCACTCAGATATCGCCACCGCTTGCGCAAGTTCAGCCGCCCACAGTGGAACGCATTGAACGGCTTAAACCCAGCCAGATGATCCCCGACCGCTTTCAGCCGCGCCGGCTTTTACCGACCGGTATCCGCGAGCCCTTCTTCAGTGGTGAAATCGATTGTTACCAGGCGTCTGTGCGCTGGCTTGCGCTTTCTCGCCAGGACAGCGCTTACCGGGGAGAGGTCGAGCGATTGTTATCTATGGGCTCCTCTTTTGAAGACCACGGACAGATCAAGCCCATCACCGGTTCATGGGTAAACACCAGCGACGGGCGTTATCTGTTTCTGATCGAAACCGGTGAACGAAGGTTCTGGGCGGCTTGCCTGAGTGCAGTTTCAGAACACATGGAGGACGAGCCATTGCTGCGGGTTGAAGTAATCGCCCAACCTTCTCGCCAGCGACAGGTGTTGGAAAATCGCCACGCTGAGCCCCCTTCGGCTGTGGGACAGGCGTGCGAAATTGCCTCGCTCATCCTGTCCGAAATCGGAATTGGCACACCGGAAGAACTGAACGATGAATTTGATTACTTCCGCCAGGCGCGCTCACAGCGTATGCCTGCTGGTTTGTGGGAAAAAATCACGCCGGTCATGCAGCTCACCCGCCCGCGCATGGTGCAGTTGCTCAACATTCTGCAGTTCCCCACCCCATTACTGGAAATGGCAGACCGCTATCGGCTGCCGGAACGCGTCCTGCGTGAAGTCCTGGCTTTACCTGAGGAAAAATGGGAAAAAATGCTTCTGCTCAGCATCCAAAACCAGCTAACCTCCGATGATATTGCCGGGCTTTCGAATAGCCCCGTGTCCAACGAGAAAAACCAGCCAGCGCAGTCTTCGTCTCCTACTCGCAAACCCCCCGCACTAATTGCCGCCAGCGGCTTGCGACGGTTTGCCAATACACTCTACCGACTGGATGAAATCAACCGGGAACAGGCTTTGGACGAACTCGCCGACGAGATTGCGGTATCCGGCGAATCGGAAAGCCTTCTAAACCTGTTCAACGAGCTCTCGCTGTTAATTCAAGCGCGCATCAACCGGCGCTAACCCCCAAAAAAGTGTAACCATGGTTACACTTTTTTGTATAAATCTTGCCCCTTTTCACCTGACTCATATAAACACTCATCCATCCACTCCATGCAGGAAAAATCAGCATGTTTTTTGTTTTTAGGGGCGACCCTGGAATTCGTTGTAGAGGCGACCCTATGAGGCGACCCTACATAAAACCAGGGACGACCCTTGTTTTATTATTGGGGCGACCCTAAGACTCAGAGCATGTTACAATTTGTACACACGGAATTTGCGGTTAGAGCATCGCTGCACTCTTATTTGTATTTTTATTCGCATGGAGGCACATGAAGGTTATCTCCTTTGCCAATCAAAAAGGCGGGGTTGGGAAAACCACCACCGCGGTTACCCTTGCAGCAGGGCTCGCCCTGCAGGATTACCGCACTCTGCTAATCGACCTCGACCCGCAGGGACATATTGCTTTTTCGTTTGGCATTGAAAAATCTCCTGGTCTGTACCGCTGCGTGGTAAACGGTGAACCCTTGAAAAAGGTCGTTGTACCGGTAAGACCTAACCTGGACATCCTGCCCAGTGATAAGCGCACCGAACAGGTGAAACGGCACATCACCCTTTCCGATTTTCGTGAAAACGTGATGATTGAGCTGTTGGATAAATCGGGTTATGACGTGGTGATGATGGATATGGCGCCTTCGCTGGATGTCTTGCACATCAACGGGCTGGTTGCCAGCGATTGGGTCATCATTCCAACCCGGCTGGATGCGATGGCAGTGGATGGCGTGAAAGAGATATTGCTCACCATGGGCGAGGTTACAAGGCGTGGGTATCCATTTCAGGGATACAGCATTCTACCCACTTTCTTCGACCGCACCACGCGTGAGACGCTCGTACAATTTCAGGATATCGTCAAAACCTTTGGGCAGCGCGTCTGGCCCCCCATCCCGCAGGACACGCGCACCCGAGAAGCCACCGCGTACGGTAAAACCCTGTGGGAATACACCGCTAACTCAGCGGTGATGGTCGGTTATTCAAACGGACGTTCCCGACTGGGCGGTTATCAGCAAATTCTAAAAAGAACGATTGAGGTGATCCATGAGCAATGAACGCCTGACCCGTAAACCCGTGCTGGACCCGGCTGTGGCAGATTTGCTTTCAAACATGGAGCAAAAACACAGCGATGCCCAGCTCACGCGTAGCGAACGGCGCAAACGCAACCGTGAGCGCGCCAAGATCGAAGCCCGGCGCGAACAGCGTGTAACGTATGACCTGCCGCCCGCCTTACGCCAGCACATTAAACTGCTGGCAGAAAAGGAACGTCTGCCTGCCAGCCAACTGGTTACCCTGGCATTGATCCGCTTCCTGAAAGACCTGGAAGAACAAAAGATTGACCTTTCGATTTTTAAAGAGCCATCGCAAAGCCCGCGTTATGACTGGAACCTGGTTTTTCCGGAAGAGATGCTGCCACCCATGCCCAAAACCCGCCGCTAAATATCCAGACTGTTGATAAAAAGTGTAACCGCGGTTACACTTTTTTTGCTGCCAGAGGTGCAGCATTTAACCTGTGAAAATCAGCGGTTATCCACTCGTCTTTTTTCTTAATTGACCAACACTTTATTAAATGCTACAATCGAATTGTTCATTTTATTGAACACGGTTTGCTTTCGGTAAACAATCAAAAGGATCGCCTTATGAACCGTAGCGATGAAACCGTTCAAGATGAACCTCTCACCGAAATTAGCGACCTGGGTGAAAAAATCAACCATCTGCGCATCATGCAGGGGATGAGCGTGCATGAGTTAGCGCGGCTTTCTGGCGTCAGTGCCGGGATGATCAGCCAGATTGAGCGAGGGATTGCCAACCCATCCTTCAACGTTATTTCTCGCCTCGCTTCTGCGCTAAATTTTCAGCTTGGCATTCTTTTTGAACAAAAAAATCCACAAAGAAAAGGCTGTGTAATTCGCAAAACCGACCGGCAGCGCATTAACGTCCCCGATCCCAACTTCCTCTTTGAACTGCTCACCCCAAACCTGGGATATGACCTGGAGTTTGTTTGGGTCGAATCCGCACCGGGTTCAACCACACAGGATTCTCCCTTTTCTCATGAAGGGCAGGAA
>CAYRRA010000002.1:51913-57186 GCA_964426355.1 uncultured Anaerolineaceae bacterium
GCGTGCTGTCCGTTTGGGCAATCACCCCGCCCACTTTTTGATTCACTATCTTAAGGAGCCTCTTGTGATTGATTTTCTTACCGAAGCAAACGAAATGATTGACCAGATGATTGCATGGCGGCGTGACCTGCACCGCAACCCGGAACTGCGCTTTCAAGAAGTACGCACTGCCGGCGTTGTGGCTGAACATCTGCGTTCGTTGGGAATCGAAACACAAACCGGTATCGGCAAAACCGGCGTGGTTGGCATCATCAAAGGACGCAAGGAATCGCCGGTGGTGCTGCTGCGTTTCGACATGGACGCACTGCCCCTCCAGGAAGAAAACGAGGTGGATTACGCTTCCCAGGTGGCTGGGGTGATGCACGCCTGTGGGCACGACACCCACGTGGCAATGGGTTTGGCTGTCGCCAGCCTGCTTGCAGAGCACCGCCAGGAATTGAACGGAACGGTAAAGTTGATCTTCCAACCCGCCGAAGAAGGCGCAGGGGGTGCCCGCGCAATGATCGCAGATGGGGTATTGCAAGACCCCGTCCCGAATTATGCCTTTGGGATCCACATTGACTCTACCCGCCCGACGGGCGCCATCGCGATTGGTGAAGGTCCAATCCTGGCTGCTGCCGATTCGTTCCGCGTGGAGATACATGGAAAAGGCGGGCACGGCGCACTGCCCGAACAAACCATCGATCCATTGATCACGGGGGTGCAGATTGTGAACGCTTTCCAGACCATCCCCAGCCGCAACGTTGGACTGCTTGAATCAGCGTTGATCAGCATTTGCAGTTTTCAGGCTGGCACAGCGTTTAACATCATCCCGGAGAAAGCTGTGTTGTTAGGTACCATCCGCACTTACGACCCCGTCATTCAAGAAAGGGTTCACCGCCGTATGAATGAAATTGTCGAGCATACGGCGCGTGCTTATGGCGCAACCGCCAGCCTGGAAATCGATAAAATCGTCCCGGCTGCTTACAATGATCCGCAAATGGCAGCGCTGACACGGCGGCTCGCAGCCGATATCTTTGGTGCAGAAAATATTGAAATGGACTATCGTGTTTCGCCGTCCGATGATGTGGCTGATTTCCTCAGCGCTGCTCCCGGCTGCCAGGTGATCCTGGGGGCGGCTGTAGAAGGCGGTTACCCGCATCATAACCCGCGTTTTAACGTAGATGAACGCGCCATGCCGCGCGGTGTTGCGCTGCTCTGCATGACCACCGCTGAACTTCTATCGTAAACGGATTCGATATCTGGCAGCAAACAGAAAGGAGGTAAAAAGCATAAATTTAGCCCGAATATACGATTAGCGAAGAGCGGATTGCGCTACGAGACCAGTCGATATGCACCATAGCAAAACCAGGCGCATGAACGTCTCTGGGGGTTCATGCCCCGAATTGTTTCGGTTTGGATTGCAAATCCGAAGAGGAAAGGAGAGAAATGTTCAAAAAATTCTGGTCTACCTTGATAATCACCATGCTGCTGATTCTGGGGCTGGCATTGAGTGCCTGCCAGCCTGGAGCGGTCGAAACGCCGCAAGCAGAACAACCCGCCGAACAGGAAGAACCGGCGAAAGAAGAGCCAGTTGAAGCAAAAGAACCCACCCAGGAAGAGGAGCCGGTTGGAGAAGCACCCGCCGAAGAAGCAGTCAGCGTGGAACCATCCCGGCTGCGCATTGCCATTGCAACCAATATTGATTCCTTCGACCCACACCTGACCAGCTCGTTTGCTGTAGCCAATGTGGTGGATTACATGGTGGAAACCCTGGTCAAAGCGGATGTGAACGGCGATATCGTGCCTGGGCTGGCAAAGTCGTGGGAGGCGTCTGAAGATGGGCTCGTCTATACACTGCACCTGCAGGAAGGGGTCAGTTTTTCGGACGGCACACCCTTTAACGCTGAAGCGGTTAAATACAATATTGAACGTTTCCTGGATGAGCAGCTTCAAAATACCAAGAACCCGTATAACAAAATCGTCAACGTTGAAGCAGTAGATGAGACTACCGTCAATCTGTACCTGGCGAAGCCCTCCAGCGAAATCCTGCCAGCGCTGTCGAACACCAACATCGGCATGATTTCACCAGCCAGTGTACCTGAAGACTCAGAGAGTTATCTGACCATTGGCACTAACGCTCCCATCGGTACCGGACCCTATCTGCTTAAAGAATATGTGACTGACAGCCGCGTGGTGGTGGAGCGAAACCCGGCATACTGGGGTACACTACCATACTATGATGAGGTCGAATTCCAGATTGTTCCCGAAGCTGCCACGCGTGAAAGCCTGCTGCTATCCGGTCAGGTTGATCTGGCGGTTCTGCCGCCCATTACCGACCTGCCCGCATTGGATGCCAACCCGGATATCGTCGTAATTCGCGGCAACACAGCCCGCATCATCTTTATCGGTCTCAACATGCAGTCAGAATATCTCAGCGATGTACGCATCCGCCAGGCTTTGAACTACGCCATCGACAAGGAAGCCATCGTCAACAACATCCTGTTGGGTAATGCCGTTCCGGTTGTATCCCCAATGCCTGAGAGTTTCTTTGGATTCTGTAAGACGGAACCGCAATACACCTACGATCCCGACAAAGCCCGCGAACTGCTGGCGGATGCCGGCGTCCCGGCGAAGTTTACGATCAAATTCATTGCGCCCACCGGTCGCTATGCCCAGGACTTTCAGGTGGCTGAAGCTATCTCTGGTTATCTTGCAGAGGTGGGCATCACCGCTATCCCTGAAACCGCTGACTGGGCAACTTACATGAGCTGGGTCCTGGTTGGACCGGAAGAAGCCGACCGCGATATGTATATGCTCGGTTGGGCAGGAGGGTATCCGCATGGCTCGCATACCATGTCGATCCTGGTCACCGATACCTTCTTCAACCGCGGTTACTATAACAACCCCGAGGTCAATGCACTTGCCGAGGCAGCCGATGCCGCCGTGACCACGGAAGAATCGGCTGAGTTATACTGCCAGGCAAACCAGATGATCTGGGAGGATGCGCCCTGGATATTCCTTTACCAGCAGGGCTACCCGGTGATTCATTCCAGTGCAATTACCGGCATCACCGTTCTGCCAAGCGAGAAATTCGATACGTCATCCGCCATGCCGGCACAGTAAATTTTGAGTTTTTTTCACAAGGGGAAGGATTTTTCCTTCCCCTTGACCTTTTTGATACCATCGGATTGATATGTCCTCTTATCTGTTACGTCGTGTCATTATCTCTCTGCTCACCCTGTTGGTGATTGCCACCGTCATCTTCTTGATGCTGCGCATCATCCCTGGCGATCCGGCGCGCATCTTCGCCGGTGAGACCGCCACCCACGAAGATGTGGAACGGCTGCGCAAACAACTCAACCTGGATAAGCCGCTGCCGGTGCAGTATTACCATTACATCAAAGACCTGCTGCGCGGAGACATGGGGAAATCGATGCGCACCCAACAGCCGGTTTTCAAAGAAATCATGATCCGCCTGCCTGAAACCGCCAAGCTGGCATTATTGAGCATCCTCATCTCCTGCCTGGTCGGCATCCCGGTGGGCATCCTCTCCGCCATCAATCGCAACTCGCTGATTGACAATATTGCATCCATTCTGACACTTGCCGGGGTGGCTATGCCGGTCTACTGGCTGGGGCTGGAATTGATCGTGATTTTTGGGGTCAAGCTCAAATGGCTTCCTATCGCGGGCAACCAGTACGGGCTAAAAAGTGCCATCCTGCCTGCTATCACGCTGGCGTCCTTTTCGATGGCGTTAATCACGCGCATGACGCGCGCCTCCATGCTGGATGTGCTCGGGCAGGATTACCTGGTAACCGCCCGGGCAAAGGGATTGAAAGAGCGCCTGGTGATCTACCGCCATGCCTTGCGCAACGCCCTCATCCCGGTCATCACGGTGGTGGGGTTGCAGTTCGGCTATTTGCTGGGCGGATCCATTCTCACCGAAACCATCTTTGCCTGGCCCGGTCTGGGACGCTTGCTGACCGAGTCGCTCTTCTCGCGGGATTATCCCATGGTGCAGGGGCTGGTCTTTGTTTTCGCCGCGCTCTTTATTCTGGTGAACTTTGTAGTGGATCTATTGTATGGACTGATCGACCCGCGCATTCAATACAGGTGAAACCCATGAACGATGAAGCTCCCCTCCAACTGAAGGTAAAAATTGAATCGCCGATACTGCTGGCATGGAGGCGTTTCCGGCGCAATGTGCCCGCCACGTTGGGACTGATCCTGATCGGTCTGCTGCTGGTGTTAAGCCTGGCTGCGCCGTTAATCACCCCTTATAACCCGGTGAAACAGAATCTCTCACAAGCGCTGCAAAAACCCGGTGCGGAACACCTGCTGGGTACCGATTACCTGGGACGAGACCTGTTCACCCGGCTGCTGTACGGCGGACGGCTTTCGCTGACCATTGGTTTCCTGGCGGTAGGGTTTGGTCTGCTGATCGGGGTCACGTTGGGCGCGATCTCCGGCTATTATGGCGGCTGGCTGGATATGCTCATTCAACGCCTGGCGGATATCCTGCTTTCGTTTCCCAGCTTTCTGCTGGCGCTGATCCTGGTCGCGCTGATGGGCGTGGGGGTTCGCAATATCATCTTTTCAGTCGGTATCCTGGCAATACCTTCATTCATCCGGTTGGTTCGCAGCTCGGTACTGGTACTGCGCAGCAGTGAGTACGTGCAGGCGGCACGAGCGCTGGGTGCGCCCAGTCCGCTGGTCATCTTGCAGCACGTGGTTCCCAACACACTCACACCGGTCATTGTGAACGCTTCAATGAACCTGGGGTATGCCATTACCACCGCAGCAGGGCTGGGTTTCCTCGGTCTGGGCGTACAGCCGCCCACGCCGGAGTGGGGGATGATGCTGGGGGAGGCAAAGAATTACATCTTCAGTCACCCCTACATGATTACCTTTCCAGGTCTGGCAATTTTTATCACCATTGTGGGGCTCAACCTGATCGGCGATGCTCTGCGCGATTCGCTTGACCCGCGCTTGAAAGACAAGACGCTGGTATAAGATTTGTGGGGGAGTCTGTATTGCGTATAGTTTAATATTGTTTTTTTTCAAATCAACGGCGATCATTTGTAATGGGTGTTTTTGCCAGCAATCCTTGAGGGGATGGGGGGTCATGCTGTAAAAATGTGACCTTTGGCACATCAACTTTTTGATTTTGGGTGTTAGTCTTACTGCCTGACACTTTCCATCGAAAAGAAAGAAAACTCGGAGGAACCATGCAAATTGTAACTGACCAGGGAGCAGACCTATCAAGCGAGCAGGTGAGGGGATTGGATATT
>CAYRRA010000002.1:57286-59265 GCA_964426355.1 uncultured Anaerolineaceae bacterium
TGTAACTGACCAGGGAGCAGACCTATCAAGCGAGCAGGTGAGGGGATTGGATATTTCACATTGGAGGGGAAAACCTTGATCGGTGGCGAAGATATCGATTATCAGAGCTTTTACCAAATGTTATCGGATACCGGCGCATTTCCCACCACATCGCAACCCTCGCCAGGTGATTTTGCAAAGCTTTACAGCAAACTGGCAAAAAAGGATCCGGAGATCTTATCAGTTCACATTTCCTCCGGGTTAAGCGGCACGGTCCAATCAGCCAGGATGGGCGCCGAAATGGTGCCAGAAGCTCAGGTGACCGTCGTCGATTCCAAGACCCTTTCCTGCCCGCTAGGCTGGCAGGTAGAAGCGGCGGCAAAAGCGGCACGCGCCGGCTGGCAAATGACCGACATCGTAAACTTTTTAGAAAAGGTCCGCCAGTACTCGGAAGGAATGTTCACGCTGACCGATCTCAGATACCTGATCCACGGCGGGCGCATCAGCCACCTGAAAGGCTTGATGGCTTCTCTGCTCAAAATCAAACCCATCATCGGGGTGGCAAAAGACGACGGCAAGTATTATGCCTGGGGGCAGGAAATTACGTTCAAACGCGCCGTCCAAAAAATCGTAGATATCGTCACTGAAAAAATTCCCCTGGGGACCACCCTGCGGGTTCAACTGCTGCACGGGAATAACCTGGAAGGCGTTGAACTGCTGCGCGAGCGTCTAACCCAGTTATACGAATGCTGGTTTGACGACATGGTGCCGGTTGCACCCATTTTGGGAGCGCACACCGGTCCAAGCATCGTAGGTCTGGCGGTGTCACCGCTCGACCTTTTCAACATTCCGGAACTGGAGATTGTTCCTGCTGCGATGGCGGCGGTTTGAAAGAACCAGGAACGAACCCGTTGCTGCCACATCTGCTTCCATTCATCAGCCCGTAAACCATGCCTGTTCGCAGTGATAACAGGCATGATTCCGTTCATGCTCTGAATGTACAAAAATAAGGATGCTTTTTGTGCTTCCAAGTAAAATCCTGTATCAGCTTACCAGGTCCGGTTTATCTGCTTACACAAGATTACTGCTGAAAGTAAACGTGGAAGAAAAAGCACCATTGCCAACAGGGGGTAAAATTATCGCAGCCAATCATCCCACTGCTTCTGACCCCTTCCTGGTAGCCGGCATGTTAAAAGACCAATCCCATATCCTCATCACGGGTCAAATCTTCCAACTCCCTGTGATCGGTCTTTGTTTGCACAAATTGGGGCATATTCCCGTACATGCTGGAAACGGTCGGGAGGCGATTGATCGCGGTGTAGAATTGTTACGGAAGGGGAAAACCGTGGTGATTTTTCCGGAAGGCGCACTAAGTGCTCCAGATGGCGGGGTCAAAGAAGCACACACAGGGGTTGCCAGGCTGGCACTGTCCAGCGGTGCTCCGGTTATTCCGGTTGGCATTCATCCAAAAAGAAACCTTATACGGAAGTCTTTTTATAACTGGCGCGGCAAGAGGTACTATAGCGCATGGTACTTACGCGGACCTTATTTCATGACCGTTGGCGAACCGTTATTTTTCTTTGGCAATGTGGAAGATCGCCCGTTGGTGCGCAGTATTGCTAAAACGGTGATGAGCAGCATTGTTGAAATGATTCATCTCAGCGAGCGGCGCATGAATCGAGTCGCCCCATTGCTTTCCCGACAAATGGCATCGTAGTAGTACCCCCTCTCAATCATTTCAGGTTAACTGCTCAGAAACACTTGACTCTCTGCGATCAGAGAGCCTTTTTTTAGCTTTGAAAATTTCATCCGCTTTCTGACCTTTTCTTCGCGATTTCGGTTTAGCATGATTGCTCTGACAAATGCCTGTGATCTTTCCCGTTTTTCACCGGGTTTTTATTTTCCCCGCAAAACTGATAAAAAAGGTAAAATTCTGGTTTACACATAAAAAACGACAAGGAGATATCCATGCCCAGGAAAATTATCCTCGATGTAGATAC
>CAYRRA010000003.1:0-1527 GCA_964426355.1 uncultured Anaerolineaceae bacterium
GCAAAGCAGAGATTGCCGAATTGATGGCGCTTCCGGGTATCACCGAGCAAATTGCTGCGGCATTGAAGGATGAACTGGAATAAATTTTTTTCAAGGATTGTGCCCGCCCACAAAAATGTTACAGGTTCAGCGGTATATGAAATTGACCAGTCTGCCCGCTCTACCTATAGGGGTGCTGGGTGGGAATTAGATAAGATTGCCCCGAATTGAGGCTAACATAAGCGAAATTGGGTGATTTTGGCACAGGGCACGAGCCATTTCCAGTGAAAAATTGTGGATTAAAGCGGACAGATATTGTCAAATTTATATTGAGAATGGATGCAGGATTTAGAAATGCCTTGCTCATACGGGATCTACGTGTTATAATCTGCCGTCGCGTTAGTGCGGATGTTTCCGAAATAACCAGCATTTCATGCTGTGAAGCATCAAATATTCGAAACAAATGGTGAGGTTGCTACGATGAGTGAGCTGTTGAAAGCTGTTGAAGCTCCAGTAAATCCAAATATCCCGGATTTGAAACCCGGAGATATTGTCAGTGTTCATGTGAAGATCACGGAAGGTAACCGGGAGCGCATCCAGGAATTTAAAGGAACGGTGTTATACGTTCGCAATAATGGAGTGAGTTCTACATTTACGGTACGGCGCATTGCCAGTAACGGTATTGGCGTTGAACGTATCTTCCTCACTCGTTCACCGCGCATCGATAAGGTGGTGGTGGAGCGGAGCAGCCAGGTACGCCGTGCACGGCTTTTCTATCTGCGTGAATTACGCGGTAAGAAAGCCCGCTTGAAACAAAAGTTTTCTTAATAATCTCCTTTTTTACGATAACAGGATGCAGCCCGGAAACAATTCGTGGGCTGTGTCTTGTTGTTTACTGAAACTATTTCTCTTCAGGAGGTTGCTGTGCCTTTACCCGTAATCGGTGTCTCTAGTTTTCGCGATGCCATCGGCAGGCGCCCGATCCAGGGAACGACGCAAACGTATCTCAACGCTGTTTTGAAAGCGGGGGGGATACCTGTTTTGATCCCTGTTGATTTGCCGTCTGATACACTGCGTCAGATTGTCAACAGGCTGCAGGGGATTATTATGACCGGCGGACCGGACATTAATCCGGTGATCTACGGTGGAAGGCTGAGCCCCAATGTGAAGGGGATTGACCAGCTGCGTGATCAGACCGATGTGGAACTGGTAAGGCTGGCTTGTGAGTTGAAGAAACCCATCCTGGGTATTTGCCGCGGGTTCCAGATTATCAATGTTACTTTCGGTGGGGCATTGTACACCGAACTCAAAGGGCAGCATCCTGAAGTGCTGCATCATACCTGCTATCCCGGTCTACCATACGATTTGCTCTCGCACAGTGTCCGCCTGGAAAGTGGAAGCCTTCTGGCGCAAATCAGTGGTGCTGAAGAAATCCAGGTGAACAGCTTGCATCATCAGGGCGTTCGCAAGCTAGGGAATGGGTTGAAAGCGGTTGCATTTGCTCCAGATGGTCTTGTGGAAGGCGTGGAAATCCCCGATCATCCCTTT
>CAYRRA010000003.1:1537-58892 GCA_964426355.1 uncultured Anaerolineaceae bacterium
GGAATTGAAGCAGTAGAACGACCTTTTGCTTTAGGTGTTCAATGGCATCCGGAACTGCTTCCGGATCATGCACCCAGCCAGGCATTGTTCAAGCGCCTGATTAAAGCAGCCATGAATACCCAACCATAGGCGAGCGCCAATTCTGGTATACTTTTTTTATTCGATGGGAAGCATGTTTTCCCGGTTTGAAAATCAATAAGACAGGGCGGCATAGACTGCCCTGATGATCAAAACAGATAAAAGAGGTTGATTCATGTCGAAACCCGTTATCGGTGTCACAGCCTTCCGGCTGGATGAAGACCCCACTTTTCCAAAAGCAGCTCTTAACCAGGCTTATATCACCGCAGTGGAGAAAGCAGGCGGCATCCCCTTACTGATCCCCGTGGGGGTCACTTCGGCATTGTTGGATGACCTGATGGCACGCCTGGATGGCGTGCTGTTGACCGGTGGGGTGGATGTGAACCCGGCTTATTACGGTGCTCCAATGCATCCCGAAATCACCGAACTGGATCTGGTCCGCGATGAGATGGAAATTGCATTGGTGAAATGGATGATTAAAGAGAAAAAACCCTTCCTGGGCATCTGCCGCGGGTTTGAAGTGATTAACGTGGCTTTAGGGGGCTCCCTTTACACACATATCAGCGACCAGCTTGAAGATGCGCTGCATCATCCTTGTTTTGGACTGCCGCGCAACCTGCTCTCGCACAGCGTGGAGGTTGAGGTGGGTAGCCGGTTGGCAACGATCTTGGGTGAGGGCGAAAGCTGGGTCAACAGCCTTCATCATCAAGGCGTGCGCAACCTGGCACCGGTCTTGAAGGCAGTAGCAGTCGCCCCGGATGGATTGGTGGAAGGTCTGGAGTTGGAGGATCACCCCTTTGCGCTGGGTGTCCAATGGCATCCAGAAGAATTGATTGACCAGCCGAAGATGCTTGCGCTTTTCCAGGCGCTTGTAAATGCTTCAGTTCATTAATTGCAAGTATCATCAGTATGCGTTCTGATGAACGGAAAGAGCAGGGTTTATGCCTGAAAAAGAGATTGAACTCGATCCGGTAGACCATATCACCACGGATGCCATCGGCGCTCCGGGGAAACGCGTTTTCTATTTGCAGGCATGGAAGGGTAGCCGCACAATAACGCTCCTTGTCGAAAAATTCCAGGTGGAATCCATGTCTTTGGGTGTGCAGCAGTTCCTGGAGGATCTTTCTCGGCGTTTTCCTCTGCTTGAAATCGCTTCACCTGAATTTGATGAGAATAAAATGCATATCCAACCCCCGGTCGATCCACTCTTCAGGGCGGGGGACCTGGGTCTTTCGTATGACATTGATCGCGACCTGGTGGCACTGATTGTGCGTGAGGCGGTTGTGGGTGAAAAATCACCTGAAGATGCCACTGAAGTGCGCCTCCACTGCACCCGCTCGCAAATCAACGCAATGGCACATTGGGGGATGGAGGTCATCCGCCGTGGAAGACCCATTTGCCCTTATTGTGGTGAACCCATTGATCCTGCCGGTCATTTTTGCCCAAAGAAAAACGGAAAACATGCCTGACCGATTTATTGGTTGAGCTGCGGTGGACGCGTTAGCCAAAGAACAACTGCTTGAAAATCTGCAAAAGGGTGAGATGTCTTTGCAGGGTCAGTTTGTTTTAGGCTCCAATGCGACCCTGTTTGTTTCCATTAAATCCCCAACCAAACCCATCCACGCGGTATACAAACCCGAACGCGGTGAACGTCCGCTTTGGGACTTTCCGCATAGAAGCCTGGAAAAAAGAGAAGTAGCAGCATTTCTGGTTTCGGAGGCGTTGGGGTGGGAGCTTGTCCCGCCGGTGGTGTATCGGCTGGATGCCCCTTTTGGTCCGGGTTCTGTCCAGGTCTTTATCGAACATGATCCCAATTATCATTTTTTCAATTTCTCCGAGGAAGATATCGCACGGTTGCGACCCACGGCAGTTTTTGATTTATTGGTGAACAATGCTGACCGCAAAGGCGGGCACATCATCAAGGATGCAGAGGGTCATATCTGGCTGATCGATCATGGGCTTTGTTTTCACCAACAGGCGAAACTGCGAACCGTTCTTTGGGATTTTGCAGGTGAAGATATTCCCGCTGGGCTGCTGAAAGACCTTGAACATTTCTCCCAGGCGCTGCAAACCGACTTTACGCTTCAAGGGAAACTGATGGAATTACTGCTGCCGGAAGAGATTCAGGCTCTGTTCGTGCGAACGCAGCGCCTGCTGCGTGAGCCGTTATTTCCCTACCCCGATGAGCAAACACGCCAGTTTCCTTTTCCTCCCCTCTGAATAGAACCGCAGTTTTTCCGGCGAATATGCCGTTCTAAGTTACAATTGTTGCTGAAGTCTCTTTTTACCGGAGGAGTGCGAATATGGTCGATATTGCCTTTGCCCTGGTTGGGTTTGGAAATGTAGGTAAGGCTTTGATCCGCTTGCTAAAGCATAAAGAGGAGCTGCTGCAATCCCAGTATGGTCTGCACTTCCGGGTAACCGGAGTGGCAACCAGCCGGCATGGAATGGCAATTGATCCGGAAGGATTGGACGCCGAAAGGCTGCTGTCTGTGCATGATTTAAGCACCCTGTCCAGAGAAACCGCGCCAACCTCCGTTCTGGAATTTATCCAACGCTGCCCGGCAGATGTGCTGTTTGAAAACTCACCGGTGAACCACGAGGACGGTCAGCCTGCCATCGATCACATTCGAGCGGGTTTGCAGCGTGGCATGCATGTGATTACAGCAAATAAGGGACCGGTAGTACATGCTTATGCAGAGCTGATGGCATTGGCAGCCAGCCATGGAGTGAAGTTTAAATTTGAATCCACTGTGATGGATGGAGCGCCCATCTTTTCGCTCTTTCAAAACCCTTTGCCGCTGGTTGAACTGGAAGGGTTTCACGGGGTGCTCAATTCTTGTACCAACCTCATCTTGGAGCGAATGGGGACCGGCGAGAGCTTTGCAGAAGCGGTGACATACGCGCAATCGATTGGTATCGCCGAGACGGATCCCAGCGAAGATATCGATGGTTGGGATGCAGCAGTGAAGACCGCCGCGCTGGCGACCGTGCTGATGAATGCCCCCATGACTCCGCAGATGGTGGATCGAACCGGTATTCGTGGCGTGAACCCTGAAATGATTGCTGAAGCAGCAAAAGCAGGTGAACGCTGGAAACTGGTCTGCCGGGCATTTCGCGAAGGCGGGAAAGTATGTGCCGTGGTGGCGCCGCAGCGCGTTGCTCCAGATTCGCCTTTGTTTGCAATCAATGGCACCAGTTCCTATGTGCAGTTTGAGAGTGATGTTTTACCGGGTTTGGGAATTGTGGAGAGCGATCCCGGTCCCGAAACGACCGCATACGGTTTGCTGGCAGACCTGATCCGGGCTTTACAGGAGGCAGGGACAATTTAATGAAAACAGTCTATCTTTCTACCGGCAGCAACCTGAACGACCGGCAGGGAAACCTTAACAACGCAATTCGGTTGCTGGATAGCCATACCAATATCCGCGTTTGTCGTGTTTCGAGTGTGTATGAGACAGAACCGTGGGGGTATGCCGACCAACCTGCTTTCCTCAACCAGATTGTTGAAATTGAGACGGACTTAGCTCCATTGGACTTACTGCGCGCGTTGAAAGCTCTGGAGAAAGAGGCAGGACGGGTTCCAACTTTTAAATATGGTCCGCGCGTGATGGATGTGGACATTATCTTTTACGGCGGTGAAATTTTTGAGGGCGAAAACCTGTCCATCCCGCACCCCCAGCTTGAACAGCGCGCGTTTGTACTCGTCCCGCTGGCAGAACTGGCAGGAGATTTCTTGCATCCCAGGACCGGGCAAAGTGTGAAGGAATTGATGCGAGCAATTGATACCAGCGGGGTGAAATTGTGGTCTGCAACCGGCAAAAGCGATGCAAAAAGAGGTTTTCCTCTTAACTGGGGCAGCCGAACTTATGTGATGGGTATCCTGAACATCACCCCTGACAGCTTCTCCGGAGATGGATTGCTGCGGGGAGAAAACTATCTCGATGATGTCATGCAGCAGGCGCATTGTTTTGTTTCAAGCGGCGCAGATATCCTGGATATCGGCGCTGAGAGCACCCGTCCTGGGGCGCAGGCTGTTCCAGCCGATGACGAGATCATTCGAACATTGAACGTCATCCGGTCTCTGAGAGTTGAATTTCCCGATGTGATCCTGTCGATTGATACCTACAAAGCATCGGTGGCGCAGGTGGCACTTAAAGCTGGAGCAGATTGGATTAACGATGTTTGGGGTCTGCGCGCTGATGAACAAATGGCGAATCTTGCTGGAGACCTGGGCGTTCCGTTGGTTTTAATGCACAACCGCAGCCGCCCTGCAGATGTCAGTTTACAACAGCGCCTTGGGGGGCGCTATGTTGGCGTGGATTATGACAATTTGATTGAGGATGTGAAGCGCGAACTGATGGTGAGTGTTAACATGGCGCACAGTGCAGGGGTGCGTGATGAAAACATCATCCTCGATCCCGGGATTGGTTTTGGCAAGACCGTGGAGCAAAACCTGGAACTGCTTGACCGGTTGGGTGAAATCCGTGCCCTGGGTTTCCCGGTCCTCTTGGGTTCCTCACGAAAATCCTTTATCGGTTACACACTGGATTTGCCGCCCGACCAGCGTATTGAGGGAACCGCTGCCAGCGTGGCGGTGGGTATTGCACGCGGTGCCGATATAATCCGTGTGCACGATGTAGAATTTATGGTTCGGGTAGCGCGCATGACCGATGCCATTGTTCGGCGAAAATAGCGGTTTTTTGGGAGTGCAACCCTGGTTGCTGAAACCAGGCAATGAAGAATTCTGAAACAAAATGGGAGAATAGCAAAATCATGGGTCACTCAATCAGTGAAAAACCTTCTCAAAAGAGGTATATAACTGTCGATGATGCTGCTGCGCGCCCGGCTCCAGGTATGGCTGCTCCGGGTTCACTGCAATTCAGCCCGGATGGCAGTTTGGTGACTTATCTGTTCAGTGCAGAAGGCAGCCTTAAGCAAAGCCTGTTTGCACTGGATATAAAAACCGGGGAACGACGTTTACTGGCGGAAGCTCCTGGAGGAGGTACCCGGGAGGGTCATCTTTCGACCGAAGAAGAATTACTGCGCGAACGCATGCGCCAGCTTACTGTGGGTATCACCCAATACGCCTGGGATCCGCAGCAGGGACGGATTTTGGTTCCCTTGCAGGGCGATCTGTACATCCTCGATCAGCCGGGGAAAGACCTGCGCAAGCTGTTCACCTGCCAGGGGAAACCAGCCCAGGATGCGCGTTTTTCGCCTGATGGACGTTTTGTGGCGTTTGTTCAGGACGCAGAGATCTATATTCTGCCAGTCGAAGGAGGCGAGGCACGCCAGCTTACCTACGGAGCGCGAGGAACCGGCAAAACGCATGGACTGGCTGAATATGTCGCTCAGGAGGAAATGAGACGCTTGCGTGGTTTTTGGTGGTCGCTGGATAGTCGCATGATTGCATTCACCGAGGTGGATGAAACGCATATCCCGGTCTATCGCATCATGCATCAGGGCAAAGATGAGGTGGGTGAAAGCGCACAGGAAGACCATCGCTTTCCGTTTGCCGGCGCCGAAAACGCGCACGTGAGGTTGGGTGTGATCCCGGCTTCTGGTGGTGAACCGGTCTGGATGGATTACAGCACGGAGGAATATGAATACCTGGCGAGCGTCGACTGGCTTCCGGACGGCAGCCTGGCTGCACAGTTGGAGAATCGCGCCCAAAGTGAACTGGTGCTGGTTCGATTCGACCCGCTGACGGGCAAACGCAGCTTGCTACTCACCGAGACCAGCGATATCTGGATCAACCTGCATGATTTGTTCAAGCCGCTCAAAATGAACCTTGAGGGTAAAAGCCAATGTTATATTTGGGGATCAGAACGAAGTGGCTTCCAACACCTCTATGTGTACGATGTACAAGCCGGTTTGGTGCGCCAGTTGACCGATGGTGAATGGATGGTGGATACCCTTTGTGGGGTGGATGAAGAGAACGGACAGGTATACTTCCTGGGTACACGCGATGACCCGCGTGAATGTCATCTCTATACGATCTCATTGCTGGGCGGTGAGGTACACCGCATCAGCCGTGAAAAGGGTATGCACCAGGTTGTGCTGGACAAAGACAAGAAAAGATATATAGATGTCTTTGCCAGCCTGGAGCAGCCAATGTCGGTGAGTGTTAATTCAGTGCAGGATGGTAGCCAGGTTCACCTGCTGTACAGCAGCCAGGACCCCCGGCTGAATGAGCTGGAACTGGTGCAGCCAGAATTAATCGAAATGAAGAATCGCGACGGTGTTTTGCTCTACGGAGCGCTGTTCCGTCCACCGGCGTCTTTTGGCGAAGGTCCTTTTCCATTGATTGTCAGTGTTTACGGCGGTCCACATGCTCAGCGCGTGGTGAACCATTGGCAGCTCACCGCATCCATGCAGGAGCAGTATCTTGCCGGTCTGGGTTTTCTAGTCTTCCGACTGGATAACTGCGGTAGTGCACGGCGTGGTCTGGCTTTTGAAGGGGTGCTCCGTCATCGGATGGGGCAGGCAGAGGTGCAGGACCAGGTGGATGGCATACGTTACCTGGTGGAGCGCGGTTTGGCTGACCCGCAGCGCGTGGGTGTGTTCGGTTGGAGTTATGGCGGTTATATGTCATTGATGTGCCTGTTGCAAGAGCCTGACATTTTCAAAGCAGCAGCGGCTGGTGCACCGGTAACGCATTATGACGGGTATGACACGCATTATACAGAACGGTACATGAGCACACCGCAGTTGAACCCCGAGGGATACCATCGCGGCAGTGTCATGCCGTATGTAAAAAACCTAAAGGGTGATTTGCTCCTGATCCACGGCTTGATTGATGAGAATGTGCATTTCCGCCATACAGCGCGCCTGGTTAACGCCCTCATCGCTGCCGACAAACCATTCGATTTGCTGCTGCTGCCGGATTCGCGCCACATGGTCCGTAAACCACAAGATGTGCGCTATATGCTCAAACGCATGGGCGAACATTTCCTGAAGAGCCTGACAGAACAAAGCTGCTGAGGTATGTTGAAATTAACGCCTGATTTGTATCAAAAGGGCTTGCGGGAGCTTTGTGAACGGGAAGAGGTCTTTGAGCGAATCTTTCAGCAATATGGCGCTCCACCGCTGTGGGATCGCCCGGCAGGTTTTCCAACATTAATCCATATCATCCTGGAGCAGCAGGTATCGCTGGCATCAGCCGCTGCCGCTTTCCGTAAACTGGTGGAATATGTCTCGCTGCTGACACCGGAAGCCTTTCTCGGGCTGGATGATGATACCCTCAAATGGATCGGTTTCAGCCGTCAGAAGACGCGTTATGGTCGCTGCCTGGCGCGGGCGGTTCTGGAGGGCAGCCTTGACTTGGAAGCGCTGGAAGAAATGCAGTGTGACCAGGTGCGCACTGAGTTGATGCAGGTAAAAGGTATTGGGCGCTGGACGGCGGATATCTACCTTTTGATGGTGCTGCTGCGCGCCGATGTCTTTCCGCGCGGTGACCTGGCGCTGGCGAAGGCAGTGCAGAATGCTTTGCGCCTGCCCGCCTTGCCAGATGAACGCGTTTTAGAGGAAATGTCGGCAAACTGGAAGCCCTGGCGTGCCATTGCCGCCCGCCTGTTCTGGTATGATTACCTGGATGGAAAAAACTGATAGAGAAGAGAGAAACATTCATGCGTACCTTTCGCCATTGGACACCCCGTTATCTGTACTCCCGTACCCTGGAAAAAACTTACCGAAGGAAAAACCCCGGTTTGCCCTGGCTGACACAGGAAGCAAACAGCATACTTGCCACGTTTTTGCTGCCAACCGATGTGGGCATAGAGTTCGGTTCAGGGCGCAGCACCTTGTGGTTTGCCAGCCAGGTGGCACATTTAACCAGTGTTGAACACAACCCCGAATGGTATGTGCGTGTCAGCGAATGGTTGAAGGAAAGCCATAAGGACAATGTGGATTATGTGCTGCACGAAAAAGAAGGCGAGGAAATCGACGAGACAAACCTGCCTGCCTATGTGCGTTCAGCGGATTCGCTGCGTGATGAAAGCCTGGATTTCGCATTGGTTGATGGCATTTACCGGGACGCCTGTGTATTGGCTGTGCTGGCAAAAATAAAACCGGGCGGTGTACTGGTGATTGATAACGCTAACCTGTACCTTCCCTGCAGCTCGAATGCCCCCAATTCAATCCCTGCTCATCAGCAGGCTGCCAGTCCCCGTTGGCAGCGTTTCGCTGCATTGACTGCAAGCTGGCGCAAAATCTGGACGAGCAACGGTGTCTCGGATACGGCGTTTTTCTTCAAACCCGGTTAAGCGAGCTTGCCTGTTGGGTTGGATATGCCTTTATGCGATTTCATCAGTTCAAAAGGACGAAAGCGGGTGTGATATGAATAACTTTTGGAAGTACTCAAATCAGTTTTTCGATGCATTGGAAGTTTTTGAGGATGTAGAAAGAGGGCATTCCTACAAGGTCTACATGCGCCAGTCTGTTATTGAGTTTCTGGAAAACGAGAACAAAGAAACTGCTTTTGCTGTGTATCGTTCATTTTTTGACAGCTATCGAATTACGATGCAAAAAGATGGGAATTCTTTTATCGACTTGCTGGATGTACTGCGCAGCTATGAAGAGAATGCTTCCACTTTAATTGACAAACAGCGCGACCATTATGTCCATTCGGTGAATGTGTTTCTTCTCGGTTTGTGTATCTATATCCAGAATGAAAACTACCGGGCTGCGTTTGATCAGGTTAACCTGGATAAAGCGGAATATCCTTATTCTTATGGCACAAAACATGAGGAGTTTTTCTACCGTTGGGGGCTTGCCTCTCTGTTTCACGATGTCGGCTACCCGGTAGAAATCATCGGGAAGCAAATCAACAAGTTCATGGCATTTGCCACTGAGGTGGATGATGAGGCTAAGGTGAGATCGCACCTGGAATTTGACAACTTTGAGGAGTTGAATTCGATTGTTGAGGTGTTGCCCAAGCGTGAATTCATAAAATCTTATTACGAGAAATATGATAGCTGCGTGTACGTCGATCTCCTTAAACCGATCGACCTGCTTGCTCACAAGCTGCATATTTCCCTGGATGTTGATCTGAAAGGGGTGAAATCCGCGCTGGATGGTTTTGTAACCCAGATGGCAAAGAGCGGTTTTGTGGATCACGGTTTTTACAGTGCCATTATCGTTTTAAAGTGGTACGGCTTTCTCATCCAATGCTGCCGGTATAAACCGGAATATTTTTATTTCCCCGTTTTAGACAGCGCCAGTGCCATTCTACTGCACAACTATTACAAGAATGCCATCATGAAACCGCCCTTCAGCAAGGGCAGTCTTTCACCGTTTGAGCATCCCATTGCCTTTTTGCTGATTCTCTGTGATGAATTGCAGGAGTGGAACCGAGAAGCTTATGGCATATTAGACAGGAAGCGTACCCATGCCAGTAAGGTATCGCTGATGGTCACAAATCAACGGTTGAATATCACTTATATAACCCGCCAAAGTGCGCTGCCTGAATCGTTTTCGTCTGAAAAAGAAAACCTCCTCCGTATGTTATTGGAAATGGACGCCATTTTTAAAGACGGCTTCTCTGTAACTTGTGAAGTGATGGAGGGGGAGAAGCGGATGGCGAGTGTTGCCAGCCAGGAACAGGTTGTTGAGCCGCGCCCTCTAATGGATAACCTGGAAAAGTTGGCGATTTCCATCCATAAAATGTACAACCAGAAACAACAAGAACGAAACCCCGATCAACCGCTGGCTTACCCATCTTTTAGCGATCTCCCCGATACGATGAAATACTCCAATTTGCGACAGGCGCGCAGTATTGCCGATAAATTGAAATGGATGGGCTGGGAAATGCGCCCGCAAGACAACCCGGGTAAAAGGGTCACCACTTTCCCTGATGACGTGGTGGAAGCGCTTGCCAGGATAGAACATGAAGATTGGGCGCGTGAACGACAGCGTTCCGGTTGGGTGTATGGCGAGGACAAGGATGTAGACAACAAGGTCAGCCCGTATCTGATCCCATACCAGGAGCTTCCCGACGAAATCAAAGAATATGACCGTGATGCTGTGCGCAACATCCCTGAACTGCTCGCGATGATTGGCATGGCAATCTATGAAAAAGAGCGCTGAATACATAAACGAAAAGAGTGACCTCTAAACGAATTCGCGTTATGTATCACCTGCTTAAATGTCAGCCTGATGAAAACCTGTACCAACCGCAAATGGGTTTGCGTGGGAATCGGTTGTTTTCGTAAGGTCAGTTAATCTAGTATTTACAGATAGTTAACAGTAGAAAAATCATTTTTTCGGTATAATACAGACGGATGAATTAGTGATTTTGGTTGGAGGTAAGATGAAGGAAAATCGTTCTGAAGATGGGTTGCTCGCCGGAAAAACCGGTTTCTTTAGAATTCCCGCCAGGTCATTGCGGCGAGCGATGCTCCGTAATGCTTTTCGAGCAGCTTCGCATCATCGTTTGTTTATGCTGGTGCTTTCGCTGTATTTCACCGTTTTGCTGGTATTTCTTGTCGTATATGCGCTGATTGAATTAGAGAACGTTGTTCTGTCCAATTCCACACAGACAGCTCTTTTTATCCTTTTTGTTGGTGGTTTGGGTTTTCTGAATGTGGTCTCTTTCCGAAACTTTATTTTCTCCAAGCGAATTGAAAAACAAATGATCGAAGCGATTGCCACGGTGACAGACCGCTGGGTGCAGGCAATGCGAAATGAAGAAGGCTGCCTGTACCGTTTCTTCATTGCATACCAGGTAGATGGCAAACGTCAGATCAAAGAAGAGGTTGACGATCAGACTTTTCACGCGCTGAAACCCGGCGACGATGTCAAGGTCTTGCTTTTACCGCATAACAACCGTTATGCCCGCCTGGCTTGACCCGTATTTTTCTGTTTCATACTATAATACCGTAAGCGATGCAGCGCAGCAGCGCTGCATTTTGCATATATCAACATCGTTTACCTGGTAAGCCATAGTTCACGCCAGGCTCAATGATTTGGGAGGTAAAAACATGAGCAAGATCAATCAGATTGAGAACGGATTGCGGTACGCAGTGCAAATTGAGGGCACCCCAGAAGAAAAGCTGAACCTGGAATCGCGCATGAAACATTACCGTGTGCCTGGTTTAAGCCTGGCGGTGATCAACCATGGCGAAATCGAATGGGCTGCCGGTTATGGGGTGACGGAGAAAGACAGCGATCGACCTGTCACAACACAGACTCTCTTTCAAGCCGCCTCGATCAGCAAGCCGGTTTCTGCGTTGGCTGCACTGGCTTTGGCGCAGCAGGGGGCGCTGGAGTTGGACCGTGATGTTAACGAGCTGTTGAACACATGGAAGCTGCCTGACAACGAGTTTACGAGTAAAGAGAAAGTCACGCTGCGGCGGCTGCTTTCACACAGCGCGGGTTTAACCGTGCATGGTTTTCCCGGATATGCCGCTGGCGAAGAGTTACCCAGTATTTATCAGGTATTGGATGGTACACCTCCGGCGAATACAGAACCGGTGCGGGTGGACACAGTCCCCGGCGCCTTGTGGCGCTATTCTGGCGGAGGAACTACCCTGGCGCAATTGCTCCTTACCGAAGCCGCTGGCGAGCCGTTTGATGTGCTGATGAAACGCCTGGTGCTGTCTCCGGCTGGGATGGTTTCCAGCGGTTATGAACAACCCCTGCCGGAGGCGCGCCTTTCATTGGCGGCAACAGCTCATCAATCCGATGGAGAACCCTACACTGGGGGCTGGCACACTTACCCGGAACAGGCAGCAGCCGGTCTCTGGACGACCGCCTCGGATTTGTGCCGTTATGTGATTGAGGTTCAAAAATCGTATCGCGGTGTTTCCAACAAAGTGCTCGGCGTCGATATGACGCGTGAAATGCTGCGTCCACAGATTGGCAGTTGGGGAATGGGTCCCAGGTTAGGGGGCAGCGGTGACACAGCCTGGTTTTCTCATGGCGGCTCAAATGCTGGTTTTCGCTGCGAGATGATTGGTTTCATCCATACCGGTCAGGGCGTGGCAGTAATGACCAATGGCGATAATGGAAGTGACCTGTGCGGTGAAGTTGTGCGAGCTGTTGCGGCTGCCTATGGATGGATGGAGTTCTTGCCCGTTGTAAAACAGTGCGTGGATGTGCCGGTTGACCTGCTGGAAACCTATGCGGGAAGTTACCAGATGTCCGAAATCCCTGTAAAGGTCGATGTCTCACGGGAAGGTGCACAATTGAGCCTTACCGCGCAAGGCTTATTTGAAAAGGTATTGCTTTACCCCAAATCAACGAATGAATTTTTCGTCCTGGAAAATGAAATGGAACTGGCTTTTTCTGCCGAAGGGGAGGATATGCAATTGACGGTGAAGATTGCAGGTATGGTTTTAGATGCCAAACGCGAACCGGCTCAATAGCCGAAGGGTCTCTCAGGACTGAATGATCGCTTTCTCTCTGTACTCTTACAAAGTCTGCTGTGATAAACTAACAATATGGAACTGACCCCCGAACTTAAACGTGAAATGTATCGAACCATGCTGCTGTCGCGCCGACTGGATGAGCGTGCCTGGGTGCTGCACCGGCAGAATAAAATCACTTTTCATATATCGGCTATCGGGCATGAAGCCGTTCAAGTGGGTGCAGGTTTTGCATTAAAGCGCGGTGAAGATTGGGTAGCTCCTTATGCCCGCGATCTGCCTCTTTTGCTGTCACTGGGTTTGAAACCGCGCGATTTTATCCTGATGTTGATGGGCAAAGCCGGCGAGTCGGATTCTGGGGGGCGCCAAATGCCGGGGAATTGGAGCATGCCATCTGCTCATGTCATCAGTACTTCCGGGGTGGCTGCCGCCCAAGTGCTACATGCAGTGGGTATTGCCCAGGGAATGCAAATCCGACATGACCAGGGTGCAGTGCTGGCTTCGTGCGGAGAGGGAGCTACTTCGATGGGCGAATGGTACGAAGCCGCCAACTGGGCGGCTGTGCATCATTTGCCAGTGGTCTTTTTGGTTCAGAACAACGGCTTGGCGTTGTCCACGCGCCAGGCACAGCAAATGTTGCGCCCACCTGCAACCAAAGCCAGTGGTTTGGGTCTGCCGGGTAAAAAAGTGGATGGGATTACCCCCTTTATTGTTTATGAAATGGTTGCGCAAGCACTTGAAGAAGCCCGCATTGGCAAAGGACCCTCCCTGATTGAGGTGATGGTGCAGCGCATCCCTCCGCATTCATCGGATGATGATGACCGAATGTACCGGACACGCGATGAGGTGGAGGAAGCCCGCCGGACTGACCCCTTGTATGTGACCCGCACCGCTTTGTTAAAGGAAGGGACACTGACGCAGCTTCAGGTTGAGGAAATTGAAGAGGATGTGAAAGCTGTGGTAGATGAAGCCGTTCGCGATGCGGAACGCGCCCCACTCCCCGCACCGGAAGAAGCGGCTGGTCCGGTTTTTGCTGACCTGGAACAGAGTAATTCTCAGGTTGCCCTGCCTGCGGTTTTACAGACTGAAAAAGAAATGACCATGCTGGAAGCCTTGAATCTTGCCCTGGATGATGCATTGGGTAGGGATGAGAGAACGGTCTTGTTGGGGATGGATATTGGGGTTAAAGGCGGCGTGTTTCGGGTTACCGAGGGACTGCTGGAAAAATATGGACCGGAACGGGTGATGGATGTACCGCTCTCCGGCGCTGCTTTGGTTGGCGTGGGAGTAGGGTTGGCATTGTATGGTTTGTTACCCATCTGCGAAATTCAATTTGCTGATTTTATTTTCCCAGCATTCAACCAGATCATTAATGAAGCAGCGCGCATCCATTACCGCAGCGGTGGGGCATGGCGTGTGCCGATGATCTTGCGTGTTCCTTACGGTGGAGGCGGTGGAGGGGGTCTGTATCATTCCCAGAGTATAGAAGCTTTCCTCACGCATGTGCCGGGTTTGAAGGTGGTTGTGCCCTCCGATCCGGCTATGGCGTGCAGTTTGCTGCAAGCTGCTGTGCAGGACCCCAACCCGGTCGTTTTTCTGGAGCCCAAACGAGGTTACCGTTTATTGAAATCCTCGATCAAACAAAACGGGCAGATTCACTCCATTGGAAGCGCACGTATCACCATGCCGGGATCGGATTTGAGTGTGGTTTGCTATGGCATGATGCATCACCTGGTGATGCAGGCTGCCGAAGCGCTTTTGGACGAAGATATCTGTGCAGAAGTGATTGACCTTTGCTCTTTACAACCATTGGATGAAGAAACGATCTTAAAATCGGTACAAAAAACTGGAAAAGTTCTGATTGTGTATGAGGACAACTTATTTGGCGGATATGGCGCAGAGATTGCCGCACGGGTTGCCGACCAGGCGTTCCTTGCATTGGATGCGCCTGTGAAACGATTGGCAAGCCCGGATGTTCCTGCGGTTCCGTTCAGCCCGGCGATGCAGGACTGGTTTATGCTCAATCGTGAAAAAATTATGAACGCGATCCGTTCGCTCGCTCGTTTTTAGCCTGGAGGTGAAGGGATGCCCACTCGTGTGCTGATGCCGGATATGATGGATGCAACAACTGATGGAAGATTGATTGACTGGTTGAAACACGTAGGAGACCCGGTTCAAGAGGGTGAACCCATCTGTGAGGTGCAGATTAATGGCGAGAAACAGACCATTTCATCCACTGCCGAGGGGCAAATCATCAAACTCCTGGTGGCAAAAGGCGAGCGACTTCTCTCAGGGACAGTCCTTGCATGGGTAGGTGAAACGGGTGAGGACTGGGAGGAAAACACACGCCCGGTTATGACGGAGGAAATACGAACCCCCACCCCGCATTACCGCGGGTTCATCTCACCGGCGGTTGCGCGATTGTTGCAACGCTATCCGGTTGACCTTTCGCTTGTACCGGGTAGCGGAGAAGGAGAGCGCGTGACCCGCAGGGATTTGCTGGCTTACCTGAAGGAAAAGAAAGGGTTGTCAATCAGCGAGGAAGAACTCGATTTGAACGGCTCATCTCAGGATGAAGGCATTCATGCTGAAGTGAACACCACCGGCGAAATCGAGGAGACCGGTGCACCTGAGCAGCCATACTGTGCTTCATTGTTTAGGGAAGTGAATTTGCAACGGGTTGATGCCTATCGCCAGAGCAATATGGAAAACGACCTTCACTTGACGTATAGTGCCTTTTTTGTGAAAGCGGCAATTGAGGCATTGAAGTCTTTTCCTGCCGTGCAGGTCACCTGGACGCCGGAAGGCGTCTTTCAGCATGACGAAATTTCTATCGGTTTCCTGGTATTTCTGGGAAACAACAAGCCGGTTATCCCGGTTTTTCGTGGTCTGGAAAACCTGTCACTGGCGGGGCTGGCGCGCATACTGCGAGCGTTGGCAGAGCGGACGCGCGCCGGCAGTTTACAGCCATCTTCACCTAAAGCGGGAATTTTTACCATCGCTAACCATGGTGCACAGGGCTCGCATATTGCTTTTCCTGGCTTACAACCACTGCAGAATATGGTTCTGGCAATTGGGGCAGTGCACCGCAAGCCGGTGGAAGTTCATGATACAAGCATTGAGATTCAGCCGGTTGTTTTTCTTTCACTGACATACGATCGCCGGGTAATTAATGCCTGTCTTGCGGAGCGTTTCTTCTCCAAACTGGTTGAATGCCTGGAAACATGGGGTGAGTGATTTTGCGCCAGGAATGACGTTTGTACAGGTTACCCAATCAAAACTGCTTTTCTTTTTATTTTTCTAATTCTGCTCGATTTTATGTTATTTATAGACCTCAAGCAGCGTGCTTATTGTAAAATATGATAATAAGCGAGGCTGTTATATGAATATATCGCTTCTGTCACAGCGAGATTATATTTCTTTTATCTTGGGGTTTGTTTTGCTGGTATCGGCTGTGATGGTGTGGGAACTTACCAGCCGCAGCGCGACGCGCCTCAAATGGCGCTGGGTTATGGGTTTTTCGCTGCTTTTTGCTTTTTCAATCTGGCTGGATATGACTGCGATAGGTCTGGGGGATACACCGGCATTTCATCTGGTACGCGTTTTACTAAGAATACTGGCTGGACTCTCCCTCCTGGAGTTCGCCCGTCTGGGCATCAAAGCACAGCGCGGTAAAACACCGCGTCTCTGGGTTTATCTTCCATTTCTGGCGGTCACAGCAGTTGCCAGCCTGGGTGGGTTAGACACACTCGATGCGGTCAGCCGCTACGCATTTGCGTTACCAGGCGGGCTGATTTCGGCTTGGGTTGTGCAGAATGAAATTGATGCATCCAACAAACCCCCAATGAGGCTGACCCTTTGGATTGTAATTGGTTTGGTTTTACTGGCGCTTCTTTCCGGACCGCGTGCAGAGTTCTTTCCAGCCTCTTTAATCAATTATGAGCTTTTCTTTCAAGAGAGCGGTGAGCCAATTGCGGCTTTGTATTTTCTGCTCTTGTTGATTGGAATGATTATCATTTCTTTTATTGCTTACATGGGACGCAAGGCTTCGGGGGGAATTACCTGGTTTCAGCGCTGGTTGATCCCGGCGTTGATTGCTGGTTTCCTTTTTATTGGCTGGTGGCTGGTCAATTCCCGCAGTGAGAAAATTGATCTTGATACTCGAGAAAAATTGCTGGCAGATGCGGCAGCCATTGCCAGCACCATAAAACCCGATTCGGTTCATCAGCTTACTTTTAGTTCCGCGGATATTGGCAATCCGAATTACGAGCGTTTACGCGCTCAACTCATGGCTTACGCTCAAGCCTCGGGTTACCGTAGCATTTACACGCTTGTGGTAAGAGAAGACAAGATGCTTTTTGGTCCGGAAAGCCTGCCTGCTGATGACGTTTGGGCATCACCACCTGGAACGGTTTATTTCAATGCGACCCCAGAGGATTGGAAGATATTTGAAAATGGCATCGACTTCACTGAAGGACCGACGACAGACGAGTATGGAACATTTATCAGTGCTTTGGCTTCCGTCATTGATCCGCTGACGGGAAAGGTGTTGATGGCTGTTGGGATCGATATGGAGCAAACCGCCTGGCGGGCGTTGCTGGCGCGCGAGCGTTTGTTGGTGATCCTTTTTATCTTGTTGAATGTGAATCTGCTGCTCGTTGCCGATGTGTTGCTCTTTTACCGAAGCCAGTTACGATCGGAACGGTTCAGTAAACTACGTTATATTGAGGCGTTTCTTGTGTTCATCGCCGGTCTCATTTATTCGGCGGTAGGAGGAGTTATCGCTGCTGAAAATCAAAAGCAAATTCAACTCAGCAAATTCCGGCAGCTTTCGGATTCACAAGCTACCCTGATTAATGATACATTGAGCGATATCTGTAATGAACGTATGCAGAATTTGGAAAGTTTTTTCGTGAACTCAGAATATGTGAGTTTACAGGAGTTTGTAAACTTCACCCAATCTTTTCTTAGAGATGGTATTGTGCAAGCATGGGAATGGATTCCGTATGTGCCAAAAGAGGAGAAAAGTGCATTAGAAGCAGATGCTCTCCAACAAGGGATCGAGGGGTTTTCGATTTATGAATTGGATGAGCAGGGTAACCAGGTAGCTGTGGGGGATCGACCAGCTTATTACCCTGTGTATTATGTTTCGCCATTAGAGAAAAACAGGGCAGCGATTGGGCTGGACCTTGGTTTCGATGAAGTATGGTTATCTGCGTTAGAGGAAGCTTCTCAAACAGGTCTCCCCACCTTCAGCTTATCTGATTCTTTAGTACAGGTTCACGATAGCCAGGTAAGTGTTTTCCTGGTAAACCCGGTCTTTTCTGGTTCGGTGGATCAATCAGCTTTGAAAGGATATACTGCCGCAGTCCTTCGTATGCAGCATTTGATCGATCATACTCTGCTGCAATCTCACCTTTCAAATGAACAGATTGCGATTGGGATTTATAAATTAAGAGCAGGGGACGACGCATTGCTGCTGGCTTCCAGTTCAACCGATGAAGATCATCTTGAAATCGCTCGTCATACAGTTTTGCATCAATCACCCGCGTTCACAAATTTATACCCGCTTTTCATGGCTGGGAAAGCGTTTGTTATGGTAACACACCCCGGTGAACAATTTTGGTTAGAGAACCGGTCGAATAACATCCTGGCTTCGGTGATGGTGGGGCTGGTCCTGACCCTGATCTCTTCTGCTTTTACTGGTATGTTGAGCCAGTATCAGAGTGATTTAAAAAGCCAGGTTAAGGAGCGCACCTCCGAACTGAAACGGTCAGAAGAAAAGTTTGCCAAGGCGTTTCATGCCAGCGGTGTTTTAATGGCGGTTACTGATGTTGGATTTGGTCGTTATGTGGATGTCAACCAGGCTTTTTGTGAAACGTTGGGTTTTACACCGGAAGAGGTGATTGGTAAAACATCGAGTGAATTGGCTTTGTTGTTTGAACCTGTTCTGGATGAAGACATTTTTCAAGAAGTACGCGAGAAAGGTAGTTTCCGTGACGCAGAAGTGCAGGTACGTACCCGTGCAGGCGTAATAGTTTACGGTTTGCTCTCCATGGATGCAATTACCCTGGATAGCAAACCACACCTGCTGATTTCGATGCTGGATATCACTGAACGTAAGCGGTCTGAGGAGGCGTTGCGCTCGTCGCAAAAATACGCCGACCTGGGCACATTGGCTGCGGGAGTTGCTCATGAATTGAATACTCCTTTACAGATCATTACGGGCTCTGCGGATAGTTTGCTGAGGGGTGTGGCTTCACCCGAAACAGTACAACCTGAACGGCTAAAACGCTACCTGGAAAATATCTCGCGCAGTGCATGGCGTATGTCGGATATTGTGCGCACCTTGAATATCTATGCCAGGCATAACCGCGAAGATGAAGATGAATATGATTTGAATGAACTGGTGCGTGATACGCTGGTTTTGATGGAAAACCAACTCCGGGTCTGGTCGAATGTTCAGGTGATATTGATGCTGAAAGAAGATTTGCCATTTCTAAAATGCAACCGCAATGACATCACTCAAATTCTAATCAATTTAATTTCGAATGCGCGTGATGCCATGCCTGTTGGGGGCAAAATTGGTTTGGCGACCTCTTATGATGCTGAGAAAGAGGAACTCATTCTGGAGGTGAGCGATACCGGACCGGGCGTACCGCCCGAGATTCGAGAAAAAATCTTCAACCCCTTCTTCACCACCAAGCCAGTGGGTAAAGGGACTGGGTTGGGGTTATCCATTGTGCTTGGTATTGCGCAACATTACCAGGCACAAATTACTGTGCATGAAGCGCCAGAAGGCGGTGCCGTTTTCCGGTTACACTTTCCCATTCAGCTCAAATCAAGTGATGAAAAAAGACTGGCGGACGATCATTCCAACGGACGTTATTTTTAGCATGTTGAGTAGTATAATGTCGTCGGCGTTAGTCTGATTCGCGTGAAATTTTTAGACAAACAAATTCTCTTCTCAGGGGAATTGTTTGCAATGAATCCAAAAGAAGGAAATGAAATGGAAGAATCAAAATTTGATGTTGTCGTGATCGGCGCAGGTCCGGGTGGATACGTGTGTGCAATTCGTGCTGCACAACTGGGATTCAAAACGGCGATTGTAGATAAGCAATGGCTGGGAGGTGTTTGTCTCAACGTGGGTTGTATCCCAACAAAAGCTCTGTTGAAAAACGCTGAACTCGCTCATACATTGCGCGAGCGGGGTGATGAATTTGGATTTTCCTTTGATAATTTATCACTGGATTACAGCGCGGCTGTGAAGCGCAGCCGCAAGATCTCTGATCGGCTGACCAAAGGTGTAAACGCTCTCATGCGAAAGAACAATATCCAGGTGTTCATGGGCAAAGCCCGCCTGGCAGGTGTTCACCAGGTTGAGGTAACCGGGGCGCAGGGTGAGGTTGAGCAACTTTTTGCTCAACAAATCGTCATCGCTACGGGAGCGCATTCGATGGTGCCTCCCGGTTGGGAGGTGGATGGTGAACAGGTTGTTAGCTACACCGAAGCAATCCTGCAGGAAAAGCTGCCGGCATCCGTGGTGATTATTGGCGCTGGCGCGATTGGCGTGGAATTTGCGACAATCTGGAATGCGTATGGGAGCCAGGTTGAACTGGTTGAAATGCTGCCCCATATCTTACCTTTGGAAGATGATGAAGTTGCTGCTGAATTGGAGAAAAACTTCAAACGCAGAAAAATCAACCTCCACACGGGTTATCGCGTCCTGGAGGTCAAACGAAATCCCGATGGGGTAGAGGTGATTATCAGTAACGGAACGGACGAGAAAGTACTCAAAGCAGAACAGGCACTGGTTGCGATTGGTTTTCGCCCCAACAGCGAGAATCTCGGTCTTGAAGCGTTGGGCGTGGAGAAGGATGCACGCGGCTTCATCCAGGTGGATGAACACATGGCGACCAATGTCCCTGGTATCTACGCAATCGGTGATGTGACCGGAAAATTGCTGCTGGCGCATGTGGCTTCTGCGCAGGCAGTGGTTTGTGCGGAAAGTATCGCCGGTATGGAAACACATACGTTGGATTATGAGATGATGCCTGCAGCGGTGTATTCGCATCCTCAGGTGGCATCTTTTGGGTTAAGTGAGCAAGAGGCACAAAAAGCGGGTCGAGAGGTGAAGGTTGGGCGTTTCCCGTTCCTACCCAATGGAAAAGCGCTTGGTTTGGGTGAGAATGTGGGTTTTGTAAAGCTGGTATCCGATGCTTCAACAAACGAACTGCTGGGTGCTCATCTGATTGGACCGGACGTCTCGGAGCTTTTGCCTGAGCTGACATTGGCGCAAGCCAACACACTGACCACAACCGAGATCGGCCGCAATGTGCATGCTCATCCTACATTGAGTGAGGCGTTGATGGAAGCCGCGCATCATGCGGAAGGGCACGCCATCCATATCTAAATTTCGTTTGACACAGCCTGGGGGCTGATTGCCGTGCATGACGGATCACCCCAGTCTTCG
This sequence comes from uncultured Anaerolineaceae bacterium, assembly GCA_964426355.1. Taxonomy (GTDB): domain Bacteria; phylum Chloroflexota; class Anaerolineae; order Anaerolineales; family Anaerolineaceae; genus JAJFTV01. The sequence continues at coordinate 22,457 of CAYRRA010000003.1, forward strand.
GGCAACATTGAAAAGAAAAAGAGGCTGTCCCGGTTTTTTGGGATAGCCTCAGCACGTAAAAAAGTTTCGCAGAACAAGACCGCTTGCGAGGATCTCTGATCCAAGCTTTGACACGGTAGCAAATACCTTTTGCGGGAAAACAAGCAACGAGGCTGCCTTTTTAGACAGCTTCGTTGAGTTATTGGACTGCTTGATGGATGTTATCCCAATATTACCATTGGTAAACCGGTTAACCGCGTCCGCGCTCAATCGGGTCAAGGGCATCCCGTAAACCATCGCCCACAAAGTTGAAAGCGATCACGGTAATAGAAATCAAAAGACCCGGAATCATCCACATCCACCAGGCGAAATGCAGCCATGATTTTGCATCTTGAAGCATGGAACCCCATGACGCTGCCGGTGGTGGAACACCCATCCCCAGGAAGCTCAGCGCTGATTCCAACAAGATCGCAGATGGAATACCCATGGTGGCACTGACGATTACAGGCGCAATGGCGTTCGGTATGAAATGCTTCAACACCATGCGCAAACCCGGAACGCCAACTGCTCTCGCTGCGGTGATGAAATCTGTTGCTTTCAAGCGCATGAATTCACTGCGCAGCAGCCGGGATACGCCCATCCAGCCAAATATACCGATCACTATCATCACGTTGAAAATACTGGGTGTAAATAAAGCATTGGCGGTGATGATGAGGTAAAAAGTTGGAAGGGAGAGAAAGACATCGGCGATTCTCATGAGAAGATTATCGATCCAACCGCCAAAAAAACCAGACAGTGAACCAAGAATCATTCCGATGAGGGTGGAAATGCCGACCGATACAAAGCCGACCGAAAGGGAGATGCGTGACCCGCTGATGGCTCTTGAAAACAAATCTCTGCCCAGGTCATCTGTCCCAAACCAATGTGCGGAGGTGGGCGGCTGTGGTCTTCCCATCGCATACAGTGGGTCCAATTTCACCGGATCATAAGGCATCAGCTTTTCGGCAAATATTGCGACCAAAAACAGGAGAAACAGGAGAACCATGCTGATCACGGCTGGTTTGTGCCGTTTGAACATAAACCAGGTAATTCCCCACTGTGTTTTGGGGTACTTTGTTTGGACTAATTTCGTTTCTAAAGTGGTTTCTGAACTATTGTCCATTTTTTCACCTGATTTATTCGAGCCTGGTACGCGGGTCGACAAACGCATACATGATGTCGGAGAGCAAGTTTCCACCAATCACCAACAGGGCAGACAACATGGTGACCGCCATGACGACCGGATAATCACGGGCTAAAATCGACGTAATCCCAAGCCTGCCCATGCCGGGCCAGCCAAAAATACTCTCTGTGATGTAAGAGCCGTTGACAAGCCAGGGTAATGAAAGACCAATCAGGGTTACGGTGGTCAGAAGCGAGTTCCGAAACGCGTGCCGCCAGATGACCGTGCTTTCTTTTAGACCTTTGGAACGGGCAGTTCGCACAAAATCCTGCGTCATGTTTTCCAGGAGGGATGCTCTCTGGTAACGCATCCAATAGGCAATCTCTGTGAAGGATAGCGCCAATACCGGTAACACCAGGTGTTTCGCGACATCAATCGTCTTTTCAATTCCTTCAAGATTACCGCTGATGCTGGACATACCCACACTGGGGAGCCACCCGAGTTTGTTGGAGAATAATGCCACAATGAGCAACGCGAACCAAAAGCCCGGTATGGAAATCCCCACAAAGGCAATGAAAGTAGTTACGTAATCAATAATGGAATACCGCTTTACAGCGGAAAGCACTCCAAGGGGTATGGCGACCACGATGGCGAACACAAGCGCCAGACCACTCAGAAGAATAGTATTCGGCAAACGCGATAGCACTTCATCGGTGACCTCGTTTTTTGTAATCATCGAATACCCCCAATCACCTTGCGCTATGTCTTTCAACCAGATGAAATAGCGAATGTAAACAGGGCGATCCAATCCATAACGGTGTCGAATGGCATCCAGTTCTTCTTGTGTTGGCGGGCGTTTGCGGGGGTTTACATATTGATAAACTGGATCACCCGGAGCAAGTGCAGCGATCATAAACGAAAGCAGTGAGATGACAAAGAGCAAGGGGATCATCTGCAAGAGACGGCGCATCAAATAACGTGTCATGGTTTATCCTTTTCATTGTTCTCGGTGGAAGGCATGCCTTCCACCGAGAATGAATGGTTTGGATTATTTTTCAACCCAGACTTTGCTGAAATCGACAAACTGAACCCACATGGTGGGGTCAATGGCGGTTTCTTCAAAGTGAACACGTTTGTTAATCGCGTACAACGATTCAAAGTAGAAAATATTGATGAAAGGAAGTTCATCCCAGACAATATTGGCTGCCTGGTGCAGATATTCGTCACGTGTTTCCGGATCGGCTGTGGTCTTTGCCTGGTTGAAGAATGCATTGACCTCATCGTTGACGTACCCCATGAATGAGTCGTCTTCGGTTGGGTTCGCCATCAACCAGTTGTAAGAAACACCGTTCGGACCGGCAGACCCGATCATCGTCCAGTATGCATCGTAATCGCGTTCTTCGGCGGTTACACCGTAGTTGGCTTCTATGAACACATTGGAATCGCGTTGGCGCAGTTGTGCATCAATGCCAATCGCTTGCCAGTAGCTTTGTGCCAGCAGGGAAGGCTGCATCTTGGACGGGGAGGTTATCTCTAGGTAGAGCGTGAATTTTGTGCCGGGCTCAACGCCTTCAACGTTTTCTGCGACGAGAATGCCATCCGCTCCGGGAACCCAGCCCACTTCCGCCAGAAGTTCTTTGGCTTTTTCGGGGTCATAGGTATAAACCTGTTCCAGTGGTTTGTATGCCGTGACGTATGGTGACCAGGTGGAATCGGCTACACGTCCGTAACCGAGCATGATGGTGTCTACGTACGCCTGTCGATCCAGCGCGTACATCAATGCCTGTCGGGTGCGTTTGTCGGCGAGATGGGGTTTCTTGGTGTTCAGCCGGAAGTGATAAACGCCATCGCCTTCATACTGATAGATCGTTACGTTTTTCGCATCTTTAAGCTGTTCAACTTCAGCGGGATCCAGTGTAATGTAGTCAACCTCTCCGGTCTGGACTGCTGTGATGAGGGATTGTCGGTCTGGGACAATGCGGTAGATAATTTGGTCCAGGTATGGCTCGCCGCCCCAATAATCCTCGTATTTCTCCATGATGACTGCTTCACCACGTCGGTATTCAACAATGCGGAAAGGACCCGTTCCAAGAAGCTCATCGTCTGTATTGAACTTGGATTTATCCATATCTGCAAATGCAATGCCATTCTCCTCGAAATAATGCTTGGGAATGACCGGCACACAGATGTCCGCCATCAGGTTCGGAACTGGTTCTGCTGTGGTGATGGTGACGGTGTAGTCGTCTACTTTTTCAAACTTGTGGGGGATATCGCTCATGGAGAAGCGGTAGTTGACCCATTCAGTGTCGGTGGTGTCTGGGCTTTGAATGGCTTCTGCCCAGTAAAGCACATCATCAGCGGTGAAAGGCTTGCCGTCTTGCCAGGTAACCCCCTGCCGTAAATGAATCGTCCAGACCAGACCGTCTTCGCTGGTTTCCCAGGATTCTGCCAGAATCGGGCGCCATTCGGTGCCGAAGTTCTCGCCACCGTGTGTTAGTGGTTCGTTTGAGGTGGCATAAATCCAGATCTCATACCAGCTATCATGTTGGATTGGGTTAAACCCGGGGGGTTCAGTTTCGATACCGAATGTCAAAGATCCTCCATATTTGTCAGAACTTTCTTCGGCAGATGGCGCCTCTTCAACTTCGGCGTTTTCTTCTGCTGCGGGTTCTTCTACCGCAGTTTCTTTAGCAGGGGTATCTGCTGGTGTACAAGAAACCAGCATCATGAATGCCACTAACAAGCAAATGAGAAGTCGAATCGTTTTCATTTTTTCTCCACTATTTTAGAATGTGTTAGCTGAAACTTTTCTTGCTGTAACCAGTTTTTCTTATGGTAACCTCCTTTCGTACAATGACCTTAAATGCAAAGAGAAATCGATGGTAAGTGTACTGATAAAAGGTTGCATTGATACAAAGCAGGGGTCAGGATTAACTTATGAAACCAATAATGAAATTCGTTACAGTTACAGGCTTTATAAAAGCACGTGGGAAAGATTTAAAACACCTGACGGGTTCATCCTGGAAATGACGATATGCGTTGTTAAATACCTGAGGTTTGGTGTAGATGGTTGTGAAGAGTTAATATGAAACAAGCAGCACCCTGTTCTCATATATCATATATTATACACTTAACATTCACATTCTTCAATGAATTTTGCGGATACAGAAGAAGATATCCGGCTCTGATAGAAATGAATGTTGGATGGGTTTTTCCCAGTTTTGCTCAGTATGCTATAATTTTTCCTGCTGCTTTCTGGCAGGCAATATTGTACCAACAATTACGCGTGGCGCAATTGCCTGTTAACAGAACGGATGCTATTGCGAAAAAGAGTACTTACCAGGCAGATGAATTTGTTTAGATGATGAGGATTGCAGGATACGCTTATGTTTAAGAATATTATTCGCGCCCTGGGGGGTGACCCCCATAAGCGAGAAATTGAACGTCTTGTTGGAACCGTTGTTGAGCAGGTAAACCAGCTGGAAGAAGCCTATGAGAAGCTGACCGACCAGCAGTTATTGGCAAAAACTCCTGAGTTTAGAAAGCGGCTGGTTGAGGGCGAAAGCCTGGATGACCTGCTGCCAGAAGCTTTTGCTGCGGTACGGGAAGCCAGTAAACGCACGCTGGGACTGCGGCACTACGATGTGCAACTAATCTGTGGTTCGGTGCTGCATCACGGAAAGATTGCCGAGATGCGTACCGGTGAAGGTAAGACGCTGGCTGCCACGCTTCCGCTTTACCTGAATGCGCTGGAAGGTAAGGGCGTGCACCTGGTTACGGTGAACGATTACCTCGCCCGTCGCGATGCGCGCTGGATGGCGCCGATTTTTACCATGCTGGGGATGAAAGTAGGCGTCCTGCAAATGGCATCGCGCACCGATGGCGCAAAAAAAGCGTTCCTGGTTGACCTTGATCGCCCTTCTCCGCATGAAGACCGGGACCAACTGGTATTGGTCCCACGCAAAGAGGCGTATGATGCCGATATCACCTATGGCACCAACAACGAATTCGGTTTTGATTATCTGCGTGATAACCAGGCAATTCGCAAGGAAGATCGTGTGCAGCGCGGGCATCATTATGTCATCATTGATGAGGTAGACAATATCCTGATCGATGAAGCTCGCACTCCGCTGATTATTTCGGGACCGGCTTCAGATGATACCGAGTGGTACTTGCGCATGGCGCAAGTGGTTGAACGGCTGCGCCCTGAGGACTATGAGGTCTCTGAACGAGACCGCAACGTATCTCTGACCGAGGTGGGTGAAATGCACGTGGAGGAGCTTCTTGACACGCCCCTGCGCGACCCGGAGCGCCCTGAGGACATTACCCCCGAACAGGCGCGCATCCTGGGGTACCTGGAGCAATCCCTGCGTGCAAAACACTTATTCAAACGGAATAAAGATTACCTGGTGCAATCCGGGCGAGTCATCATCATCGACGCATCGACAGGGCGTATGATGCCCGGCAGGCGCTGGTCTGAGGGGCTGCATCAAGCTGTGGAAGCTAAAGAAGGCGTGAAGGTCAATCCTGAGAACGTCACCTACGCTACCATCACCTTGCAGAATTATTACCGTATGTACGAGAAGCTGTCCGGTATGACCGGTACCGCGCTAACCGAAGCGGAAGAGTTTTTCAAGATTTATAAGCTGGAGGTCATGGCGATCCCCACCAACCTTGAGTTTATCATTTCCAGACCCGAATCCGCCCTGGCTGAAACCAAAGCCAAAGACGAGCAAGGGTATGAATATCATTATTATGCCCGTAAAGATGACCCGCAAAAAACGCCCATTTATTGGAAACGCAAAGACTATACCGATGTGGTTTACAGAACAACCGAAGCCAAGCTGCGCGCGATTGCTCAAGAAGTGGTTTCCCTGCACGTCATCGGTCGCCCGCAGTTGGTTGGTACGACTTCGGTGGAGAACTCCGAAACGCTATCGCGCAGGCTGCAATCCAAAGCAATTCGCACTCTTATGCAGGTTTTGCTCATCCGGCAGCTCTGGTTGGAAAAGAACAACAAAGATTTTCTGGATCGTTCGGTTCCGGCTCTGGCAGCCTTGAATGAATCGATTGACGAACTGAACCCTGGGAAACTGCGCAACCTGGCGCGCGACCTGGAACTTTCTTTTTCGATGAACCTGGAAGATCCCGAGAACGTCGACCGGCTCCTGAATTTACTTGGTTTGGCTGAGGAACACCGCCAGCGGCTGCTGGATGTGTTAAAAGGCGGGGTTCCCCACATGGTTTTAAATGCTCGCAACCACGCTGAAGAGTCTCAAATGATCGAACGCGCCGGTGCTTTTGGCGCGGTGACAATTGCGACCAACATGGCGGGACGCGGTGTGGATATTAAGTTGGGCGGTGAATTGAAGGAAAGGGTCTTAAAAGACGTTGCGCTTGTGCTTGAAAATTTGGGAAAAGACCCCTATGAACTGGACATGGATCAGCGCTTTGCCATTCTGGAGAAGGTTCCGGTGGACCAAATAAGCGTGGTGCGTGTAGGGTCAATAAAGGAATTTATTGAGCATGCCCGGGATATGGAGAAGGTGAAATCCCTGGGCGGGCTGCATGTGATTGGCTCTGAACGGTATGAGGCGCGCCGCATTGATAACCAGCTTCGCGGTCGCGCTGCCCGCCAGGGCGACCCCGGCTCCTCCCGTTACTATCTCTCACTGGAGGATGACCTGATGCGTTTGTTCGGCGGGCAACAGGTCGAGAGTCTGTGGGGGCGTGTGTTTGCAGATGACAGCCAGCCAATGGAGATGAGACTACTGGGAAGGATTGTTGAACAATCGCAAGAACGGGTTGAGGGTGCCAACTTTGACGCCCGCAAGCATGTTCTTGAATATGATGATGTGCTGAATGAACAGCGCAAACGGATTTATGCGCAACGCGACCGCGCTTTTGAGAAGGATGATCTCAGCGAAGATGTCCTCGATATGCTGCGCAGCGAGCTCCAAAGGCGCATCCAGTCCGGGATGAACGATGAAGAAGGTCCGTGGAAATTAGTGGCATTTTTGGAACAGGTTCAGCCGTCGTTTGATTATGAAGGCATTGTTTACCCTTCATTTTCGGTCCGGCTTTTAATTGAGGAAATTAAAGAACGAATGAAGGGTCAGCAGGTGACGGTGGAGAGTCTGCGGGCGGTTGTGCTGGATATCGCTGAACGCGCCCTGCATGCCCGCCAGGAACATTTCCTCCGTGGAACGCAGCGTATGCTGGATGGTGCAGAGGCGAACCTGAAAATCCAACAAGCCGAACGATACGATACGTTGGATGCCTTTCTGGAAAGCCTGAAAGATTCGGAGGAAGGCGCTGGTATTCCCAGCAGCGGTGAGCTGTTGAACCAACTCTCCGAAAGCTTTCGAATTCCGCTTAAACTGAGCGGCAGTGAATTACGACGGCTGATGGATGGGGATGACGAAATTGAGGAAATGCTGCGTTCGCAAATCGAGAACCACCTTCTGGCAATCAACGTCAAGCGGGTAACAGGGTCATTGGAACATCGCCTGGGTGAAGACCTGGGGATTGACCCTGCCGATTTGCAGGGACAGCCCTGGGAAGATGTCCATGATCGTATTCTGGATGAGGTTGAGGGAAAATTTGCCAGGGATGACGAGCGTCTGTTGGGCAAAGAGGGTCAAATAACCGCAGATGTGGATGCAATTTTGGCAAAAATTGCCAATAACTTGATGGATGAACGCAACCTGATTTCTTTGTTGATGATGCTCACGTTGGGTTCGCGCATGGAGTTTGACCGCAAAACGCATGAGCGCCGAACTCAACGTTACACCCGCCTGACTTATACCTACCTGGTTGCGAAATTGATGGAAGATTATTCTCCTGCTGAAGCGACGGAGAAAATCCTCTCACACCTGGAGCAGGGTTTGCGTGTGCTGGAAATCCTGCGCGGCGTGATGGAATGGCAGCGCATCCAACGCAGTGAAATCACCCTGAACCAGTTGGAAAACGCAGTTCTCTCTCAGTTGAGTGGGAAATGGGGACAGGAACGTTTTGAGGAAGTGGTCAATTCTCCGTTGAGCGTGTTGGATCCGCAAGAACAAACGGATTTACGCACCATTCTGGGTCGCAGGCTGCAGAACGAAGCTTACCGTGAGATCCTGGTGATGGTGATTTCAAGGCAGTGGGTTGAATACCTGACGCAAATTGAAGCGCTGCGCGTGTCGATTGGGATGGAAGCGTATGCGCAGCGAGACCCGCTGGTGCAGTATAAGTCGCAGGCGTCCACTTTGTTCCAGGAATTGATGGGTGAAATCCGGATGGGCGTCATCAGCCGGTTGTTCACTTATCATCCGCGCAAAGACGCTGGCGTCTCGATTGAGCGAGAGCGCATATCTGAAGGAGTGTCTCAATCTGATGATGAGATTGTGTCCGAGAACAATAAGAGCAGCAAGAAGCGGCGCAAACGCCATTAGCCCTGGCGTTTACTCCCTGACAAAGCATTGAAATGACCTTTTTTCTTGTAAAAAAGGTCTATTTTTAATGATATTAATTTCGATGGGTTGTCAAGAACTTGAAACACCTTTATAATGTGTAGTATATTAAAACCCGGAGATATCGAACGTATGGATCAAAACGCCGCCCAACTTGGGAAGGGGGAACATCCCGAGCCCGAAAAGAAAGCCAGCGCGAATGCTGAGAATGACAATAACATGGCTTCTTTATTAGCACAGGAAGGAGTCGAAATTGACTTTCCTCAACAAGGTGAAACACGTACAGGTGTGGTAGCCTCCATTTCCCAGGGACAAATCCTGGTCAGTGTAGGTACGAAATCTGAAGGTGTCATCAGTGGAAAGGAATTCGATGCGATTCCTCCTGAAGAATTAAATGAGTTGAAAATCGGACAGGAAATACCGGTTTTCGTTATCAACCCCGAGGATCAAAACGGGAACCTGGTTCTGTCTTATGTGCGTGCTCGCGAAGAAGCAGCATGGCTGAAGGCAGAAGAAATGTTGGAATCCAAGGAATCTTTTTCAAGCAAGATTATTGGTTACAACAAGGGTGGACTATTGGTTCCCATGGAAACACTGCGTGGATTTGTCCCGGCTTCTCAAATCAGTCTTTCCCGGCGTGTTGCCTTAGGCAGCGGAGCCCCGGAAGAGCGATGGGGCAAATTTGTCGGTGAAGACATTGATGTTTGTATCATTGAAGTAGACCGCAACCGGCGGCGGTTGATCCTTTCTGAACGTGCAGCCAGTACCGATACCCGTGAGACCATTAAAGATAAAGTGATCGATGAACTGGAAGAAGGCATGGTGCGTACTGGGCGTGTGACCAGCCTGGCAGATTTTGGTGCTTTCGTCAATATCAACGGCGCTGATGGCTTGGTACACCTTTCTGAAATTTCTTGGGACCGCATTGCAAACCCAAGTGAAGTTTTGAGCGTTGGTCAAGAGGTTAAGGTCAAGGTGATTAGCGTTGACCGTGAAAAGAAACGCATCGGGTTGTCAATTCGCCAACTGCAGGAAGACCCGCTTGTCAAGAAATTGGAACATTACAAAAAAGGTCAACTGGTTGAAGGCGCCATCACCCGCCTGACCAAGTTTGGTGCTTTTGCCCGCCTTGAGGACGATGTGGAAGGTTTGATCCACATTTCAGAAATCAGCGAGAAACGTATTGAACACCCCAAGGAAGTGCTGCATGAAGGCGATGTGCTCACCCTGCGTGTAATCAAGGTTGACCCCTCCAACCATCGGGTTGGCTTGAGCCTGCGGCGCGTTGACTCTCTGGCGTATGCCGATATGGACTGGCAGTCGCTCCTGGATGAAGATATACTGGATCATATCGAAGAGGAAGAGCCACAATCTGAAGAAAGCGATATGGTTGAGGAACCCGTTGTGGAAGAAACCGAGCCGGAAGTAGAACCCGGTGAGGAAGAAAAAGCGGAATAACCTGTTTCGCACATCAGAAAACATGCCTGCCCACCGGAAAGTAGAAATTCGGTGGGCAGACTTTTAGAAAATGCAATAAAAGGGTATACTTTATAAAGTGTTGAGTCGTTTACCGGTAATTACCGGGAAAATTCTGGAAAAGCAAATAACTGCATGAACCAGGAAACAAAATCAGAGCCCCAACAAGACGCAAACGTAGTGCCAGAAGCGCGGGTTGAACAAAAACCCTATTCGCTCACGCGTATTCGTGTAGGGCTCATTCTCACTTTGATCGGGTTTGGCGTGTTTTTACTCGGCGCGCGCCCCGGTATGTTTGGGTTAGACCGCAGCCCGGTGATTGGTTTTGTTCAAATTGCCGTGTTTATCATTGGTCTGGGGGTCATTTGTATCGGTGGCTATATCAGCTTGATGGCTTTATGGAAAAACCGTGCACCCAGCATTGCCGCAGACTTTGGGCTTCGTTTTGTCGCAACCGGCTATGTGGTGTGTGTATTTAGTGGAATGGCGGATGTTTTTGGTTTTGGCAGCCATGCTTTGCCTGATGTGCCGTATTTTGGTGCCTGGCAGGCGAGCGGTGTGGTAATCGGTGAAATGGTGATTGCCGTGGGTTTTCTTCTGTTGATCCCTTACCGGGTATTCGCACCGTATGATGCACGTACACAAAATCACGATACCCCCCCAGCTTAATCTCGTGTTTCAATCTAGAAAAAACCTCTTTGGAAGGAATTATGACGATCTTCGAGCAGCTTGAAAATGGTTTAACCATTCATTTAAAAGAAATAGCGACTGCACCCATTATCAGCCATTGGGTCTGGTATAGAGTGGGCTCTCGGAATGAGTTGCCCGGAAAAACCGGAATTTCCCATTGGGTCGAACACATGCAGTTCAAAGGTACGCCAAAGTATCCAGCCGGTGTTCTGGATAAGACCATCTCGCGTGAGGGCGGTTTGTGGAATGCCTTCACCAACCTGGATTGGACTGCGTATTTTCAGGTGATGCCTGCTGACAAAGTGGATATTGCACTGGATTTGGAAGCAGACCGCATGCAGAACAGCGTGTATGACCCGGACGAAGTCGAATCTGAACGGACGGTGATTTTGTCTGAACTGGAAGGAAATGAAAATGAACCGCTTTTTCGACTCAATACTGCCATTCAGGCGGCTGCGTTTGACCATCATCCCTATCATTACGAAGTAATTGGTGAAAGAGAAGATTTACTGGCAATTACACGCGATGACCTGTATCATCACTATCAGCGCCATTACGCGCCCAATAATGCGCTTATCACCATTGCCGGTGATTTTGAGAGTGAGAAGATGCTTGCGCGTTTGAAGGAATTGTATGCAGGGGTACCTGCTGGACCCGCGGTTGCCCAGGGCATCCCTTTGGAGGATGAAATTTCATCTGAGCGCCGCGTAGAGGTAAACGGCGCCGGAGGGACGACCTATTTGCAGATTGCATATCGCGCCCCAGCCGGGGGTCATGCCGATTTCTTTGCTCTCACCGTTTTAGACAGCCTGCTCACCGGTCCGAGCAGTTTGAATATGTTTGGGGGCGGCGGCGTTAGCAATCGCACAAGCCGTTTGTACCGGGCATTGGTAGACCAGGATTTTGCCGTTGCAGTGAATGGCACCCTGCAAGCGACAGTAGACCCATATCTCTATTCCATCCTGGCGGTAGTACATCCAGATCAGCAGGCTGAGGTTACATTGCAAAAACTGGATGAACAAATAGACCGTCTCCTGGATAATGAGGTAGACGAGCAGGAAATTCAACGGGCAGTGAAGCAGGCAAAAGCCCTTTTTGCTTACAGTTCAGAGAGTATTACTAACCAGGCATTCTGGTTGGGATATGCCAGGATGTTTGCAGATTATGAGTGGTTTATAAATTATATTGATACCCTGGAGAAAATTACCCCAGCAGAACTGCTTGAAATTGCTCGGCGTTACCTCAACCCACAAAAACGGGTGGTGGGAATTTACCGGGCTGGCAATGGAGGCGAATGATGAGCACTGCAAAGAATTCCTGGACGAGTATTCCCGGACCGGATGATATCCATCGCGTTGAGCTGAAAAACGGAGTTGTGGTGCTGGCGCGCGAGAATTTTTCCAGCCCATCGGTGGTCATCAATGGCTACCTGGGCGGCGGAAGTATGAATGACCCGGAAGACAAACTGGGGTTAGCGTTATTCACCTCGCAGGCATTGATGCGTGGAACACAGGAGCATACCCAACAGGAAATTTTTGAACGGTTAGAAAGCGCTGGCGCCAGCCTGGGTTTCAGCGTTGGGGTTCATACTGCCACCTTCGGCGGGCGTGCCCTGGCTGAAGACCTGGGATTGTTATTGGAAACGCTGGAAGAATGCGTGCGCCGACCGGTTTTTCCCCAAGATGAGATGGCGCGACTGCGCGCGCAACTCCTCACTTCGCTTGCCATCCGCGACCAGGATACGGAACAACAGGCATCTTTGACTTTTGAAAAACTGGTTTTTAAAGGTCATCCTTACGGTCGACCGGAAGATGGAACCACAGAAACGATGGGGCTGATCACTGCTGCCGATGCCGCTGATTTTCACAGGAAGTATTATTCGCCGCGTGGACTGGTAATTGTCGTGGTGGGCGCGTTGTCAGTGCGCCAGGCAGTTGATGCGGTTGAAAAAGTGTTCGGTGACTGGGAATCTTCCGAGCCGCCAGAGATGCCCGTTTTTCCAGATTTTCAGCGGATAACCACCATTGTCCGCCAGCATATCCCCATGCAAGATAAATACCAGGTTGACCTGGAGTTGGGCACCCTGGGACCATCACGGAAATCGGATGAGTACATGCCGCTTTCGCTCGGAAACCATATCCTGGGGCAGTTTGGTATGATGGGACGTATAGGCGAATCGGTTCGTGAACGAGCCGGATTGGCATATTATGCGGGTTCATCGGTAAACTCAGGGTTGTTGGGGGGATCCTGGGCGGTAACGGCAGGGGTTAACCCGGAGAATGTCGAAAAAGCGATTGATCTAATCCGCCAGGAACTGAAACGTTTTGTCGAAAAACCTGTAACGAGTGATGAAATCTCGGACAGTGTTTCCAACCTGGTTGGTCAGCTTCCGCTTTCACTGGAATCGAATGCCGGAGTAGCGAGCGCCCTGGTGCGGATGGAGCGTTTTGATCTCGGTTTGGACTATTTTCGCCGCTACCCGGATTTGCTGCGCGCCATTCAACCAACAGATATTCTTCAGGCAGCCAGGCGTTGGTTGAACGTGGAGCACCTGGTTATCGCAAGTGCCGGTCCGCAACTGAAAGGTATGGGCGGGTGAAATGTCGGCATTGCGCACCGGGGTAGACCTTGTGGAGGTGGAACGCCTCACGGAACTGCGCGATGAGATCCGCCTGAAATTTCTGACGCGCGTCTTCACCGAAGGAGAATTGGAGAGGGCAGCGGGTGCGAATGAAATCCTTGCTGAGCTTTTTGCAGCCAAAGAAGCAGTTGTGAAGGCACTTGGCTGCGGAATTGGACCGGTAAGCTGGAGGGAAATTGAGATTAATCAAACAACGGGGGGAGACCCAATGCTGAGCCTGTCCGGCGGTGCATCCCTGCTTGCAGATCAAATGGGGCTGGGTCACTGGTGTTTGAGCCTGAGCCATACAGCAGATTACGCCGTTGCCCTTGTGATAGCTTACAGCGCAGAGACAGGGTAGTTTGGTGGTTGAGTACGAAGATGAAAATTTTATCGGTCAGTGATATTGAGGTTAGCTTTATTTATAACCCTGTCGCAGCTTTGCGTTTTCAGGATGTGGATTTGCTCATTAGCTGCGGTGACCTCTCTTATTTCTACCTGGAATATATCCTGACGATATTAAACGTGCCTGCATTTTATGTTCTGGGTAATCATGCAAAAGAGTTTGAAATCAACAGCGGCATTGAGCGCCGGCATCCCTGGGGAGCGGTAAATTTACACCGGCGCGTTATCCGCTTGCCACAAGGGTTGTTGCTAGGCGGGATCGAAGGCAGTGTACGTTATAATCGCGGTGAACATCAATATACCCAGGCGGAAATGTGGTATATGGTTTTTTGCATGACGCCAATGCTTTTTCTGAATAAAATCAAATATGGCAGATACCTGGATATTTTTGTCACTCATGCATCTCCGTGGGGAATCCATGATAAGGAAGACCTTCCTCATCATGGCATTAAGGCGTTTCGCTGGCTTCTGAAGGTTTTCCAACCTGCAATTCATTTGCATGGACATGTACATGTCACACATCCTGAGCAGAAGACGATGACTTTTTTTGAAAATACCTATGTGCTCAACGCGTACCGGTTCCGTGAAATTGAAATTGATTTAAACGGTTTATCAGAAAGACCGATTCGATTATATTGACCTGTAGGATTGTGCGAAGATGGCGGATCGTTCAAAAAATTTCACCCGGGATGCAGCTTACGCTGATTTTGAGAATGCTTTTCGTAAGGGTTTTTGGCGGGCTTTGGTTGCCTGGCTTACCATGTCAGAGAACCGCCTGTTGCCTTTCGATGAAGTGTTGCGGCGGTATGAGTTAAAAGGACAACACAGCATTGGGATGCAGGTTGTTCCGATTGAAAAGGTGGTCGGCAGCGTGGGGCGTTACCGTGATTTTGATAATATCTTTTTGCCGCGCCAGATGCGCACACGGGATCGCTGGATCAGTATTGACCAGGCACATCTGACCGATACGCCTTTGCCTGCGGTGGAACTTTATAAGGTCGGGGATGAATTTTTCGTCAAAGATGGGAATCACCGTATTTCTGTCGCCAGGGAAAAAGGGCAGAAATTTATCGACGCATACGTGACTGAGATAAACCTGGGAAAACCAGTAAAAGACCTGGATCTAATTGCGCATATCCGTGAAAGAGAAAAAGAAGAATTTTATCAAAAAACCAGGTTGGATAAACTCATTCCTTCTGCTGCGAATATAGAGCTGACACAGATTGGGAGTTATGCGAAGATAATTGAACACATCGAGGTGCACCGTTGGTTTATGGGGGAGAATCGCAAAAAACCAGTTTCTTGGGAAGAGGCTGTGAAAGACTGGTACCTTTATGTGTACCTGCCCCTAATTCGGGTTATCCGTGAAAACAAGGTGTTGAAAGATTTTCCTGATCGCAGAGAAGCCGATTTATACCTCTGGATTATTGAACATCTCTGGTATTTGCGCGAGGCATATCAGCAAGAAGTCAGCCTGGAGAAAGCTGTGGAGCATTTCGCTGATGAATATTCCCAAAGACCGCTTCGCTGGATTTTAAAATTTTTCCGAAGCCTTTCTGCCACTGACACACATAAGGATTGATATCTGCGTTACACAGCAACCATTTTTTCGTTGTTGCGAATCCCCAGCCAAAGGTGATGGGGTAATACTTTGTTTGAGGAACGAACCTCAAGACCGGACGGCTTGCTGTTTTTCTCGGTAAGCATACTGGGGTGGACAAAGCATAAATTGGGGATTTGACCGTATTTGTTCTGATAATAGCGCACAGCTTTATTGATTTTTGCCTGCAGATCTGTTCTGGGATCGTTATCAAACCAAAGCATTCCTGTGTTCATATCCATTCTCCTAAAATAGAATAATTGTTCTATTTATATTTATTGTACATACGTTCTAATAATTTGTCAAGGACAAAAAACCGAAAAATACGGTAAAATTTATAATGTGTAAAATCGCTTTAATTTTCCCTTTTTGGACTATTCCTCATCTTTGTTCATGATACTTTTTTCGGTGACTTGTGATGTCTGTAACTGGAAATAAATGATTAAATCTTTATGATAAAAGAAGTGCTAAAGTTTTGTAATCGATTAAGATTTTATTGATTGGAGAGAACCGAATGCAGTCAATCCCCAGCGAGTTTCTAGATATTGATCGGAAAAAGCGAACCTATTTGCCTTTTGCTGGATTGAGTTATAGATCTGCAACAGAACGCGTGTGTGATTTTAGTGAAGTAGTTTTGCCATTTGATGAAGAACGTGCCCGTTTTGAAGCTTCGCGTTGCATTCATTGCCCAGACCCGGCTCCTTGTATGCTGGCATGTCCTGTTCATAATGATATCCCTTCAGCGATGTGGTTGATTGAGCAGGGAGATTTTGAGGAAGCGCTGCGATTGTATATGAAAACCAGCTCTTTTCCCTGTGTTTGCGGCAGAGTTTGTCCGCACGAACAGCTTTGCCAGGGTTCATGTGTTTTGGGAAAAAATGACGAGCCGGTTCTCACAGGGGCACTTGAGGCTTTTGTTGCTGATTATGCTACCTGCCGTTGGCTTTCTGAAGGTGCTCCCGTCAGCACGGCTCAAAAAACAGGAAAACGAGTAGCCGTGGTTGGGGCAGGTCCAGCGGGGTTAGGCTGCGCGCACAAGTTGACCCTGTTAGGGCACAGTGTGACCGTTTTTGACGCAATGCCTTATCCTGGCGGATTATTGATGTACGGTATCCCCAATTTTAAGCTTCCACGCAATGTCGTGATTTCACAAATTAACCGTCTGAAAGCATTGGGAATTAATTTCGTTACCAACACAAGAATCGGTAAAGATAAAACAGTGGATGAGCTCTTTGCAGAAGGATACGAGGCAGCCTTCCTGGCGGTAGGTACCTGGGTGGATGCGATGATGGAAATCCCCGGCGAGGATATCCCTGGTGTTTATCGTGGTTCCGAGTTTTTAATTTTGGCGAACACCGACCCGGAGTATTTACCGGATGATAAAGACAAGAATTTCAAGATTGGGAAGAAGGTTGTGGTAGTTGGCGGTGGCGATACTGCTTCGGACTGCCTGCGTACTTCGGTGCGGTTGAATACCGAGGAGGTACTATGTATATACCGGCGCACCGAAGCGGAAATGCCAGGCAGCAAAAAAGACCGGCAACTGGCGCGCGAAGAAGGCGCAAAGTATCAATTCCTCACTCAGCCGGTGCGTTTTATTGCCGGGGAAGACGGCAACCTGGCTGAAATCGAGTGCATCCAAAATCGTCTTGGTGAGCCGGATGAAAAAGGTCGCCGCCGACCGGTTGCGATTGAAGGATCGAATTTCATCATCAAGGCAGATATGGCTGTGCTGGCGGTGGGTTATTGGCCCGACACGTTGATTGCAAAAACAACCCCAGGTCTGGAAACCAAGAAATGGGGTGAAATCATTGCCGATCCAAAAACTGGTACAACCTCGCGCCCCGGTGTGTTTGCCGGTGGTGATGCGGTTACCGGTCCTGACCTTGTAGTTACTGCGATGCGGGCAGGTCGCACGGCTGCTGAATCGATTGACCGATATTTACGAAGTAAATGACAGGGGCTTAGGCTGCTGAGATTGAGGTCAAACCTTCATCTATGAAGGTTTGATTTTCTTTTTCTGGGTACAGAGGGATTACTTGATAGCAATTGGTAACTCCTGGCTGGATTTGATAGAAATTGATTCGCTCTGAGCATGGCAATTTTCATTATTTTAAGGTATGCTTAATCGAGTTTATGGAGACAAACGCAGTTCCTTTTTCAGGCAACAGTATTAGACGTGCTCTCAATCTTCAACCCAACAAGAGGAGGTTAACGTGATAAAAGACACGATTAAGGAAGCTGAAGCTCGTATGAAAGGCGCTCTAGATTCTTTGGAACTAGACCTGTCTGGTATCCGCACCGGGCGGGCTTCGCCTGCGTTGGTCGAGAGACTTCAGGTTGAATATTACGGCATGCCTACGCCTTTAATCCAATTGGCAACCATCAGTGTGCCCGACTCGCGCACACTATTGATCCGCCCGTTTGATGCCAGTTCATTGAAGACGATTGAACGAGCCATCCTGGCTTCGGATTTAGGGTTGAACCCCAATAATGACGGAAAATCCATCCGCCTTAATTTACCCCCCCTTACAGAAGAACGCCGGCGTGACCTGGTGAAACTGGTACATAACCGGGTAGAAGAATCTCGGGTTGCAGTGCGCAATGTACGCCGAGACCTGATTAAGGATTTGCGCGAGTTTCAAAACGAGAAATTAATCACCGAGGATGAACAAAAGAAGGGTGAAGAAGAATTGCAGAAAATAACCGATAAGATGATTGAGTTGTTGGAGGCAATTGGGGAACGGAAAGAAAATGAGATTATGGAAGTCTAACCGGCGGTCGGTTTAGACTTGATTAAAAATATGAGTGAAGAATTCCCCCCCCTGGATCATATTCCACGTCATGTCGCGATTATTATGGATGGGAATGGGCGTTGGGCAGCAAAGCGCAACCAACCCCGCCTGGCAGGTCATCGCGCTGGCACCGAAAATTTGCGTCGCATCATCCGCGCAAGCGTTGAGTTTGGCATCCAATATCTCACTTTATATGCGTTTTCCACTGAGAATTGGGGTCGTCCCAAAGAGGAAGTGGAAGGGCTGATGAACATTATCGGTGAGGTTATCGAACGAGAGCTGAATGAACTGAATGAAGAAGGTGTTCAGCTACGCCATCTTGGTCATTTGGATGGACTTTCGCCTGAATTGTGCAGCAAGGTAAGGGGAGCCATTGAATTAACAAAAAACAATGACCGAATTATCCTCTCGCTTGCCTTTAATTACGGGGGACGCGATGAAATTGTCTGTGCGGTGCGCGACATTATTCGCGATCAGGTGAAGCCCGAAGACGTTAATGAAGAGCTCATCAGTCGTTATCTTTTTACATCGAGTTTACCCGACCCCGACCTGGTGATTCGTACTTCAGGCGAGATGCGCACCAGTAATTTCCTGATTTGGCAATCCACTTATGCTGAATGGTATATGACAACAACGCTCTGGCCCGATTTTGATCGAGAAGAATTATACAAAGCGCTTGAATCTTATAGCCGACGTGAACGACGGTTCGGACGAATAGGCGATTCTAAGTAATAGACTATGCTGCGAGAACGGCTGATTGTCGTGATTGTAATGCTTCCAGTACTGGTTGCAGTGATGGTGCTGGGCGGCTATGTTTACGCGGCAGTGATTGCCCTGGCTTTGGGATTGGCAGCCTGGGAGTTCTGGCGCATGTTTACCAAAGGCGGGCACAGCCCCTCGGCGGTTGTGATGATTGGGGGAACAGTTATCCTCAGTGTTCGCAGCCTTTTAACTTTTGTTGATTTTGAATTCCTGCTATCCATATTGGTGCTCATTGCCATGACCGTTCACTTGATTGAATATGAGCGTGGCAAAAATAGCGCAGCGATTGGCTTTTGTATTACTCTGGCAGGGATGCTTTATTGGGGATTCATCGGTGGTTATCTTATCCAACTGCGCGAACTTCCACAGGGGTTATGGTGGTTGTTGGTGGTCTTACCCACAGCCTGGGCAACCGATTTAGGTGGGTATATTGCCGGTCATCTTTTTGGTAAGCATCGTTTTACTGAGCGCCTCAGTCCGAAGAAAACCTGGGAAGGCTATGTGGGAGGCGTCTTGCTGGGTGTGCTGGCGGCAGGCTTGTTCGCCTTGTTATGGCATCCCCGTGCAGAAGAAATAACTCTTGTGAAAGGCTTAATTCTGGGCGCGGCAATTTCCTTGTTGATTCCTCTGGGCGATCTGGGCGCGAGCATGTTTAAACGGGTCTTTAATTTCAAAGATTCCAGTAACCTGATACCCGGTCATGGCGGTATTATTGACCGCATCGACACATGGGTGTGGGCTGCTTTCATCGGTTATCATCTCATTCAATTCTTGATCCCAATATCTCAATAAAAAGAAGAAGTGGAGGCTTAAATGAATAAAAGCGCACCGACCCGAAACCTGGCACTGGAACTGGTTAGGGTAACGGAAGCAGCTGCATTGGCTGCGGGTCGTTTTGTTGGTTTGGGGGAGAAAGAGCTGGCAGACAAGGCTGCTGTGGACGCAATGCGCCTGGTTCTCAATACTATTGAGATGGATGGCGTTGTGGTTATCGGTGAGGGGGAAAAGGACGAAGCGCCAATGCTTTACAACGGTGAACGAATTGGTACAGGGGTTATACCCATGGTGGATATTGCCGTAGACCCCATTGACGGCACACGCCCGGCGGCATTAGGGTTGCAAAATTCGATCACCACCGTAGCCCTGGCACCGCGGGGAACCATGTTTGACCCGGGTCCATTTTTATACATGGAAAAAATCGCAGTGGGTCGTGAAGCACGAGATGTGATTGATATCACGGCGCCGGTGGAGGAAAATCTCCGCAAAATCGCCAAGGCAAAAGGCGAACAGGTGAATGACCTGACCGTGGTGATCCTGGATCGCCCCAGGCATACTGAGCTCATCGCACGTGTTCGCAAGGCAGGAGCGCGCATCCGTTTGATACCGGATGGGGATGTGGCGGGAGCGATCATGACCTCCTGGCCCGATTCCGGTGTAGATGTGCTCTTGGGTATTGGCGGTACACCTGAAGGCGTCCTGGCAGCCTGTGCACTGCGCGGGATGGGCGGAAGGATACAGGGCAAGATGGTGGCGCGCTCCGATGAAGACTTGAAGAGGGCTGCTGAGTATGGGTATAACTTTGACAAAGTTTACACCATTGACGACCTGGTTTCTTCCGAGGATACGTTCTTTGCGGCTACCGGTTTAACCAACGGGGACCTTTTGAAAGGCGTGGATTATTTCCAGAACGGAGCCCGTACCAACAGCCTGGTGATGCGTGGTTTGACGGGCACGGTTCGCGAGATTACTGCCTTCCACCGCATCAGCAAACTGGACAGAATCAGCAACATCAGCTATACCGGTGGGTCGAACCTGAACGAAGAAGACATCCGCATCATGGATTGATGCCCTGATTAATGTCGACTCGAGACCGGTATTTTTCAGCCGTTCTCCCGTCCTGATGTGGAACACCATACCATTAATGAGTGGCAGGTGGAAAAGACAGGGTGATTCTGAATTGAGGTTGGTTAAATAATAAAACCAGAGGGCGGTTTGTCGCCCTCTGGTAACGATTAATGAGAGACTGTTTATTTGATTGAAAAGCTCATGGATGCATCAACACTGATGGTCATCTGACCTGCGGCGATCGGGGCTTGCATGCCGCCGTAGCCGGAGTATGCCTTGGTGTCAAACATGGGCATTGGGCTGCTGGAGTAAACGTTGAGCGAGATGATGTCACCCAGTTTCACACCGGCTGCTTCCGCCAGTTCTTGCGCCTGCATCTTGGCGTTTTCTACTGCCAGGCGGCGGGCTTCACGATAGGCTTCGTTTTTGTCTAGCACATCGAAGGTGATTGAGTTGATGGTGTTCGCTCCAGCTTTTACCACAGCGTCCAGCAATGTACCCAGGCTTGAGAGATCACGGACGGTGACATACACCACGTTGTCCACCGCGTACTTGGTATTGGTAACCTCACCCATTGGACCGTATTCCTGCATTGGATAAACATTGAAAGCGGTGGTTTGAACATCCATCGTGTCTACGCCTAACTCAGCCAACGCATTGGAAATCGCTTGTGCCTGGCTGTTGTTCATTTCCAGGGCGTCTGTGACTTTTTGTGCTTCACTATGCACACCGATATTGATATACGCGATATCGGGAACCAGCATTACCTGTCCATTCCCGTTGACCGAAATTGAGGATAGGTTTTGTTTTCCACTTTCAACACTACCTGAACAGGCGCTCAGGATCACAACGAGTGCGATGCTGGTTATAACGAAAGCAATTTTCTTATTCATAAGAACCTCCAATTATTTTCTCCGATTTATGATCGGTTTCAGGTTTATGACGTAGAAGACATTAGAAAAGTTCCATTTTGTCCGCAAGAAAGCAGTTTTGCAGGTGCTTTTTGTTCCTGGCATTCCCACCTTCCGTCATTGTGAACGGTATTGATCTCCGAGCAGTTCTCTTGCTTCTTCCGGCTCCAGGGCTAAACGTGCCTGTTCACGCACCTTGTCCATGCTGGAGAAGAACTCTCGCATCATGGCTACCACCAGGTAACGCCCATTGGGTGTGAGGGTCAGTTCATGGTTGTTATTTTTCGCAAAAGCCCCCACGAGGGTCATATATGCCATTTCCATGGGCAGACCCAGTTCAACCGGGATGCCGAAGCTATTTTTAAAGTGTTGTTTATCCAGCCGCAGCCCGAACAGTTCCATCAAAAAGCGATAACGCATTTGCTCGTGGCGTTTGAATTTTCGCATTTTGAAGGTGGAGATTTTTCCTATATCGATGAGGTTGACGTAATCACGAAGAGAGAACGTGTTCACGTACAGGCTACCTCCCAGGTAACTGAAGGACCCTGAACCGATACCGACGTATTCTTCATGATCGACGATGTACTCATCAATCATGGATTGCCCTTTTGCGTAACACCACGAGGAAACCGGTTGAAAGACGGGAGACAGGTTTTTATCGATTAGTTTGTAAAAACGTTCCTCACGTTTGTAGTCCACCTTGCCGATGGAAGTGTTCAGCGCATGTTCTACGCTGGGGGCGGTCATCAAGGGGTAAAAAGTGGTCTGGTTTGCTTTGCTTTCAAGGATGGCGTTGATATCCTTGCGGATGATTTCATCGGTTTGGCTGGGAAAGTTGAAAATCATGTCGATGTTAAATGTGGGGAACATACCAGCAACACTTTGAAAACGTTTCAGGTTTACTTCGCCTGAGCCGTATTTATCATAGCGGTTCATTTGCTTAAGCAATGGGTCATCGAAGCTTTGCATCCCTACCGAAAGACGCTGCACTCTGCCCTGGAGTTCACCCAGGATCTCCGGTTTTAAGTGATCCGGGTTGGTCTCGCAAGAAACACTCTGGATGTCAAACAACTCGCGTGCCAGGTCAATGGTTATTGCCAGTTCATCCACCATGACCGTTGGAGTGCCGCCGCCAATGTAAAGAGAAGAAAAATCGTACCCCATATCGGCGATCCTGCGCATTTCGGTGCGCAGTTGTTGATAATATTGACGGGTTCTTTCTTTCTGGAAAAGAAAGCGGTTGAATGAGCAGTAGGGGCAAAGCCGTTCACAAAAAGGAACATGCGCATAGAGCATGTATTTCTTCCCGGCGATGGGTGTTGGAAGCTGAATTTGATCGTTTCTTTGCAGGTTTAGATAGCGGCGAATGTCGCGTTGCAGGTACCAGGTGAGTATTCTTTCGGATAACATGGATTTCAACCTTGTTGTTGTGTTTTTAAAAGGTGCTTAATTGCGATTGACCTCAAAAAATGCTGAGATTATTATATGATGAAAAAGAAGGGTGAAGCCGCGTATGAGACTTTTCTAATCCAGGCAATCGCAATGCAGCGTAGCCAAGACAATACGGGCAATATGGATGATCCATTCATCTCGTTGAGGGATATCGAACACCCCGCTTTCGGGTTTGGGATCAAAATGAGCGCCACCGTCTTGTTCACAGATGCGGCGGATAAAAAGGCGGATATCGAGATGTTTTGCAGCGGGTAAAGGCTGTGCCAACCAGGCGGGTAGTGGCAAGTAGGGGGCGTTCAGGTCAGGTGAACCATCTTCGCGGATTGGGGGGAGTAACAGGTTCGATTTTGCCTGTGACAACAAGGAAATCTCAACTATTTTGTTATGCCGCCGGGTGGTATCGCAAAGCAGTAAACGAAGCTGCAAGGCAGCGATACGGTAAAAGGATCGTCTTCCTTGATGATAGAACTCGACAGCGGTACTGAGAATTTCCAGGGACTCGGTGATGCAGGCTTTGAGGGATGGGTTTGATGGCGGGTGCTTCATGGGTTGGGGTGCAGTTTTATACTGCGCGCCTGGTATGCCTGGAAAAGTGCAATAGAGCCTGCAACGGCTGCGTTCAACGATTCGATGCGTCCACGCATGGGCAGTCGTATCAATACGTCGCAGGATTTTCGCACCAGCTCGCGCAGCCCGCTGCCTTCGCTGCCCACGACCAACGCCAACGAGCCGCTCAGATCGGTTTTTTCGATTGGCACAGCCTGGGAACTACCCTCTAAGCCCATCACCCAGATATCGTTTTGCTTTAACGTGTCGATTACCTGTGCCAGGTTGGCAATGGCAATCCGCAGGTGTTCGCTTGCGCCGGAAGAAGCATGCACCACGGCAGGGGTAACGCTGGCGGCGCGGTGCGATGGGATGAAGATGCCGTGAACGCCGACTGCTTCTGCTGTACGAAGCAACGTCCCCAGGTTCTGAGGGTCTTGCAGCGAGTCGAGCAGTAAAAAGAACCCCGGCTCACCCAGAGACCGCGAGTAATCCAGGATGGTATTGATGTCTTCGTAAGGGTAAGCAGATGCCTGTAAGACCACGCCCTGATGATTTTCAGCGAGCGGGTCGAGTTGCTGCCGCGCGACCTGCAGGATGGGTAGCCGCAACTTTCCGGCAAGCTGAACGATATCTGCCAGCCGTCCTTTGGCTTCTGCTCCCTGGGCAATGCGGAGCTCGAAGAAATGGCGTCTGCGCGCCATCAGGCTTTCATAAACCGGGTTGCGCCCGGCGATCCATTCTTTTGACATGAGTGTTCCTGGTTGAAATTTAGAATCTGCGCGTCAGCTTTCATCAGGGCGAGCAAAAATCATTCGTCCGGCAGCGGTTTGCAGCACTTTGGTGACCATCACGTGGATTTCACGGTCAATGAAATCTCGCCCATTCTCCACTACCACCATCGTCCCATCATCCATATAACCGACGCCTTGTTCAGACTCTTTGCCTTCTTGAATGATTTGCACGGAGAGAATTTCGCCTGGTAGAAGAACTGATTTAACAGCGTTGGCAAGCTCGTTGACGTTCAATACGGTAACGCCTTGCAGTTCAGCGATGCGGTTCAGGTTGTAGTCGTTGGTCAGAATGGGGCAGCGCATCTGGCGTGCAAGGATAACCAGTTTGTCGTCTACATCACGCACCCCTTCCACATCGATATCGCTCAGACGGACGGTGATGCTGGGGTCTTTTTGAAGTTGAGAGAGCACTTCCATACCGCGTCTGCCGCGTTGGCGGCGCAGCCCATCGGCTGAATCGGCGATATATTGCAGTTCGTTGAGCACAAAACGCGGAATGACGATGGTGCCGGGGAGGAAGCCCGTGCGGGCGATATCCGCGATGCGTCCATCAATAATCACACTGGTATCCAGCAAAATTGTGCGGCTGGCACCCCAATTGTTTCCGCCGGTTGTTGATTCCCGGACAGCGGATGCTGAACTGCTTGAAAAGGATGAAATGATGGTAAAAAAGTCATTATGACGCATGGTAAAGACAGAAACGCCCATATACCCAAATAACAAAACCCCCAGGAATGGAAGAATGTCTTTGAACGGAGACGGAAGCAGTGACAGCGGAAATGCCAGCAACGCAGCAATGATCAGTCCAACAATCAAGCCGATGAGTGCGGCGAATAATTTTTGTGCTGAAACACGCACCAGAAATCTGCGCAGCAAGCGCAGCGGACGCGTGGTAAAAAGAGGTGTCAGGATTAGACCGAATAATGCACCTAATAAACCGAAAATGATGGCATACAGTTCAACCGATAGTACATTTGCCCACGGGCTGCCGCTGGCAAGGTTCCCTAAAGTGACCCCCAGAAATACACCGGCGACACAAAAAACGACAGCACCGACTAATCGGATAATAAAATCAGATGTAAACATAATAAGTCCTCCGGGGAATGATTGCTAAAGAATAAAAAAAGAGTACAATAATTGCAACTGGTTAACATGGATGATAGCATGAGTGAGATAACAAGTCAATTGTTAACCGGTTATGAGCTTTACCGAGGTTGAATCTAACCAATGAGTGGAAAAGATAGGGGGTGTTGTTCGGATTTTTTTATCTTGAAACAGGAATTCTTGCCGATTTGTAAGGCAGAAATATATTAGAGTTTTGTCAGAAAGCCAGGTGGGTGCTGGAAAATCACGATTAATGGGGGTATAATTCCATACTTAGAAACGACAGTTATTCGTTTAGTGTGAGGTTTATATGCCAATTTATACATATCGGTGTGAGAACTGCGGTGTTCAATTTGAGCGGACTCAAAAATTTTCTGATCCGCCGCTGACACGTTGCCCGGAATGCAACAAGAAATCGCTGCGGAAGGTTTACACGCCGGTGGGTATCGTATTCAAGGGTTCGGGTTTCTATGCAACCGACCACCGGTCCCCTTCTGGTGCGAGGTCGAGTGGAGAACATAACACTGCGACAGAAAAGAAATCCACTGAAGGCGAAAGCAACACAGTTTCGAGTGAAAAGCCGGCTGAGAAAAAGGCGGATCAACCTTCAAAGGGTACAGCCTCGGAATAATCGGATGAGGCATCTTAACGATTGAGTACTTGCAAAGGGCGTCCTGGCAAAGGAAGCCCGTTTTGCAAGTATTTTTTTAAAAGGGTTATAAATGGCACAATCAGGAAAAAAGAAAAAATCATCTGTAGATTGGAAACAGACCTTATTGGGGATAATTGCAGTTTTAATGGTCTTGAGCATGATTATTTCGATGATTAAGTTCGGATAATTTGTTAAAACTCACCAGGCGTTCTTCTGTTTTCTGGCAGCAGTGAATCGGAAGCCTCTACCTCCTCCCCGGTTTGTATGACAACAAACGGGGGTCTCGCTTTTGGAACCCGTATCTTTTCTCATGGCAACCCATTCTGTCCTTTCCAATCCTGGTCTGAGGGAGATTGAACATATTTTGATAGGTTTTGAAAGCTTCTGTCAGAAAATTACAGTCTTACAGATTATGATGGGGTGATATCTGATATTTGGAGGTACTTATGATTCGATCTCCCTGGCGTTTTGTGAGCATAGGTTTGGGAGCAGCCTGGTTGTTTGATTATTTCTTTTGGAAAAAAGCACCGGGTATTTCTCTTTTGCTTTGGTCATTTGGATTGCTTTTGTGTGGGCTGTTGCTGGCGCGTGGTGAACGGGTGCGCGTGCCGAAACGCAGCTATGTGCTGATGCTGGCGGTGCTGCTTGTGGCTGCGGTGGTCTTTTTTCGGCAAGAACCATTTACAAAGGGGTTTAGTTTTTTCCTGGCATTCTTTTTGATGCTGTTATTGGCTGCAACTTTTGGTAATGGCTATTGGACGCATTTCCGCTTGTTTGATTATCTCTCTTCGTGGATGACCACACTGGCAGCAACCATTTCACGCCCTTTCGCGCTTTTTGCGCCCAGGCAGGATGACGAGGTTGAAAATCAATTGAGCTGGAAGAAAGCCTATAAGAAGTTTTTGTCCATATTGCTTGGCTTGGTTCTGGCTGCGCCTGTTTTGTTGCTCCTGGGTGCGCTGCTGGCTTCAGCGGATCCCATATTTGCGGATTGGCTGGAGGGATGGCTGCACATATTTGATGTCGACAGGCTCGCAGAGTATATTTTCCGCTTCTTCTATATTCTCATTTTCGCTTACCTGATTATCGGCATGCTGTTACATGCCATCCTGCCGAAAAGCAAACGGGAGCAACCTGATCCGCAGAGCCCTTTGTTTAAAGGGTTTTTGGGCGGAACGGAGACGGGTGTTATTCTGTTGAGCGTGAACATCCTGTTTGCGGTTTTTCTGGCTGTGCAGTTTCGCTATTTCTTTGGGGGTACAACCAATATCAGCGAGACCGGTTATACCTATTCGGAATATGCACGGCGCGGTTTTGGCGAACTGATTGCCGTATCGATCATCAGCTTGCTGTTATATGTGTTGCTGGGGACAGTTGCCCGTAAAGAGAAACAAAGCAGCATACGCCTGTTTACGGTTTTGTCTTCGTTGTTGATGGGACAGGTGATCGTCATACTGGTTTCGGCTTTTCAACGGTTGTTGTTGTATGAACACGCCTACGGCTTCACCCGTCTGCGGACTTATTCGCATGTTTTCATGGTGTGGCTGGCTGTTTTGCTTGCCGCTGCAATTGTGCTGGAAATCTTTCATCGGCGCGGCAACTTTGCGCTGGCGCTATTGGTGATGACCTTTGGGTTTGGGCTGACGTTAGGGATTTTGAACGTGGATAGCACGGTGGTCAGGCTGAATGTACTTCGTACGGATGTGCAGGAACTGGATGGGGAGTATATCAAAAGCCTGTCGACCGATGCCGTTCCAGCGATGATTCAGTCTTTTTACGCAAGCGAAGATGCTCCCGTTCGTGATATCCTGGGCGCTGAACTGGCATGCCGCCAGGTTTTGCTTTCGAATGAAGAAAGGATTCCGTGGGTAAGTTTTAACTGGAGCCGTTTCAATGCAAAAAGGATGCTGTCGGATATCGCAACAGAGCTAGAGGCGTACCCTGTCAGTTTGCGGCATGACGAATGGTTTGTGATGGTTGGCAACGAACTGCAAAGCTGCACAGCCAAGCCAATGGATTGGGTAGATTGAGATTATGTTTCGGGTACGGCAGCATAAGACAAACCACCTGACTTGGGATTAGTCCGATACCGTGATGGTTCAGGAGCTGGCAATAATAAGGCGCTGGCTCCTGTTTTTATTCCTCACATAAACGTTCGCTCAGAAGAGCAGTACTTTCCAGGATGTGGTCGGCTCCTGTCCGGTAAAGCTCATCTTCCCGTCCAAAACCGCACAAGACGCCCAGGGTTTGCGTGCCAGCACGCTTACCGGCTTTCATATCTACAGTGGTATCTCCAATCATCAGGCAGTTCTCAGGGGGGATCTTCATCTGTTTTGCTGCCCAAAGAACCGGATCGGGGTACGGTTTGGTATATTCGCAGGTCTGAGCGGTGGCGATTGCGCAAAAGAAACGTGTCAGGTTGAACTGTTCCAGGAAAGCCAGAGTGCTCTTCTCGCCGCGCGCGCTGACTATGCTCATGGGGTAGCGCTCAGCCAGGGCTTCCAGGCAGGCTTCAACACCGGGAACAATCCAAAAGTGGTCCGTGCGGGAATGGTTGCTTCGCATTAATTTGTTCAACAAGTTGCCGATATTGTCATCAATTCTAAGCCGGTCGGCGATGTGGTAGAGCAGGTTGCCGGGTGTTTCCAACGCCATGATCCAGAAGCGGGCAGCCGCTTTTGAATCCCGTCCAGGCAACATCCAGCGCAAGGGTGAGAAGTATTTCTCCAGCCGGTGTACCCAACGGTCATCGGTATCGCTGAGCGTACCGTCTACATCGAAACACAACCCTTTGATGCGATCCAACTCCAATGGCATGGATTTATTCCCTTCAGTTTGTGATGAGCATCAGCGCAGCGGGGATCAGGATCAGGCTGATGCCAATGCAGGCGGTGATGCTCATGGTTAGCAAGGTGAGCAAGATTTTTTTCGTCATATTCGCCTCGTTCTATTTACCCTGGACAAAACCGATGGCGTAAACAGCATCGGGATAGCCTGGGCGATATTCCAACGCTTCCTGGAAGGCGGTTAAGGCTTCTGCCTGGCGGTTGAGCCGGTATAATGCCCATCCCTTCCAAAGCAGGGCTTCCTCTGAATTGGGGGTGACAGTGAGCGCATATTCAGCGAGTGCAAGCAATTCATCGTATCGACCCGTGTGAAAATATGTCATAAATGGACCAAACTGGTATCGCAGCATTCTCTGGGGCAGTTCCAGGCTGCGCGCCTGGTCATAGGCGGCGGCAGCTTCGGTATAGTGGCTAAAATAAAGTTGGTTGCTGCCCAGGTTAAACCAGGGGAACGGGTTTAGCGGGTCGGTTTTGGTCTCATTTTCTGCTTTTGCCAGTGCATTTCGCCGGTTCTGGTCGGCATCCCAATCTTCACCCAGGAGAGACTGGATGGTTTCAGCCTGTTCTGTGGGGTAAACCAGCATATACACCCGGTTGAATGCCTGCCAGTTTTGATCTAGTTCCAGGTAGCTCACCTTCCTGTTGGGTCCGACAAACGAATCTTGTGTAGTGAACTGCTGGCGGACATTATCATATCCGGTCAGCAACAAGTAGTGCCCAGCCCAGCGGTCATCGTTGAACCAAAAATCTTCGTGCATGAACATGGTTTCTTCTACCATCACCGGAAAACCAGCCGCCAGTATTTTCCTCAGCAGGTCAATATCTCCACCGACGCGGTAGATTGCATTGAGCGACCATACATTCTGTTGGACATACTGCACCAACTCTTCAATATTTACGTTGCGGTCTGCTCGCAATGGCTTTATCTGGTCGGAGATATCATATTGGTCGCCACCCCAGCCGTAGAAATTCATGTACATCGAAAGCGATACCGGTCCGCAGTTGTTCCAGTCCTGCCCCTCGAATGGCGGCGCATCCAGTTCGACCTGTGCGGGCAGCGGTGAAGCGGTGGGCGTGGGGGTGAGTGTGGGCGCAGCCTGAAATGCGCCGGGTGTGGAGGTGTACGGCAGGGCAGAGGATGTGATTGTGGCTGTCGGCGTATCGGTGGCGAGTGGCAAAGCAGCCTCCGTTCTGGAATCATGTGCAATCGCGGTCGGTAAATCGCCGATGGGGTTAACCAGGCTGCGCAGAAAAACGCGGCTGGTCTCAATGCGCCAATCCACCCGTTGGCGGATGGCAGGAACCTGGTACAGCAGCACCGCCAGCCCAAACGCCAGGATCAAGCTTGCGATGAGGATGATCAGCTTTTCCGTTTTTCTTTTTCGGCGATAACGTTCTTCAAGAGACTGCATGCGAGATATTTTACCCTGAAAATCACCTGTTCGAAAAATGGAGAAATTTTGTGTGAATTTTTGTTTGCTGATATAATGCGCTCCATGAAATATCATATCTGGACTGAAGGCTGCCAGATGAATGTGGCAGATTCCAGCCGGGCAGCGGCTGCGCTTGAACGGTTGGGTTATGAATATTCACATCGACCGGAAGATGCCGATGTGATTGTGTTGAATACTTGTGTGGTGCGTCAAAGCGCCGAAGATAAGGCAGTTGGCAGGTTACAGTCGCTGAAACCACTCAAGTTGAAAAACCCGAACCTGGTCATTAACCTGATGGGCTGCCTGGTGGGTGTGCGCGGCGGTTCGCGCAGGCTGCGTGAGCGTTTCCCGATGGTGGATGTGTTTTCACCTCCATCCGATTTTAACCCGCTGCTGGATTTTTTGACTCAACGCGAAGGGCAACGTGTGAGTGAGCAGCAAACCAATGATCGCAACGCCATTTTGGATGGCGACCTGGAACTGCCGGCTTACGAGCGCGGAAAGCTGGTCTCCGGTTACATTTCAATCGTTTTGGGATGCTCTCATGCCTGTACATACTGCATCATCCCGTCCCGCAGAGGCAGAGAGCAAAGCCGCCCACCAGGTGAATTACTCCGTGAAGCCAGCTCTTTGGCTGCGCAGGGGGTGAAAGAAATCACCCTGCTGGGTCAAATTGTTGATCGTTATGGCAAGGATCAACCTGACTACCCCACGTTGGCGATGTTGTTAGAGCAAATGCAAGTGGTAGAAGGGCTGGAGCGGCTGCGCTTCTTGACCTCGCACCCTAACTGGATGACGGATGACTTGCTGGAAGCCGTGGCAAAATTACCCAGAGTGATGCCACACCTTGAGGTTCCAGCTCAGTCGGGTGATGATGAGGTGCTTGCCCGAATGCGGCGTGGTTACAACAGTGAACAGTACCGCAGGTTGATCGAGCATATCCGTGCTCTTGTGCCGGGTGTCTCCATTGGAACGGATATCATCGTGGGTTTTCCCGGAGAAACAGAGAAACAGTTCCAGAATACCTATGATTTGCTGGCAGACCTGCGGATGGATGTGGCGCACCTGGCGCGTTACTCTCCGCGTCATGGTACCGTCTCAGCGACAAGAATGCCGGATGATGTGCCGGATGAGGTTAAATGGGAGCGTTTCCGCGCGTTGGAAGATTTGCAAAAAGGGATTTCGGAAGAGATCCATGCAGCTTACCTGGGGCAGACCACGAAAGTCTTGTTTGAAGAGAAGAGAAAGAACCGCTGGTATGGGAGGACACCCACCAATAAACTTGTGTTTGTCGAAACGTCCGATGAACTGAGGGGTAAGGTTGAGCAGGTGAAGGTCACCTGGAACGGACCCTGGTCAATGCGTGGAGAATTAACTGCCTGAAGGGATGCCCCAAAGGAGAATATTTCCATTCAAGGAAGTGGAGATGAGCAGTTTACCATCCGGTGAGAATACCAGCGAGTTGACCCGGTAGCCAGCGGGTGGGGTGAGGGTGACAGATTCGTTCAGTATTTGAGGGGTGTTGTAATCTACATGCCAGAGGCGGATGATGCCATCTTCACCGCCGGAAGCCAGCAGGCTGCCATCAGGCGAGAAAGCCAGGCAGTTAATGTCGGATGTGTGCGCTTCCAGGTAAACCAGCCGGGACAGGTTGGGGACGCTGTAAAGCCAGATATAGCGGTTTTCAGCCGAGACTGCCAGGACGCTGCTATCGGGTGAAAAAGCGACTGAACTGATGTAATCCTCGTGGTACACCGCTTCTCGGAGGAAGTTCCCCTGAGCATCCCACAATCGTAGTGTGCCGTTTCCTGAACCACTGGCAATGTAACTTCCATCTGTAGAGAACTGCACCGAACGAACATACCCGGGGTTCCATCCCATGTATTTCTGCATCTCCATGCTGGATACCTGCCATAAACGCAGTGACTGGTCGTTTGAGCCGGAAACCAGGTATTCACCCTGGGGTGAAAATGCCAGGCTGCGGACGTCATGGATGTGCGCCTGAAATGTACTCGTCAGTGTGCCGTCTGGGATGTTCCAGATGCGGATGAACCCATCTCCGGAACCCACGGCAAGCAGTTTGCTGTCCGGTGAAAATGCCGCTGTCCAGAGGGCGCCGGGGTTGGCTTCGCTTTCCAGGATGCGCTGGCTGCCATCGGTGAGGTTCCAGAGCTGGGTTTTTCGTTCCAGCGAGCCAGAAGCCAGCCAGTTCCCATCCGGTGAAATTGCCAATGCCGGGGTATAACCCGTCAGGCTTTTCACTGGAACGATGCCCGCCAGTGCGTCAGTTTTGATGGGTTCGAGTGCTGGCAGCCACGTTGGCATAGGAGAAGGTGTGGGTATGGGGGTTGGGGTGCGGGATGCTGTGGTCGGAATTTGTAGCGGTGTTTGGGTGATCGCCCCCACAATGCGAATTGGCGTAGGGAGGGTTGTCCGCGGCGAGCAGGATGCGAGTGAGAGCGAAATAACCCATGATAACAGGATGACAGGAGCGAATCTTATCCATTTCAGGTTTATGTTTCTTTTCATACCTTGATTATACTTCCCGGTTATATTAACCTGAATCGACTCATAATCACTTGTTGATATAATACCTTCTTGAATAGATCATCTGTGACGGAAGGTATGGTTTGTGCATAGGGTGGCAGAACCGTGTTTTTCACCATGCAAATAACAATCGAACATACCGGGGTATCCGTTCACATGCTATGAGGTGTAATGAGCCGATTGATGCGTTTTTTGATTGGAGCGGTTGCAGTTGTGGTGATTGTAATCGCCTATTTTTACTTCCGTAGCCCATTTGGATTAACCATTCAAACCGGGCGGAACCAAAAAGTGGTGGCGTTTATCCGCCAGCCGCAAGAACATACCGATTGGGTTCTGCCTGCCGGCAGTAAATGCAACGATTCACCCTTTCAGATGCCGACCACCGGTTTTATCGGGTATCTTTGGGGAGATTCTTTTCAACCGGGGCATATTCACCAGGGGATTGATATTTTTGCCGGAACAGATGCAGGGGTGGCGCCGGTTTATGCAGCTTATTCTGGTTATCTGACACGTTTGCCGGAATGGAAATCCACTGTAATCATTCGCATTCCGAATGACCCCTTACAGCCCGGTCGACAGATATGGACCTATTACACGCATCTCGCAGACGTGGAAGGCAGTTCTTATATTGTTGACGCGTTTCCTCCCGGCACGTATGACATTTTTATTGAAGCGGGTACTTTGCTGGGGTATCAAGGGAATTATTCCGGTACGGCTGGCAACCCTACCGGTGTACATTTGCATTTTTCGATTGTGAGGGATGACGGGAGCGGCAGTTTTTTGAATGAACTGGAGATTGCCAACACAGTTGATCCATCCGCCTATTTTGGTTTGAACTTGAATGCAGAAACGAACCCTGGAGAGGTACCTTTGTGTTCCTCTTTACCTTAAAAGTCAATTTGGTGTCAGGAAATTTCCTGCCCTACCGCGCCAATAATATGGAACGCAGGTCATTAACGGGTGGCGGGTGGGATTAGAAAAAATTACCCCAAATTGAGGTGATTAAAGAACAAGGCAATTGCATCACAGATTTTTGTGCAAAAACAAAAGGAAAAAGCGCCATTTCAAACCGTTTTGATGGAAAATTCCATTTACCCTGGTCAATGACAGAGAAATGTGATTGCCCTGGATTAAAGAACAGGCTTTGAAATATAAATTCTTATTTATGCTATACTCAATCCTGATAAGACAGGGGACTTATCAATACTTTACACAAGCATGACTTGTACAGGTCATGCGTCAAAAAAGCCAAATGGATCAATCATCGGAAACTTCCCTTGAATTGTTATATGAAATCAGCCGGCAGCTTGTATCTACGTTGGATTTGAAACAAGTTCTCTCGCGGGTTCTCGTCCATTCGGCTGATTATGTTGGCGCTGAACGGGGGATGTTGATTGTTTTAGACGATGATATGAAACCCAGGGAAGCGGCAATTGTCTACCAGGGGCGTTTGCTACCTTACATGCGCCGTGACCTGGATGGCATTTTGTTGGATGGTTTGGCAGGTTGGGTGCTGCGCAACCAGAAGATTGCATTAGTGCCGGATACGAGCCAGGATGAACGCTGGTTGCACCGCCCCGACGATGACCCCGAGCAAAGCGGACCGAAATCGGCAATTTGCGCCCCGGTGATGATGGCGGAAGAGCGCCTGGTGGGGGTCATTACGCTGGTGCATCCAGAACCCCATTTTTTCTCGCAACGCCATGTCGCATTGCTTCAGGCAGTGGCAGACCAGGCAGCCATCGCGATTTTCAATGCGCGTCTTTACCAGTCTCTGGAAGCCGCACATCTACGTTACCGTGAGCTTTTCGAGGATAGCGTTGATTCCATATTAATCACGGATTGGTCAGGGTATATTGTTGAAGCCAACCGCATGGCTGGATACATCAGTGGGTACGAGGTTTTTAACCTCATTCAGCGGAAAATTACCGACCTGCATCGCGCCAATTGGGATTTGCTGGGAGAGGGTTTTCAGTTCTTGAAATCCGGTGTACGAACCGTGAAATACGAGAGCGAGCTGTACTGCCGCGAAGAAGGTCATCTCATTCCCATCCAGGTATATGCACACAAGGTCACCATTAACGGCACTGATCAGATTCAGTGGTTTTTCAGGGATATTTCTGAACGGAAAGAACTGGAGACCTTGCAGGATGAACTGTTTGCGATGATTTACCATGACCTTAGATCACCGCTGGCGAATGTGGTCTCCAGCCTTGATTTGATTAAATCCATGATTCCTAAAGACGATGCTGCCATGCTGGAACCGGTGTTGAACATCGCTTTGCGTTCTACCGAAAGGGTGAAGCGGCTGGCAAACTCTCTCCTGGATATCCATCGACTGGAAGCCGGGCAGAAACTAACGGATTTAACCGAGGTGCGTTTACAGCGACTGGTTTCAGAGGCGCTGGATACCATTGCGCCCAACGTAGAAGCGAAACAGCTATCGGTGAAAAATCAAATTCCCGATGGATTGCCTTCACTTTTTGTTGATAACGATATGATCCGACGGGTGTTAATCAACTTGTTAGAGAATGCAGTTAAGTTCACACCTACAAACGGCGAAATCGTTATCAGCGCAGAACCGGGCGATAATGAGTTGTTGATCCGGGTAGAGGACACAGGCAGTGGCATCCCTGCCGAGGCGCGTGAGCGCATCTTTGACAAATTTACCCGGCTCAAGGTGGAGAATGCACCGCGTGGAATTGGATTGGGGCTGGCATTTTGTCGTTTAGCCATAGAAGCGCACGGCGGCAAGATTTGGGTGGAACCCAGGCAGCCTATCGGCAGCCGGTTCATTTTCACGCTTCCGTTCCTTTCGCCTAAGAGTCGAGCTGTATCATAGGAGTTCGCATGCAGGAAATTTACCCCAATATTTATATTGAAACCGGATATGCCGGGGTTACATTGGGTGCTCTCAACTTGAAGCACGGTCTTGTCTTGATTGACGCCCCTTTCCTGCCGGATGATATCCGTTCCTGGCGCTCGTCATTGGTCAATATGGGTGGCGGGATCGACCGTCTGTTGATTAACCTGGATGCACACATCGACCGCATCATGGGTGCGCGCGCCATGGAGTGTACGGTGCTTGGGCATGAAGAGCTTGCCTTGATCTTTCAAACGCGCCCTTTTGCCTACCGTTCACAATCGCTGGAAACCGGTGCAGAATGGGAGGGATATGATAACCTGGGAACCGTCCGTTGGGCGCCACCGGAATTAACCTTTACCCATGAGATGAATATTCACTGGGGTGATACCCCCATCATCCTGGAGCAGAGACCTGGGGCAGAGCTGGGTGCACTATCGGTTCATTTGCCCGAACAGCGCGTATTGTTCCTGGGCGACCTGGTGATGCCCGAGCAACCC
>CAYRRA010000004.1:0-49831 GCA_964426355.1 uncultured Anaerolineaceae bacterium
GAGGATTTTGTGGCAGAGAAAAAACCAAATACGAGCTCATACGACGAAACCAGCATTCAAGTATTGGAAGGGCTGGAAGCCGTACGCCGTCGCCCAGGTATGTACGTGGGTGGTACCGATATCAAAGCGCTTCATCACCTGGTTTTCGAAGTAGTAGACAACTCGATCGATGAAGCATTGGCTGGCACTTGCGACCGTATTGAGATCACCATCCACCAGGATGACAGTGTTACCGTTTTGGACAATGGACGTGGCATCCCCACCGGTATTCACCCTACACAAAAAAAATCTGCATTGGAAGTGGTCATGACGACCCTCCACGCTGGCGGAAAATTCGGCAATGGCAGCTATAAAGTCTCCGGCGGTCTGCACGGTGTGGGTGTCTCAGCCGTCAATGCGCTCTCGGAGTGGTGCGAGGTTGAAGTCTATCACGATGGAAAAATCCATTTTCAGCGGTATGAACGCGGCATTCCGCAGGAACCGGTCAAAGTAATCGGTGAAACCGATGCCGAAAAAACAGGGACAAAAACAACATTCCGCTTCGATACAACAATCTTCAAAGAAGAAATTACCTACCGCTTTGAGACGTTGGTACAGCGCCTGCGCGAAATGGCTTTTGTTACTCGCAAAGTGCTCATTCAAATCATTGATGAGCGCAGCGAAAAAGAGATGAATTTCTACTTCGATGGCGGTATCGAATCTTTTGTGCGATATCTCAACCGCAATCGCGAAGCGATCCACCCCGTGGTTTATGCTGAAAAAGAAATTGACGACATCGTGGTGGAAGCAGCCGTGCAGTTTACCGATGCCTACACAGAATCGGTCTATTCCTTCGCCAACACCATCAACACCATTGACGGTGGCACACACCTGACAGGTCTGCGCGGAGCGATTACACGCGTGATCAACGATTACGCCCGCAAAAATAACTTGCTCAAAGATGCCGACACCAACTTCACCGGCGAAGACACCCGCGAAGGTCTCACCGCCATCATCAGCATTAAGCATCCTGACCCGCAGTTTGAGAGTCAAACGAAAGTCAAGCTGATGAATGCAGAAGTGCAGACTCTGGTACAACAAGTCGTCCAGGAAGCATTCAGTACTCATCTGGAAGAAAACCCCTCTACCGCCAAAGCCATCGTCTCGAAATGCCTCACATCAGCACGGGCACGCGATGCAGCCCGCAAAGCGCGCGATCTGGTCATCCGGAAATCTGCACTGGAAAGCCTCACTTTGCCCGGCAAGCTGGCGGACTGTTCCAGTCGGGATTCTGCACACGCTGAATTGTACATTGTAGAGGGTGACAGCGCTGGTGGCACTGCCAAAATGGGACGCGACAGGCATTTCCAAGCCATCCTGCCTCTGCGCGGTAAAATCCTTAACACCGAACGCGCCCGTTTGGACAAGATTCTCTCTAACAACGAAGTTAAATCCCTCATCTCCGCCATCGGTTGTGGAATCAGCGAGGGTTTTGACCTCTCCAACCTGCGTTATGGGCGTGTGATTATCATGACCGATGCCGACGTTGACGGCAGTCACATCCGTGCTTTACTTTTAACCTTCTTCTTCCGCTACATGCAGCCTCTCATTGAAGAGGGACACTTGTTCATTGCCCTGCCTCCGTTATATCGTATTACCCACCGCAAAAAGATAGAATACGCCTATACCGAAGCCGAAAAAGATGCCATTCTCAAACGGATTGGTGTAACGCAGGAGAAAATTAACTTACAGCGTTACAAAGGTTTGGGCGAGATGAATGCTGAACAATTATGGGAAACGACCATGGATCCACAAAACCGTACTCTGCTTCAGGTGGATATTGAAGACGCCGCCGAAGCCGACCGCACCTTCGATATGCTCATGGGCTCTGCCGTGCCGCCGCGCACGCGCTTTATCACCACCCACGCCCACGATGTGCGCAACCTGGACATCTGAGGATTCGCTGAAAAAGGATGTTTGCAGACTAAGAAGACGATACACCTATTCAGATTAAACCGCGCGCCTGCTAAATGGAGCTTGTTATCATGCCCTTAGCAGGCGTACGTAATATATGAACCGAAAGTAGCATTGCCAGGCTGAGGGCAGCCGAACGATCCAACGCACCCACAAGTTCATTGACCACCAATAGAGCGGCAACCAACCCGGCAACAATCAGGAAACGCAAAATGGAGACTTGCTCATCGGAAAAGATGCGAGACATCGCCTGTTGGATGAGTGGACGGTTGCGCGGGATAATCGAAGAGGGCGCTACCAGCAGAAATCGCACTGCAAACAAGCCGTGCACAATCAAAAAGATGAACAAAAAACCAAACGAAAAAGCCTCTACATAAGTAAATTCATTCTTCAAGAAGTACGCTGTTTCCCCACTCTGAAAAGGGGTAATCATCAGAGAAAACAGATGCCAGGCAAAAAGGATACCCTTTGCCCAGAAAGGGAAAGGGGTACGACGAGCGACCAGCACGATGATGAGTACTGCTGGCAAGATAATGGTCAACCAAACTGGCAACCAGTCAATTCGCTGCTTCCCCCAAAGGTTTCCAGCCAGCAGAAGGCATTGCACCAAAAGGATAGATTGTTCATTGACAGGGGGTAATAGCAGGCTGGTGGTCATTGCAGCAAAAAATACCGCTGTACCAAGTACGATGAAGAGGATCATGATCAGCGGTGAATCGATGTAAACCAAAGTCTTTCCCACGCCGATGAGTTCAACAACCGCCACCAAACCCGCAGCAACCAAAAGAATCAGCCCGACCAGAGTTGGTGCCATGTCGAAAGGAATTGGGAGAAATCTATTGTGCCGTTGATTCTGTGCTGGTTTAGCGCTATCGTAAAGCAAAAGCAACTCGGAAATAATACCCGCTGCAAACAGAAAAAACGCGCTGAGCTTCATAAACGTTCCACCCCCTTGCTGGTATTTTTTCTCTTTCCCCAAGGTGTTTCCACCAATCCCCACAAAAGCCATTCCGGGTGAATAATCAGCACCAGCCACCCCAAACCCAATGCCCACAACTTATCGGTAATGAAGCCGGTATAGCGATCAAATTCATCATAAGCGTTCAGCAGCACGCCTTTCATCTCATGAGCAGGTGGAAAGGTGTAGCGAACTTCCACTACCTGTCCTTCAACGAAATGAAGAAGAGTATCCGGTGAGTAATATTCCAGGGGGATGGCGACAGACTCATAGCCATTTTCCCTTCTCGTAAAACTCACAATCGCATAAACATCATCGCTCTCCACACCCGACCATGTTCCCCTGGTCACCACGCCATCCCGTTCGATGCTCCGCTTGAACTGCACGTATTGCCCAAGCTCATCCAGCGTGACGATTGCAAAGATAAGAAACCAAATAACCGCCAATGGTGATATGGCAAAACAGAGCATATCCAGAAAAGACCATACATTCCTGCCAATACGGCACAGGGAATACAACACCTTTGAAGGTTTACCCGGAGGAGCCACACCTGAAGGAGGTGGAGTGGCGCGAAAGTCAGGCTGCACCTTACCGAGAGATTTACTTGGGTCTTCGTTCTCAGGAAGTGACATGAGCAAAATTATAGCATGGCACGATGTTTTATCTACACTACCCTCCAAACAGCCCCTTCCTCTACACCCAACGCAAGGCTGTCTGCCTGTGCAATGACAGCACCCGTTCGACAGGTTGAAAGCAGCAACTCCAGGCGGTTACTCTGGGTTTCTTCATCCATCACCACAATCAGCTTGCGGGCGCTAAAATTGAGCGTCACCAACAGTGTCTCTTCTCCACTTTGTCTTGCAAACGCAAAAACATCCTTTTCCGCCAACTCCAGCACACGGAAATCTCCGCTCTGCAGCACGGGGTGCCCCCGGCGCAGGCGGATAACCGTTTTATAAAAGTTCAACAACGAGCCAGCATCCTGTTCTTGCAGAGCAACGTTACGGTGTGGATGGTTTTGGTGCACCGGCAGCCAGGGTTTTACGCGGCTGAAACCGGCATTCTGCGAGGTGTCCCATTGCATCGGCGAACGGCAGCCATCCCGCCCGATATAAAACGGGTAAAATCGCTTTCCAATCGGATCAAGAATATCCTTCCGTCGTATCGGAATGTCACGCATTCCGATTTCCTCACCGTAATACAGGTAGGGTGTGCCGCGCAAGGTCAATAGCATCATCGCTGCCAGCTTCAACCGTTCATCGGTTTCACCCTTGGTAAAACGCGTTGCAGAGCGTTTGACATCGTGATTGTTTAACACCTGGGTAGGAAATGAATCGCGTGAAAGTGAATTTTCCCAACTCACTGCTGCAGCTTTAAACCTAGCGGCATTCCAACGAGCATGCGCCAGGTCGAAGTTAAATGTGGCATGGAGCAATCCAGGTTGGCAGTATTTCTCTGCTCTGCCCGCTGAACCCAGGAAAGTCTCCCCCACCGCATACCGTTGAGGGTAGGAATCCAGAATCTTACGAATATCCTGCAGTAAAGGGATGAGTTCAGGTTGATCGACATCGTAAATATGCTCCTGGCGGTCAAAACCACGGATGCCGATCTTAGCGGGGTTATCTAAAAAATTAGCGTGTTTGAAATACACGTTAAAGACATCCAATCGGAACCCATCCACGCCTTTATCACACCAAAAGCGGAATACGTTCAGCAAAGCCTCTCGTACCGCCGGGTTGCGCCAGTTTAAATCGGGCTGTTGTTTGTAAAACATGTGGAAGTAGTATTGACCGGTGTGCTGATCCCATTCCCATCCAGGACCGCCAAAAACCGACTGCCAGTTGTTGGGCAACCCGCCTTTGGAATTAGGGTCACGCCACAAATACCAATCGCGGTATGGGTTATCACGGCTGCTGCGAGATTGAACAAACCAGGGGTGTTGATCCGAGGAATGGTTCAACACCAGGTCCAGGATGATGCGAATGTTTTTTCGATGAGCTGTCTCCACCAACTGCTCAAAGTCCTCCATGCTGCCAAACTTCGGATCGATAGCACAATAATCGCTGACATCGTATCCAAAATCGACATCCGGGCTGGGATAGATCGGTGAAAACCAGATTGCATCGACGCCCAGGTCTACCAGGTAATCGAGCCGTGTGATCACACCGGGGAGGTCGCCAACACCATCCTGATTACTGTCTTGAAACGAACGAGGATATATTTGATAGATAATGCCATCCTTCCACCAATTCTGAATACTCATCTCACATTTCCTTTCTGGCAAGCAATTTTGCATCGAACGTAGAGGTAGTTGTGCCGGAACATGCTATAATCACAGGGGACTTACGGGAATAGCCACGGGAATAAGATTCAAACCGGATATTCCGTATCATAGAAAATCAATAAAATTATACAATGGCGTTATGGATCTAGACATCAAAACCGCTGTCCAAGTTGCATTTTTCCTATCTGTTATTGGCATCATCCTGGGAATCTGGTTAGGTATCCGCAACATCCAGGCAGGTCAGAAATTACTCTATTTTAAAAAACGCCGTGAGCTGATGCTTAAAGGATGGCGCTTGATCTTTGTTGCCATCATCTTATCCGGCGCTGCATTTTTCTTCAATCGCTACGCTGAACCGGCAGTGTACCTGATTTTTCCGCCTTCACCTACCATCACCCTGACCCCAACGATCACCTTAACACCAACCATTTCTTTAACCCCTTCCATTACACCAACACCCACCATTACCCCAACCCCCGCTATATCAAATACACCGGTGATACCGCCAGAAATTGAAGCAGAGTTCACCAGCGTGATCACACCCAATGAAAAATCTATCTTTAGCATCCCTCAAATCGCACGCAGCATCAATGATGATTTCCAACCCGTTGTCCCAGCCTACGAATTTGAAAATCCCATCACCCGGTTGTATGCGACTTTCTCTTACGACCAGATGATCGTCGATTCACAGTGGTCAATTCTCTGGTACCGCGTGATGGATCGTGAGATTATCTGCTATGAAACCAAACCCTGGAACGGCAGTACTGGAGGATATAGCTACTCGGTGTGTCAGCCCTCCTCTGATACCTGGAAACCAGGCGAATATGAAGTACAAATCTTTGCTGGCGCACGCTGGCTCAGTTCCGAACGTTTTCTCGTCGTTGGGGATCCGCCCACTCCAACAATTACCACTTCTCCCACCTGGACACAAACGGCTACGCGCACCTCAACGTCGACCAGTACGATTACCCTCACACCAACCCCATCTCCTACCCGCACACTAACGCCAACTCGCACGTTAACTCCCTCAAGAACACTCACACTGGTTCCATCAGAAACACCTACCCGTACGTTAACCCCCTCGCGTACGTTAACCCCCTCGCGTACCTTTACACCCACACCCTCCAGCACCCCTACGCAAACTTTTACACCGACACTAACGCGTACCCCAACAAAATCGCCTTTTCCCTCTGCAACGGTTTCAGCCACCTTCCGTCCAACTCGTACACAAACCCCTACTCCATCGTATTAAGTCTTCTTCAACCCAAACTTGATTAATCAAGGTGACCGGATGGTTGGTGTTTAGATAATCGATTACACATGAGAAACACGAGGATTGGGCTGAATCGCACAGGCAATTTCAGCAGCCAGTGCTGCATTGCTCTTGAGCAGCGCCAGGTTGACTTTCAGGCTTTCACCTGCACTCAACTGGCTGACTTGATCCAGCAAATACGGCGTCATCGCAGCACCAGTAATACCCGCCTCTTCCGCCTGCGAAAGCGCAAGGGCAATGTGCTTCTCGATCAATTCGCTCGGCAGGCTGGCATCTTCCGGCGGCGGATTGACCACCAGGATCGCACTGGATAACCCCAACGCCCAGTGATTCTTTGCAATTGCGGCAATATCAGCAGCATTTTCAACACGCACATCAACGGATAGACCGCTGTGAGAGGTATAGAAAGCGGGCAACTCATGAGTGCGATAACCCACAACCGGGATACCGTAACTTTCCAACACCTCGCGTGTGGCGGGTAAATCTAAAATGGCTTTTGCACCTGAGCAAATCACAATCATCGGTGTCTGGCGCAGTTCTATCAGGTCGGCTGAAATATCAAACGGATTTCCCCGGTGCACTCCGCCAATTCCTCCCGTGGCGAAAACTCGTATCCCCGCTTTATGGGCTGCAAATAACGTCCCAGCAACAGTGGTGCCGCCATCCATTTTTGCGGTAACCGCCAGGCTAAAATCCCGCCGGCTGATCTTACGCGCAACAGCTTTGAGTGCAAGATATTCTAACTCCGTATCATTCAACCCAATATGAATCTTTCCGGCAAGCAGGGCAATCGTTGCAGGAACGGCATTGTGTTGCTTAACGACTGCTTCAAGCATACGTGCAAGCTCCAAATTCTGCGGACGCGGCAAACCATGCGTAATGACTGTCGACTCAAGTGCGACTATCGCATTGGTGATTTGCAGTGCTTTGGCAACATCAGGATGAATGTGATACATGGATGGAATTCGTCTTTCCATGGGACTCCTCAGCGAAAAACAAAGTTTTTATTCAATAAGACTAAAAATCACGATCGGTGCAGCAGTTCTTTTTCAGTTTGTTCTGCTTC
Source organism: uncultured Anaerolineaceae bacterium (assembly GCA_964426355.1). Taxonomy (GTDB): domain Bacteria; phylum Chloroflexota; class Anaerolineae; order Anaerolineales; family Anaerolineaceae; genus JAJFTV01. The sequence continues at coordinate 7,535 of CAYRRA010000004.1, forward strand.
TCGATAAATTGCTGCAACATCTTCCTTTATTTCAGGTGTAGCAGTAGGTGAGTGAGGAATCAACTTAACTAAATCCTTCGCCTGACGCAATAAATCTTTCACCTGAGCAACATAGGAAAAATCTCCCCAACCGCTGTTGGATGCTACAGGCAAATCACGGGCTTTTTGGATCAATTTACGAGCCCCTTGAATTTTATCGACAGCACGAATGAGTTTCGCCATCTATCTTCCTCCTCAGATTATGCATTTTCTCACATTCAGGATAATTGTAACAGCCCTTTATAGGTTTTTGAAGCAGAAAGGTCTCCCCGCAGGAAGACCTTCAATAATGAATGAGAAAAACGGAAAATTATCAATGAAATTAGACTTGTTCAACGACATTGCTGAAAATTTGGGCAATGGCAGGACCCAGTAGTGCAAGGATCACAATCACTACCACCACGACCAGCACCAGGATCAGGGCATATTCCACTAATCCTTGACCTTTTTCTTTGGGTGCGAATAACATATTGTTCCTCCTTTCATCTAATATCAAAAACTACATGATCTTAGTATAGACAATTGCCTTTGTGTTTTCAAGCTGTCATCACCAATCATTTACGGGGTTGGTGTGGTTTCGGGTAATTCAAGTTGTTGTATAGTGATATTCAGCAGTTCCGCTAATTCAAGTGTATAGTCGTCATGATACTGGCGTGCAAGTTCAATGCCCTGATCAACCGTCGCCTGGTCACTTCCACCCAAAAAAGCGATTAAAGTATTGATCACCACATTCATGTGTGAAAGCTGATAAGCCTTCAAATCTGCCAGGCAGAAAGCGATGCTTTGATCTTCCGCTTCACGGCGAATGCGCTGCATATTTGCAATCTGATCGGCAAGCTGTTCACGTGGAACAGAGCCTGCCAGCGAAGAAGCATCATCAAACTCGCGCATCAAACGGTGAACTTCATCAACGGCACCAGGAAGATTTTCAGCAAGGCAGGGATCTGGGGTTGCAACGGGCGATGGAAGAGTCGCATCAGGCTCAGTCTCTTCGGAAATGACAACCACAACGGTTGGGCAGGTAAGCTGCGCTTCGTTAGAAGAAGATGGCGCATCAGCACCACAGGCAGCCAGGGAAAACAAGATAAGTACAAAACAAATTGCAATGAATGTTTTTTTCATGGAATGATCTTTCTCGATGGTATGGAGAAACATGTCGATCGTTTCGCCGTAAGTCCTTTTCTGATGATTATTCCCCGCTTCTCAGCAGGCAGTTCTGGATTCCCAGCTGTGCTGTGACAAACAATTGCCACAGCACAGCCAGGTCTCATTTAGCCTTACGGTGCACAATTTCCGGTGTAGACAGATTTGTTTCCATACCTGTTTCCACCAAACACCGGTGAACCGTTGATGACAAGAGTGCCACGATAAATATTGACACCGTAGCCATTGTTGTTGCTGAACACACCCCCATCGACAATCACGTTTGCACATGAATTGCCCCTGATGGCAACGCCGTCGTTGGCGTTATTCGATGCCCCAACATTGGTCAGGGTAACCTGTCCGGCTGCAAGAATGGACAAGCCAGAGTACCCGTTGCGGTAATGACCGTTTCCATTGAACAGACTGTTTGAGATGGTGAGACTCGCGGCAGCTTCAACATATCCGCCATTGCGATAATTCTGGTTAGCGACCACGTTGTCGATGACCACATCATCCTGAGCTTTGATCAGAAAACCGTATCCATAATAGTCCTTTCCACAGGATGTGCAAAGAACACCACGGTTGAGTGAAAATTGACTGTTGGTCATGGTCACACCACCGGCTGCGTTAATGCTGGCGCCATAGAGGACGTTTTCATTGGCTGTTACCCCATCCAATGTCACATCACCGCCGCTGGAAATATCCAGTCCGTATCCTCCAACCTCGTATTTTGTGTTGTACCCGTTCTTATTGAAGGTACTCTCAAACACATTCACATTCGCATCGCTGTTGAGGTCAGCACCGTATTTATAGTTCTCGTTGGCTGTGACACCACTCAAGGTGATTTCATCTTCAGTCACAACACGCAAGCCGTAACCATAAAACGTATTCCGGCAGTGCGCACAAATCACACCCTGATTGCGAGAAAACTCACTATTGGTCACCGAAACGGTGCCATGCGACTCGATGTTGGCTCCAAAGTACCTGTTCTCGTTAGCTGTCACACCATCCAGGCTGACGTTGCCGCCGTTGAGAATTTCAAGACCATATCCGAGGACAACCGAGCTGGTATTCACACCGTTGCGACTGAAGGAACTGTTCATTACACTGACATCGCTCTCAGTTTCCACGCGTGCGCCAAAAACGTAATTCTCTTCGGCAGTGACATCGCTCAACACAACTGAATCCAGTGTGATGATCTGCAAGCCGTACCCGTAGTACTTCTTGCTACATTTAGATGAAGTGTAAGACTTATTGCCAGAGAACATACCATAGCTGACGCTGACCGTACCAACTGCATGAATGTCCGCTCCAGCCAGTTTGTTGTTGTTCGCCTGCACTAGATAAAGAGAGACATTGGCGCCGCTATCAACTTCGAGCCCTTTTCCAGTCACATAACTGCTTGTGTTGACACCGTTGTTGTCAAAAATGCCATCAAAAATATCTACGTTTCCGTCAGCTTTCAGGTAGGCACCGTACAGGTTGTTATCGGATGCCTGCACCTCGAACAACGAAATGTCCTCTCCCGAGAGCACATGCAGCCCGTAACCGTAGTAAGAGCTACAACCACAATGCGTCACATAGGAATATTTATTCCCGGAGAATACACTTGTGCTGAGTGAGACGCTTCCGGCAGCTTCAATATTGGCACCATAGAGATAGTTATTGCTGGCGGTAACCGCGCTAACAGCAACATCGCCTCCACTGACCACGTTCATGCCATATCCGGCTGCATAACTTCCATAACCCAGACCATTATTGCTGAACAGCCCCTGGTAAATCGAGACATCTCCAGCAGCGTCCAGGTCAACACCGAACAGGTTGTTGTTTTCTGCTGTAACATCGCTGAGGGCAATGCTGTCTAAAGAAACAACCTGCAAGCCATAGCCATAGGATTTCTTTCCACCGCAGTATGAGCAGGTGCTGGCTTTGTTGCCTGAGAAGACGCTTGTATTGATATACACCCCACCAGAAGCCTCAATATTAGCGCCGAAGAGTTTGTTTTCATTGGCTTCAATCCCAAACAACGAAACTTCATCACCGCTTTTCACTTGCAAGCCATATCCTGTTGCATAGCTGCTGGTATTGACACCGTTATTATTGAAGTGTCCTTCAAAGATGTCTACACTCGTTGCTGCTTCCAGATATGCACCGTACAAATTGTTATCAGAAGCGGTAACCCCACTCAAAGCGATGCTCTCTTCGGTTGAAACAACCCTCAAGCCATAGCCATAATAATTTTTTCCGCCGCAATAGGAGCAAGTGTAAGCCCTGTTGCCTGAAAATACGCTATTGCTGATGAAAGCGCTGTACACAGCTTCGATATCAGCACCGAACAACTGGTTGTTGTTTGCCTGTACCTCATTTAGAATAGCATACCCGGCTGTATCAATTTCGAGCCCAAAACCTGCTGCCTTACCATCTATACCGTTGTTGTTAAATTCGCCGTTGGAAATGACAACATCGTAATCGGAAGTCAATTTCGCTCCGAAGAGGTTGTTATCCGAGGCAGTTACATCTTCGAGATATATGGTATCGGTACTCACTACCTGCAAGCCGTAACCGTAATACTGCTTTCCGCCACAGTAACTGCACGTGTAGCCTTTATTGCCAGAAAAGATGCTGCTGGTAATTTCAACCAACCCGGCAGATTGAATATTTGCGCCAAAAAGCTGATTGTTGTTGGCTTGTACCTGTGACAACGACACGTCACCCTGGCTGACAATCTCCATGCCTTTCCCAGTGGCAGCATAATGCGAACCGCTGTTACCGTTGAAGGTACTATTTTGTACGGTTACATCTCCGCCTGCTGTGATGCTGGCGCCGGCATTTTTATTGTTGTCAGCTTGTACTGCTTCAATCGTGACATCACCGCCCGCATTCAGTTCCATGCCCGCCTTATTCTCAGTGAATTCGCTGTTGGAAACGTTGATATCGCTTTGTGAGTAAATCGTGAGGGCACTGTGCCCGTTGACGCCGAAAATATTGAACTGAGTGACTGAAATAGAACCCATCCATGGGTTCAAAGCAGATCCAATGATCACCGGAGCGCTGAAATTGGTACGTGCCTCGGATTCAATGGTGGTTTCTTCGGTATTCCAGCCGCCTTGTAGCGTCAGGTCGTAGCTATTAAAGGTAGTGAAATTATAATTGTTGAAGTCAATGCTGCTTTCTGAACCGGTATAATCCCCCATTTCGATAAAAATCGTACCGGCTTGTTGATATGCAGCTTCTCCTTCATGTTCTTTTAAGAAGTTTAACAGTTCGTCAAAGCTGGTGAACGAGTCTGTACATCCGTTTTCCCCAGGGGTCGCGGTTTGCCCTGCCGGGCACCAAATTGGATCCCCTTCCTTAACCGCATCTGCTGCTCCCTGTGTAACCAAAGGCTCCGCTTCGCCGTCGCTGTTAATCACAACGACGATGGTATCCTCGGGCACCTGCTCCATGATGGTTGGAGGTGCTTCCGGGAGGTTCGTTTCTTCGGAGTCATCTGGAGAAGGTGAAACATCAGGCTCACCATCCTCAGTGCTTTCCACCGGTGGTTGTTCACCTGCTTCTTCTTGTGTTGCTTCTTCCGTGGGTTCTGCCGTTGGCGTGGTTCCGTCTTCTGAGGACGTTGCCGCATCAGGCAGTTCTGTCGCATTTGTATCATCCGGCGGGGGAGGCGAGCCCGTGTCGGCGAATACCGTCATTGGAGCCATCGCACTCACCAACATCGCCAGAATCAAAGCGACAGAAAGATGAATGATTCGTTTTTTTGACATTGGATACTCCCTATCTTTTTGTCAAGAAGAAGAATAAACCGCTAAATAATTCGATTTGGTTGTATTAACCTTACAGTACAAAAATTCTATTTTTCTGCGAATCTGCCTATACCGCCTCCTTTCGCGTACGATTGTGTTCTTGTAAATGAGCGAAACGAACCACTTCTATTGTATAGACCCGAAAAGTCTTTGTCAATCGTAAAACTATTCTTTTGCCTATCAAAGTTGTAAAGTGGTAATAATTCAGTTATCGAATCGCTCTGATACTTTCCGCGAGAGCTTCGCTGTTTTTCTGATGTTGTTCAAAGAATCCCCCTATCAAGCAAATGGTTTGTTGTTTAGAGTACCAAAATTCCCGTTGGTAATTGCGAGAATAACAATCAAATGCAATCTGCCAGGCAATCTGCCAGGCAACCTCATCATTATCACAAGGCTGCCTGGTAGCGGTCTTGCGTCGATGTGTTTGCAATGTTTCTTTACAATTTACTTCTTCTTTTTATCTTTCTTATCTTTCTTATCTTTTTTGTCCTTCTTATCTTTCTTGTCTTTCTCTTCTTTTGCCATGATTTTTTCCTTTTCTCTATAGGGTTAATCGTTAATTCATTATACATGAAACGATTACCTGAAATTTAATTTTCGGTCGAAATTCCCAAAATCAATCAGGGGAATCAGCAAAAATTATTTCGTAAAAGGATTAATGACGTCAAGAAAGATCTTCAAAATTCTTGGATCAAAATGTTTCCCCGATTGCTCTTTAAGGTATTCGATGACCTTTTCGTTGCTCCATGCTGATCGATATGGACGGTCATGTGAAAGAGCGTCCCAAACATCAATAATCGCGAAGATGCGCGCTGCAGGGGGGATTTCTTCACCTTTCAGACCTTCAGGATAACCGCTTCCATCCCAACGTTCATGATGGTAATGTGGGATATCCAATGCAGGTTTTAGATAAGGAATATCGGAAAGTAATTCGTAAGCGTGAACAGGGTGCATACGCATTACTTTCCATTCATCTTCGGTTAAAGGTCCTGGTTTGAGTAAAATACTATCTGGAATACCCATTTTACCGATATCATGAAGAAGGGCTCCGCGTTGGATATGAGCCAATTCCGAACACGGTATCCCCATTCGCTGGGCAACTTCCATTGTCATTTGCACAACCCGTTGACTGTGTCCAGCAGTCTCGTGTTCGCGTAATTCCAATGCATTTGACCAACCGCGCAGTGTAGAATCGTATGCGATGCGGAGTTCGATTTCGGATTGTCGATTCAAATCGCGCAAATGTTTTTGCTCCAATGCATTCTGCACTGCCTGCCCAAGACGTTCCAGCCTGTCTTTCAACAAGTAATCAGAGGCGCCCGGGTGAAGGGCGTTTACAGCAGCTTCCTCGCCGATGCTGCCAGAAACGATGATAAATGGGATATCAAATCCTTTCGCACGTGTGACCTGCAATGCGCATAAGCCGCTAAAGGATGGTAAAGACCAGTCAGATAAAATCAGGTCAAGACTGTTTGCATCTAGATTTTCTATAAAGGCTTCCTCATCTTCTACACGCACCCACTTAAAATCAAAGCCTTCATTTTTTAGCCGCCGCACCATCAATTCTGCATCGGAAGGATTATCCTCAACAATTAAAATTTTTAACGGGTTTGGCATCGCAGTCCTTATATCGGTATAATAAGTCTTACCCTTAATTGTTTTTCTAAATATTATACAGAATTTATTCTTTTGCCAGGCAATTTTCCTATTAAATTCATCTCAATACGTCTATGTTAGAGTAAATGCGGATTCTACGCTCGTTTTTTACAAGATTACCAACTCATTAATCGCATTCATTTCCTGGAGGGAAAGCACTCGCGCCAGATCAAGAAGGATCACCAGCCGAGCTTCTAGCTTCACCACACCTGTGATAAATTCTGTTTCCATTGTCGTGAGAATCGGTGGCGTTTTTTCGATTACGCTATCTTCAATGTTGAGCACTTCTGAAACCCCTGACACAATCATCCCCATTTTGACCCCCCCTATATTGATCACCACGATACGGGTTTCCGATGTCATTTCAAAATCATGCTGGTTAAACCTTTTTTCCAGGTCCATTACCGGCAAAATCTCGCCGCGTAAATTGATGACCCCTTTCATGTAATCAGGTGCGTGGGGAATACGTGTAATTTTTTGCAGTTTTACGATACTCTCAACAGTTGAAATCTCAATTCCAAAATACTCTTCAGCAAGCTTGAAAATGACAATTTGCTGTTCCATGGCAATCTCCCTCTTTATCAAAAATTTCCCCGTATGGTGAGGATGATGTACATCAACATCATCCTCACCGAAGGGAAATATTCTTCCAAACGTCTAGCTCAATTTGAACCGATAAACAATTTCCTGAAAGTTCTTTGCCATCTCTGCCAGTGTCTGAGCAGAAGCCGTTACTTCTTCCACCTGTGCGCTCATCTCCTCAGCACCTGCGCTAACCTCCTCAACTGCTGCACTGTTCTCTTCGCTTACACTGGCAATGTTCTCAATCGCTTGAGACACCTCACCTGAATTTGCGGACATCTGTTCAGTTGCGGCAGTGTTCTCTTCGATCACCGCTGATACCGAATCGACTGAAAAGACCAGCTCGCTTGCAGATGCACTCATCCGCCTGGTTGCTTCACCTGCCTGGACAGCCTGCAAATTTACCTCTTCGGCTGCTGCCAGAATTTCCATTAAAGCTGTTCCTGCGTTGTTCGCACTGACAACACCCTGTTCAACCTCCATTGAACCTTCCTCCATGGCTTTTACAGCCTCAACAACGGTTTTCTGGATGCTGTTAATCAGTGAGCCGATTTCTTTTGTGGCACTGCTTGAACGTTCCGCCAGCTTCCTCACTTCATCCGCCACGACCGCGAAACCTTTACCGTGCTCACCAGCTCGAGCCGCTTCAATCGCCGCGTTGAGTGCCAGTAAATTGGTCTGTGAAGCGATATCCTCAATCGTTTGAACAATCATGCCAATCTCTTCTGATCGTTTACCCATCTCCTGAACTTTTTCAGCAGATGCACCAACTTTTACTTTGATGCCCTGCATCCCGGAAAGCGTATCTTCCACAGTTTTTGAACCAATGCGTGCTTTTTCTGCTGCCGAAGCAGAATCCCGTACAACAGCATCCGCGTTACTGGCAACCTGGTCGATGGCTGAAATCAATGCCCCGGTCATTTCAGATGCCTTGGAGATCGATTCACTTTGTTGTTGAGCACCTTTTGCCACACCTGAAATCGCCTGCGTCATTTGCTCGATAGCTGAAGCTGTCTTGGTCACCGCGACGGTTTGGTCAGCCGTACCCCTGGCAACTTGTTGGACGGTTATCGCAATCTGGCTGGTAGCTTCTCCCGCCTGATCTGCCGCTGTTGCAAGTTGACTTGAGGCTTCGCTCAATTCGTTTGCATTACTGGCAATTTCTCCAAGCGAATTCCGGAGAGAAGCAATCATGCGCGTAAATGCATGGCGCAATTCATCCTTGTCGCTTTTAGGTTGTACAAAAACGGTCAAATCATTGTTAGCAATAGAAGCTGCTGCATCTCCGGTGTTCTGAACATATTGAATCACCTCATCCAAAGCTTTACCCACATCCCCAATCTCGTCTTTTCGTAAGCGTACTTTATCCTTTGTTTTATCATCCAGGTCGCGCACCAGGTCTCCAACCGCAAGAGATTTGGAGATATTCACCACCAATCCCAACGGAACGGTGATGCTGCGCGAGATCACAATGCCAAAACCAGCAGCTAGGACGAATGCAATCGAAACAACAATCAACATAATAGTGGTCGCTTGTTTAGCAGCATCCAAATTCTGTTCGGCGATATCAATCGCTAATTCCATTTTACGTGCCATCATTGCGGTGAGCATATCCTGTGTAGTACGTGCACTTTGATAGGAAGCACCATGTAAAATCTCTACAGCTTCCTCAATTTTCCCTTGTTGATCCAGTAAAATCATTTCTTCAAGGTATGGGTCAAATGCCTTTTTGGCGATTTCATATTCTGCAAATAATTCTCTCATTTCTTCTGTTTCTATTAAAGCTTCATATTCATCCGCAATAATATCCATTTCTTCCATCAATTGATGAATAGTATCGTAATGCACCCGGCTCGCCTCAAGGTCGGGTTTCAGGATAGCATCCCGTATATTGACGCGAATGCGTTGAAATGCGATACCCATTTTGTCCAACTGCATGATCGGCACAGTGTAATTTTGACACAGGCGAAAGTCAGCATTCTCCAGCGCACGAATATAGCTGATCCCAAATATTCCGACAATAACTGCAATAACTGCAATGACAATAAATGCCCCAATTAGCTTCACGCTCGTCTTCATATTATTGATCCATTTCATTTTAATCCTCCATAAGAATAAAATCTTGAATTGAGAAACTCGACTCCAAACAAGGTCAAATCTGGTTCACTTGCAGTTCTTTCCATACGTGGTAGTCATGACTTACTTTGTTGTTGTGTTTCCAATGTACGTAATAAACTGATCAGTAGGGGTTGAGATATTTCATCGAACACATATTCAAAGAAAATTGCCCCGTTAAGTTGATGATCTTGTTTTGCTCCGCCAGTCAATAAGACAAAAGAATGGTCAGGATATTGTTGATGGATGATTGCGATATCTTGCTCTAATCCCTCTTCAGGCTGGCGGTAATCGACCAAGATTAGTGCGGGTTTTTCCTCAAAAACCGAAGTGGGCGCATTTTGAATACTGTCAAAAACAAACACCTCCTTCGGGAATGTTGCCATTCTCGCCAACACTGCCAGGTTATCCCGCTTCCTCCCTGGCTGGGAGATAATTATCAGATTCGTTAGAACTGTCTCTTGCATCAATTTTTTGTGCTCTCTCGGAACGTTGCTTTTCGTATTTCATATCATACCGATCACATCCTGATTGCACATCGCAAAAAAATGGATCGTTATACAACAAAAAATGACCGTCTTTAAACGGTCATTTACCCACTTAATAGTGTATCAATTCCAACTCAAAAATCAGGTCTCTGTCAACTCATTCATCCAGTTTTGCAAGCCCTTCCCGCAGCGCATATAAAGCTGCTTGTGTGCGGTTCCCCACCTGAAGTTTTGCCAGAATTTCAGTTACATACGTACGCACGGTCCATACACTCAAAAAAAGCCTGTTGGCAATTTCCTGGTTTGAAAATCCCTGGGCAATCATTTTCAGGATGTCTATTTCTCTATCTGTCAGGTTCATACCTTTGTTCGCAGCTTGTTCAGGCTGATTGATCGTTTTCACCAAAATATTGGTGATCCTGGATGGAAAAGCGGTATTCCCCTGATATACCTCGATAATCGCGGTCTCTATATCTTGCGGGGTAGAATCCTTGAGCAAATAACCAGATGCACCGGCTTTAATAGCTGAAATCACTTTGGTTTCATCAACAAAACTGGTGATGATGATTACCCTTGCTTCTGGGTTATCTTGTTTAATAGACTGGGTGGCTGCGATGCCATCCATTTCAGGCATGACCAGGTCTAACAAAATGATGTCTGGCTTCAATCGTTTTGCCTGCTCAACTGCTTCGATCCCATTACTGGCTTCACCCACAAGCTCAAACCCTTCTGTTGGGGCGATAAATGCCTTCAATCCCTCGCGGACCACTTTATGATCATCCGCAATCAACAACCTGATATTCTGCATTTTTCCTCTATTTTCCCTCTGGCTCATTAAATGCTAACCGAATTTCCACACATGTTCCACTTCCTGGGCTGGTTCGTATTTCAACTTTCCCACCGATCCTCTCAGCACGCTCACGCATGGATTGCAGACCCATCCCCCCAGGTGTTGCTGGCTGATCCAGGTCAAAGCCGATACCGTCATCCTGGATAACCATCACAAAATCGCTCTCTCTTTGTTCTATTTCAATCCAAAGGTGGGCTGCCTGTGCATGTTTTATCGAATTATTCAGTGCTTCAATAGTAATCCAATAAAGGTTTTCCTCAATTTGTTCAGGCAATTCAGTTATTTCTTGTGATTGTAGGGAAACCTCAATGCCCGAACGCCGTTCAACCGCATCCAGACGGCTTTGAATGGCACCCAACAGACCACTTTTAACCAGTTCAGAACTGCGTAACTGGTAGACTAAAAGACGCATATCTTTTAACGACTGCTGGGTTAATCCTGCAATATGGTTCAGATAAACACCAATCTGATCGAATTTTCCCTGATCTATATAACGCAGTGCACCAACAGAATATAAACTGGCACTATAGAGGGATTGTGTAACTGAATCATGCAGCTCTCGCGCTAATCGTGAACGTTCTTCCAACACAGCGCTTTGCTCGGCTTTTTTGAACAAGCGAATGTTATCCACCACCAAAGCCAGGTGATCGGCGATAAAGGATAAGACTGTCAATTCCTCCAGGAGAATTTCAGCGAGCGAAATTTTTTGCAGGATCACCACACCAATCACGCGCTCAGATATACGCATGGGTAACCCGATAAAAACGCCTTTTTCAGATACATCAGCCAATTTCTCATTTTGAGAAAGGATGGATTGTCCGGAAAGCAGTGTAGCTTGCTTTGTTCTGAGCACAGTATTGAATATTTGCTGTGGGAAGGAACGCTCAAAAGATTCAGGGTCTCCACTACCCAGGTATACCGCTTGTTCCGGATAACCGTTCTCTTCGCTCAACAAGTAAATCGCACCTTGTTCTGCCTGGACAGCAGAAAGGATTATCTTGAGTGCCTGGTGAAAGGCTTGCTGAAAATCAACAGAGATACTTGCTGCCGAAGTTACCTGGTAAATCAACTCGAGTTCTTTCTCGCGCCGTTGTACCATCATTTCCAGTTTTTCTGCTGATAACATGCGGTTAATGGCATTGCCAGCCATTTCTGCCACCGCTTCCACGAGGTTAGATTGTTCACTGGATAGCTGGGTGGCTTGCATAAGTGAAAACAGAATCACCCCAACAGCAACTTGTCCGCTAATCAGAGGATATATGATTACAGAATCGGATTGTGTGCAGTTTTGTGTGATCCACTCAGGCAGCCCTGCCCGATGTGACATGCTTGATAGATCTATACCTATTGATTGTTTTTTATTGAGCACTTTTGAGAATAACGGATGTCGGACAGGTATTCGGTATTGACTCCAATTGTGCTGGTTCCCAACCGCATCTTCAAAAACAAGGTTCCCACCCTCTACAAATGCGAGGGTGGCAAACTTTGACTTCATCAGCTCTGAGAGATCGTTCAGGATAACCTCCATTAAGTCTGAACGTGTTTGCGCCTTACGCATGTTGGAAGAAACCATGGTGATCAACTCCAACTCCTTCTCGCGCCTTTTACTGTCTTCCATCTCCTCAAGTAGTTTTTTCTCAGCGATTTTTCTTCCACTGATGTTATTTACAGTGGCAATACGGTATATCGGCTTCTTTTTTTCGTCCCAAACACTGACCAGATTTACATGAACCGGGAATAACGTTCCATCTTCCTTGCACATGATCGATTCAAATTGAGTCAGTCCCTCACGATCCGCTTTATCCATTTGTTCCTTGATCATTTCGTGATCATGGGGCGCATACATTGCCAGGAGGGGTTGACTGGCAAGCTCCTGCACAGATACACCTCGCATACCTGCAAAAGCGGGATTGCAAAGCTGTATCCGATTGGTTTTTGGATCTCCAACTGCGATTCCGTGCCCACAGTAGGAAAAGGCATCAGCATACCGCTGCAGTGATTTCTCCATTTGCTTACGCAAGGTAATATCCTGTTTGATCCCAATAAACCGGTTGATCTTTCCAGTCTCATCCAGCAGAGGCGTAATGGTTTGTTCTTCAATATAAATGCTCCCATTTTTCCGCCGGTTGATTAACTCGCCGCGCCAGACTTTCCCAGAAAGGATCGTATCCCATAGCTGTTGGTAAAAAGAAGGATCATGCTGCCCTGATTTCAACAAATCTCTCGGGTTTTTTCCCAAAGCTTCCTGGCTGGTATAACCCGTTAATAAAAAAAAGGCAGCATTAACCCATTCAATGATGCCATCCTCATCCGTGATTACAATCGCGTTTGCGGCTGCGTTTAAAGCTGCTGATTGCAGCAAAACAAGATCAGCGTTTTCTCTCTGTAATCGCCTTCGAGTGGCTTCATCCACTTCTCGACTAACAGCCGCTCCCAGGCGCGTGAGGTGACTCTTCATCAGGTAATCGCTTGCCCCCGAACGCATCAACTCAACTGCTGTTTCTTCGCCTATTGCGCCAGAAACAACAATGAAGGGAATGTCTAACCCACTTTTTTGTAAAACGGCAAGAGCTTTGGGGGCATTAAATTCAGGAAGCTGGTAATCGGCAATAATTACATCCCAAACAGATTCGCACAACAAACGTCTGAAATCTTCTTCGGTTTCAACGCGCTCATACTCAACCCGGTAGTCGTATTTCCCCAATTGGCGAACGATCAAAGTTGCGTCATTTTCAGAATCCTCAATGAGAAGCGTACGTAAATTTTTCATTCTCCATCTATCTTTCTTCTTACGCTTTCATCGCCTGAAAACATCATCAGGTCAATTTCCAGGTGGAGGCGTTTCATTCAGGATCAGCCAGTACAATCCAAGTTGTTGAATGGCATCCGCAAACTGATAAAAATCAACCGGCTTCCTTATATAGCTGTTCACGCCCAGGTCATAACTTTGGGCAATATCTTGCTCTTCGCGCGAAGAAGTTAAAATAACCACCGGAAGGCGGTGAATCACCGGGTCAATTCGAATGCGTTTGAGCACTTCCAAACCATCAATACCTGGGAGTTTTAAATCTAGCAAAACCAGGGCAGGCATCAAATGAGGGTCACGCCCCTCGTATTGTCCAAAACCAAACAAATAATCCAACGCTTCTTGCCCATCCTCTGCCACCACCAGTTCATTCAGTATATGAGCTTTCCGCAATGCCCGTTTGGTGAGTTCAATATCACTCGGGTTGTCTTCAACCAGGAGTATCGTTTTCATACGTCAATAGTCTCCGCCAGGGTAAAATAAAAAATAGCTCCGTGTCCTTTTTCGGCTTGCGCCCAAACCCTTCCCCCATGCCGATGAATGATGCGTTGCACAGTCGCCAGACCAATCCCAGTTCCAGGAAAATCTGTTTGTTTATGCATGCGTTGAAAAGCGCCAAAAAGTTTTTTAGCGTATGCCATATCAAACCCGGCGCCATTATCACTGACAAAGTAAACCAGTTCTCCCTCCATCTCCATTTTGCCAAATTCGATGTGCGCAACGTCTTTCCTGGCAGTGAACTTGTACGCATTCGCCAGCAAATTGGAAAGTGCAATTTCCAGTAAATTCGCATCGCCTTGCGCCATCATATCGGGCTGAATTGCAAACTCCACCGAACGAGAGGTGCTCTCTTCTCTCAACCGGTCTGCAATCCCTTGAGCAATGGAAGAGAGATTGACCTGGGAATAGTTCATCTCCATACGCGTAACGCGTGACAACCTTAAGATATCGTCAATCAACTGTCCCATGCGTTGGGTTTCGCTGCGAACGCGATCCAGGTACTGATGTCCATTCTCATCCAATTGGTCGCCATAATCTTCCAGCAATGCCAGGCTCCAACCATCAATACTGCGCAGTGGCGCACGCAGATCATGTGAGACAGAATAGGAAAATGCCTCCAGTTCTTTGTTAGCAGCTTCAAGCTGAACGGTTCTTTGTTGAACGCGTTGTTCCAGTTCAATATTCAATTGGTTCAGTTTTTCTTCAGTAATTTTCTGATCTTCAATTACACTGAGCAACACCAGGCGGTTTTCATCCGCCTCGATCAACAGACGTTCCAATTCAGACTGGGCAGCCTTCATTCTTTCCTGTATCCACATGCGTCTTGAAATATCAGTGTAGGTACCGGTTAACCGTAATGGTGAGCCGTTCTGATCGCGCTCCACAAGTTTTCCGCGAGTTGACACCCATTTCCATTCTCCCGATTTCATTCGCAAACGATGCTCCAACTCAAAAATTGGCACGCGACCTTCAAGGTGATCTTTCAATCGTTTTTCTGTTTTTTCCATATCGTCTGGATGTACCGATTGCAAGAAAAGCTCAATCTGGGCAGCTTCAGAAGGTAAATAGCCCAGGATTTCGCACGCACGCGGGCTAAAAAAAGTTACATGACTTTGTAATTGAACATCCCACAGCCCGTCATTAGCGCCATCTAATGCAAATCGCAGACGGTTCTCGCTTTCGCGCAAGGCATTTTCTGCCTGCCGCAAAAAAGTGACATCGTGAATGATTGAATACAAAAGGGTACGTCCTTCATACTGAATGGGACCGGTGAAAACCTCTACATCGCGAATCTGTCCGCTTGCCAGGCGATGTCTAAAACGGAAGTATTGGCGTTCGTCGTTCAAAGCCTTTTTCATTTCGTCTAATACTTCTGCTTCACTTAGGGTGTTTATATCGCTGATTTTCTTTGAATGCAGTTCATCACGGCTCCACCCATAAAATTTGCTGGCTGCCGGATTGGCATCAATGATCTGGCTTGTTTTCGGGTCCACAATCATCATGATGGCATGGTCATTCTCGAACAAAGCCCTGAATTTTGACTCGCTGGCGCGTAATTGTTCTTCAGCAACTTTTCGTTCGGTAATATCTTCTAATGTCCCCACAAAATGTCCCCCCGTGGGATTCTCAACAAACCGACCACGCAACAAAACACAAATCCAATTTCCATCCTTCTTTTTCAATTGCATTTCAAGGTCAAAACCGGAACCGGTCTTCGAAGCATGATCGATTTCAGCTTGCACACGCGGAAGATCTTGGGGATGGACAATACTCATAAAATCCTGGATACTTGTAAATCTTCCTTGTTCGTACCCTAACATTTCACAGGTATGTTCGCTACAATACAGTTCTCCTGTTTGAAACTGCCAGTCCCAAATTCCCTTGTTAACGACTTTAAGTGTTGTGGTATAACGCAATTCACTGGCAGACAAAGCCGCAGTGCGTTCCTCAACGGTTTTTTTCAAGGTTGATTGACGGCTGAATAGCAAAAAAGCAATACCACTGCCTAACAATCCCAACACCCCACCCATCAGCCAAAAGAGCAGCATCTGATTGCGAATATCAGTGTACCAGGAAGGCAATGGCGTTGCTCCGAGAACCCAGTTGTCCTCTGGCAAAACCACTGAAGAGGTAACCGGTGTTGATTGAAAAACACTTTCTTCGCCAAAAAACACATGCCCATCTGTATCCATCAAGGCAATTTGAACATTGTCTGTCATGGAAGAAACCCCTGATATTTCCAGAAGCGGGTCCAGGTTGAGGACAACTGTCACCAGCCCCAAGAATTTCTCCTCCTTATATACTGCCAGTCGAGCAACAACACCTGTTCCGCCTTGTTTGAGTTCATACGGTTTGCTCAGCGTAATTTCGCCTGTATCGATTGCACGCTGCACATCCTCCCGAACGTTTGCATGGTCGGTGTTTCTCAGGTCATCCAGTGTGCTGTTGAGAACGGTTTCATTCTCCTCCTCTGGAAAAACCAAAACATATCCCATCACAGGAAAAAACTGAATCGACTGAATTACCGGATCATCTGCTTTCAAACCTGTTGCAAAAATCTCAAAATGTTGATTACGCAAATCCGCAACCGAATGGGTCTTTACACTGGCAGACAGTCCAATCAAAATCGCCTGGCGTCGGTTCACATTGGATGTGAGATACGTGGCAATCCTATCCATATCGCTCTTCAATCCAGCGCGCTTCTGTGCAAGAAGATTTGATTCATAATGAATACTGACATACCACCAGATGAACAGGATTATCACAAAAACGATTACTGCTATTGCCAGATGCAGCCAGGGGGAACGGGAAATTTTCATAGGTGATGTAAGTTTCGTTTTCATTTGATCCAGAATATCTTTTGTTTATTCTTGCCAGGTTAGTCCAGTTTCTGGCTTACCGTTAATCTTCTGCTGGATAGCGGACAGGTTTCCCTGCCTCTAGAAGTAAATCATTTACCTCTTTCTTCAACTCGATCATCCGTTTCTCTCGATTCACTATCACAGAACGCCAACGGCGCAGTTCTTCAAGTTGCTCGATAACTTTAAATTCGGCGTTTTTCCGGTCGGTAATATCTGAGATAATGCCATACCACAGTGTGCCCCCATCCTCGGTTCTTTCAGGCTTCGCCCGGCTGATACGCCAACGCAACCCCTGTCGCGGCAAAACCACCCTGAATTCAATCGCAAACAATTCCAGGGTGCGCGCCGATTCCTGAATGGCATCCACAATGGCATCATAATCCTCAGGATGCAACCGTCCAAAAACAACCGTGGCATCCTCACGCACCTCCTCAGGTGTTACTTCATAGATTTCTTCCAACCCTGGGCTTGCGTAAGTGAAACAGGATCGTCCATCCGGGTACAACCGGTATTGATAGACCACGCCTGGAACCTGTTCAGCCAGCCGGGTAAGAAGCTCATGCGACTCGATTAAGGCGGCTTCCATCTTCTTTCGCTCCGTGATATCACGCAAGATCACATGCAGGTATCTTCCCCCGTGAAACGAGAATGGCGCTGCCAATACATCCACCGGTACAATTTGCCCATCCAGCCTTACAATCTTTTCCTCAATCACAGGGGCAGGTTTATTCTCCTCCCGCATTAATTGAATTCGCTCTCGAATTATTTTGTGAAAATCCGGGTGAAACAATTCATAAGGCGATTTACCCAACAACTGTTCTTCTGTTTGCGCGCCAAATAACCTCAGACAGGCATGATTTGCAAGGATTACTTTGTCTTCAAAGTTTACAAAAATTGCATCCGGTGAGTGCAGGATCAGGCTGCGGTACCGCATTTCGCTCTCCAAAACTTCTTTTTCAGCAGCCCGTCTTTCGGTAATATCCTGGACAATACCCGATATCTGGTATGGATTTCCTTTGTTATCCAGTAACACCTCTCCGGTTTCATCCCAAACCACCCGCTCACCGCCATCTGGTCGGATGACTCGATATTCAAGAAAATCGAGTCGTTGGTCAACGCTTACAGCCCTCATTGATTTTTCAACCTTTTCGCGTTCATCAGGATGAATGGTCTGGATAAATTCATCCGTTTTCCCGGTAAAATTTCCTTTTTCAACCCCGTAAATATGAAACATCTCGTCAGACCATTCAATCCTGTCCTCCTGAATAAACCAGGTCCAACTCCCAACCTTTGCCAATTGCTGTGCTTTTTTTAATGCTTTTTCACTTTCAGCTACCGCCAGGCGGTCGTGAATTTGATCCTCAGAATCCAGGAATAATAGACAAACCAAAACAGTTGCAATCGGGAATAAAATGATGATCGGTAATCCAATGTTTCTCCAGACCGCCAAACCAGCCTGATTGGGCAAAGCCAATTGTATACAAAGCATGGTGATATGGACTAATAGACCAAATAGCCATAAAACCGGGATGCTCATCTGCACACGTTTCCTCTGCCGCAGGTAATACAGACCAACCCCAATTGCAGCAGAACTGATACAGACACTGACACCCACCCAGGCTCCACCCCCGCCCAAAATCAGTCGATAAATTGAACTGACCACTGCAGCAATCACAGCAGTAACCGGGCCGCCAAACAAGCCTGAAACACTCAAGATAATCGAACGCCCATCATAGATAATACCCGGTGCAAACGTCAAAGGCATCATCATCCCCAAAACACCGGTAACCCCAAACAGAATGCCAGACCAGATGGAAAAAGAAACCTTGTTCTGTTGTAACCGGGTCATCAAAACGCGATAGATCGAAGCCAAAGCTACCAGTAAGGCAACATTTTGAATAAGGGTCAAGATCATAATCTGCTACCCCTCACCTAAAGAACATACGTTTTTTGTCGAAAAATTCTCCCACCATTATCCCGCTTGCAACGGAAAAAATATGCGGGTTTTTTTACTTATCGTAATTCCACCGTGTTTAAAAAGTCATAAATAATTGATTAAAAACATGAATAATCACCTGACCATACCCGGCAAAAAAGACAGGGAACCCTGCAACAAACCATCTGGCTTGTTAACCTAAAGGCTTGTAAAATCTGTCAACTGCATCCTATTTTTTACTATTCTCAAGTTATCTGATATCGAATTTGTTAATATTATATAATATTGTAGTGTATTATAGAGTATTTTTAACCGGTTTTGTTCAATTGTCGGGAAGGGAAAATAGCAGCATAACCGGGTGAACAACCCTCCGCCCGGTGCCATTTTCAATCTGTGACCGGCAGGATGTACCCGAAGCCGCAATGATGGTATCTTCACTTGCCTGGCGTACAGCAGGAAAAAGCGCACTCTCGCCAATCTTCATCGATAACTCATAATGTTCGGCTTCATAACCAAACGCGCCAGCCATCCCACAGCAGCCGGATTCAACCATCTCAACCTGGTAACCGGCTTGCCGAAGCATTGCGATTGTGGCTTGAGCGCCAACCGGGTAACCATCCTCTGCTGGAGGCTGCGCTTTTTGCACGCATTGTCCATGCAGCAAGACCTTTCCTCTGCTTTTTTCAGCCGCAGCGAAGTTTTCGATCCGCTTTACACCACTCGCATCCGGTCGAATCAGAAACTCATCCACCAGCCAGGTGCGTTTTACCAACGCTGCCACGTAGGGCTCATCGGGGAAATAATCCAGGTATTCGTCACGCAGCATAAACGTCTCCGAGGGTTCCACACCCACCACGGGCAAACAACCCTGCGGGTCTAACGACTTAATGCAGTCAATCAATTTTCTTGCATGGGTTTTGCCTTGATCCAAAAACCCTTTGGACGTCAGCGGTCTTCCAGCCCCAACAACCGGCAGGATGTAAACATTCAGCCCGCATCGCTCCAATACACGCACGGCACAAAGGGCAGTCTCAGGGTGAAAATCACGGGAGAAACTATCCAGCAAAAAGAGGACATCCGGCGAAACCGGTTGGTTTTGTTTTTTTAACGGAGCTTTTTCACCGGGGTTGGCAAACTGCGGAAAAACACGTTCTGCCGCTAACCCCAGCACAGCCTGGTTAATCCGGCGAACCCACGCAGAAGCCAACACGCTATTCGCCAGGCTTGAAACAGGCGCAGCCAGCGGGGCAAGCCGGTCAATATAGGCGAACAAGTAATCGCGCAGTTTGTGCGGGTGCGTTTGGTAATGGTGGTAAAGATATTCGAACTTCAGTTTTGCCACATCCACACCCGAAGGGCATTCAGACTTACACCCCTTGCAAGCCAGGCAAAGGTCAAGCGCTTCCATCACCACCTGGTCGCCGAAATCATCCAGCGGGAGTCTGCCAGAAATGAGCGCGCGCAGCAGGTTGGATCGTCCGCGTGGGCTATGCATTTCATCGCGCAGCGCCTGGAAAGAAGGACACATCAACCCAAAATCCTTCCTGCACACGCCAGCTCCGTTACACATCTCAATTGCGCCGCTCAGGCTTTCCTGTTTGGAATAATCAAAAAACGGTTTCCAGGTATTCACCACATACCCTTCACCGTAACGTAAATTTGCATTCATAGGCAGCGGGTCTACCTTTTTTCCGGGGTTGAGCAAATTGTATGGGTCAGCAGCTCTCTTCAGTGCGCGGAACTGGTCGTAAATTTCAGACCCAAAGTTGGCTTCCAGGTATTGCGAACGGGCAATGCCGTCACCGTGTTCACCACTGATGGCTCCGTTGAGCTTCAGGCATAACCTGACCACCTCTTCGGAAATGGAATGCATCTGATGGACGTTTTCGGCACCTTTCGTGCTGATGACCGGGCGGATATGCAAACATCCCGCTGATACATGGGCATAGTAGTTGGCATACGTGCCGTGTGCCCTCATGATGGCTTCCATTTCACGCACAAAATTTCCCAGGTCTTCCACCGGGACAGCCACATCCTCGACAAACGCCAGTGGCTTGGCATCTCCCGGCAGTGAGTTGAGAATCCCCAAACCCATTTTCCGTATCCCCCAAACCTGGTTTTGACGCTCCACTGTCTCGGCAATGAGCACATCATCGCCCAACGCCATCGCCTGTTCTTTCAGATGTTTCGGGTCCTCTCCGCTGAACTCAACCACCAGCAGCGCCTCCGGTTCACCCTGGACAAACTCAACCTGCCGCGCATACGCAGGGATCGCGCGTGCCAATCGCAGCATCTCCCCCGGTATCAATTCAATGGCAGAAGGGTTTCTTTCTAACAGAAAGGGAGCCTGGTCGCAAGCTTCTGCGATGGTCTCGAACGTCAATACACCCAGTATGGTGTGAGCAGGTTTGTCCACCAGGCGCAACCTGGCTTTGCGCAGTATCCCCAGGGTGCCTTCGGACCCCGCCATTAGCATGGAGATGTTGATATTTCCATCGCTCACCGGTGGATACGGCAGCCCGCTTGCACCCCATTGGGGCGGCGCTGCCGGTGACCAGGGAAGAAGGTAGTTCAGGTTATATCCTGAAGCACGCCGCCACACCTTTACCCAATCACGTCGAATGATATCTTTATAATCTTTACGGACCGTCAGGGCTGTTTTATAGATTGCATCGATAACTCGCCCACCCGACGTGGTACTCAGTCTTCGCTCTATCGCCTCCACCGGTTCTTCACAGAACATGGCAACATCCCCATCCGAAAGCAGGACTTCACAGGCTAACAGATGGTCTGCGGTCATCCCATACAGGATCGAATGAGCTCCGGTTGCATTGCAGCCGATGCTCCCGCCAATGGATGCCCGCTCCGCAGAAGCGGGATCGGGACCAAACATCAGCCCATATCGCCCGACTGCCCGGTTCAACCCATTCAAGATCAGACCTGGCTCAACCAACGCGATTTTTTCTTCTGGGTTTATTTCGATTAACCGGTTCAGGTGCTTCGCAAAATCAATCACCAAAGCTGGACCAACCGCCTGCCCCGCCAGGCTGGACCCTGAACCGCGCGCCAGTAAAGGCACGCGATGCCGGGCTGCCGTCTCAACAATCGCCGATA
Source organism: uncultured Anaerolineaceae bacterium (assembly GCA_964426355.1). Taxonomy (GTDB): domain Bacteria; phylum Chloroflexota; class Anaerolineae; order Anaerolineales; family Anaerolineaceae; genus JAJFTV01. The sequence goes on from CAYRRA010000004.1 coordinate 29,429, forward strand.
GATCGTCTAAATCCAATGGAAAAACGACACCGAGCGGTTCAATCTGATATATCGACGCATCGGTACTGTAAAGCAAACGACTAATGAAGTCATCCTTTACTTCACCGCGGATCAATTGTTGAAGCTCATTTTTAAAATCGGAGTTCAGCGGCATGGTTCCTTCCAGGTAAAAGGTTTTTTAGACAACAAGAGTTAAACACCTCTTGAAACCGGTTGGGGTATTATAACTGCATTGACGCCATCTCTTCTTTTTTTCCTCTGTCATGCACCAGTCTTCATGTTGGTCCTATATTCACAATGATATTGAGTTCCATGCGCACAACAGGCTTAGGAAAATAGGACAATTGTCTTCAACCCCTTGACAAACAGCTTGATTGCAGTAGAATAATTTTCAATACAAAAATGAACCAAATCAAACCCATCCGCTTCTTTTATTTTTATTTTTACGGCAACCAACCTGATCCGGCTGCCGGCTTTGTGGATTAAAGCGGAAAGAATAACCCCTTGATCAACAAACACGATGCCCAGCAGCATCGTGTTTTTTTTTGAATGGAGGCAATATGAGAACAGCAGGCGTACGAGGCGCAACAACAGTCAGCAGGGATGACAAAGATGAAATTCTGGCAGCCACTACTGAGCTTTTGGAAGCCATCCTGGCAGCCAACCCGCAGATGCAGACCCAGGACCTTTCCAGTGCATTTTTTACCCTCACAGATGATTTATCGGCTGTTCACCCCGCCAAAGCCGCCCGGTTGATGGGATGGACAGAGGTCCCGTTAATGTGTGCGCAAGAGATACCGGTGCCTGGCAGCTTGCCGCGCTGTATCCGTGTGCTTCTGCATTGGAATACCGAGCTGAAACAAAATGAAGTCCATCATATCTACCTGAGGGATGCCGTTCAGTTGCGTCCTGATCTTACATCCACCCCCACAAACAAAGAGGTGTCAAAATGATGATTATTATGAATATCGATGCAACCGGAGAACAAATACAGACTGTTGTTGCCAGGATTAAAGCCAACAATTTCCGCGTTCACGTTTCCCAGGGAGAAGAACGAACGATTATCGGTGTATTGGGCAGCAATCCTTTTACAATCCGCGAACAATTCACCTACCTGCCGGGAATCGACCGCATTGTACCCATCTCACGCCCATACAAAATTGCCTCGCGTGAGCTGGTACCTCAAAATACGGTTTTTGCATTGGATGGTGTCCAAATCGGCGGTGACCAGGTGCTGCTCATTGCCGGTCCCTGCGCAGTAGAAAGCCGAACTCAATTGTTGGAAATTGCCGCTGCCGTCAAGGAAGCTGGCGCTCATGCACTGCGCGGGGGTGCGTATAAACCGCGCAGTTCACCTTATTCATTCCAGGGTCTGGAAGAAAAGGGATTGGAAATCCTGGCTGAGGCGCGACAGGTTACGGGTTTACCCGTGGTCACCGAGGTGATGTCTCCCGAATTAGTCCCACTGGTATCCCAATACGCCGATGTGCTTCAAATTGGTGCGCGCAATATGCAAAACTTTGCCTTGCTCCACCAGGCAGGAGAAAGCCGCCGCCCTGTGCTCCTCAAACGCAGCAACTCGGCAACCCTGGAAGAGTTGCTCATGGCGGCTGAATATATCCTTTCGCACGGCAACCAGCGTGTGATTTTATGCGAGAGGGGGATCCGTACCTTTGAGACCTCCACGCGCAACACAACCGACATCAACGCCATCCCGGTCTTGAAATCACTCACGCACCTCCCTGTCATTCTGGACCCCAGTCATAGCACAGGGCGCTGGGAGTTGGTGGCTCCCATTGCCCGGGCGGGCGTTGCTGCTGGCGCAGATGGGTTGGTTGTAGAGGTGCATCACGAACCCGAAAAGGCTCTTTCTGACGGTGGACAGTCATTAAAACCAGAACGCTTTGCCCAACTGGTCAAAGAAACCCGTGCCATCGCACAGGTTGTCGGAAGGAGATGAGTGATGGATGAGGAGCCTGCTTTTCTGGAGAACGCAACTGTGATGATCGTAGGGATGGGTTTAATGGGTGGTTCGCTGGCAATGGCTTTAAATGGAAAATGTGCGAGCATCATCGGTGTCGACCATGATGAGCACATCCTTCGTAAAGCATTGGATGAACGGGTGATTGACGCAGGGTATCTCAGCATGGAAGAGATAAAATCACCGGTCGATGTCATCATCCTGGCACTGCCAATAAAAGCCATTCTCTCAGCGCTCCGGCATCTGCCGGGTATCTATCCAGGAAAGGCAATTGTGCTCGATCTAGGCTCCACAAAACATACCATCCTGCAAACCATGTCGCGGTTGCCAGAACGTTTCGACCCCATCGGCGGGCATCCGATGTGCGGAAAAGAAAATGCAGGTTATCTCCATGCAGAACGTGACCTCTTTCAAAATACAACTTTTGCCTTCATCCCCCTTCCGCGCAGCAGTAAAAAAGCGATCCGATTTGCTTCTGAAATGTGTTCGGCGATTGGCGCATCACCTTTTTGGACAGATGCGAAGCAGCATGACCGTTGGGTCGCCATCACCAGTCATCTGCCGTTCATCCTGGCGAACTCATTGGTATCGCTCACCCCTTTTGAAGCAGCCCGGGTGATAGGTCCCGGTTTCCGAAGCACAGCACGGCTTGCACCATCTTCGCCTGAAATGATGCGCGACATCCTCCTGACCAATCGCGAAAATATCCTCAATGAGTTGCAAAGGTTTCAAGCCTGCCTTTCCGAAACCACCCAGCTGCTAATTGAGGAAAACTACGACCTCATCATACAGCGTTTCAATTCAGGTAAACGCCATTATTTCTCCATCCTAAAAACTGAAGAAAAAGGATAGAAAACATGAAATTGCTCGTTCGTCCCGCTCCTCCACTCCATGGCAGTTTGGAACTCCCTGGCGACAAATCACTGTCACACCGTACCGCCCTTCTGGCGTCAATGGCGCAAGGAAGCAGCCAGATCGAAAATTTCCAGGTTTCCGGTGTAACCCGAGTCATGTTGACTGCCCTGGAACAGTTGGGCATCCAATCTGACCAGGAAGACAGCACCCTGACAATACATGGGAAAGGAATCTCAGGCTGGCAGGACCCCGTGAACAGTCTGGATTGTGGAAACTCAGCCACCACGATGCGACTGCTGGCAGGAGCACTTCCTCTATGTGGTGTGAAAGCAACATTGGACGGGTCAAACCGCCTTCGCCAGCGACCGATGGAACGGATCATTGCTCCCCTCACCAGCATGGGTGTGCCATTGCAATCCAATGACGGGTTTGCCCCGCTCGCCTTCAGCCGCCCGGACTATCCTTTGAGCCCCATCCAGTGTACGCTTCCAGTTGCCAGTGCACAGGTGAAAACATGCCTGCTCCTTGCATCTCTGGTTGCGGGTGGTCCTTCCACACTAATAGAACCCGGTCCATCAAGGGATCATACCGAGCGGCTTTTGCGTCATCAAGGGTTCGACATCACCACCGAGACATTGGGTGAAAACAGCCATCGACAATACAAAACCTGCATCACACCTCCGCGCCCACTCATCTTTACACCCATCAATATGCGTTTGCCAGGAGATATCTCGTCCGCAGCCTTCCTGATGGTGGCTGCCTTGATTATTCCTGGATCAGAGATTACCATCCGAAATGTGGGATTGAACCCAACCCGCACCGGGTTGCTCGATGCACTTTTGGCGATGGAAGCAGATATCCATATCCTCTCACCGCACACTAGTCACGGCGAGCCAGTGGGCGATTTGCTCATTCGGCATAGCAGGCTTAAAGCCACCTGTATTCACGGTGACCAGGTGGTGCGGATGATCGATGAATTTCCTGTCTTTGCCATCGCTGCTGCCTATGCGCAGGGTAAATCCTGCGTGAGAAACGGTGAAGAATTGCGTTACAAAGAATCGGATCGGATTGCCAGTGTTTGTAAAGAGCTCAATGCACTGGGTATTCAGATTGTTGAAAAACCGGACGGGTTCGAAATTACGGGTAGTTCAAAACCACTCAACGGGGTATGTGTGCATTCGCACGGGGATCACCGACTTGCAATGGCGCTGGTGACAGCAGGGTTGGCATCTCAGGAAACACAGGTAGTGGAAAATGCCGAAGTCATCGACGAATCATTCCCCGAGTTCCTTGCAATACTGAATAGGCTAGGCGCACACATCATCAGCGGAGAAACCCTTTGAAACCTCTCTGCTTCGGTTTAATCGGACATCCCATCCAGCACAGTCTCTCACCCCAACTGCATCATGCTGCCATGAGAGCTTCAGGGTTATCAGGTTCTTACGAGCTTTTTGAGCTGCCGCCAGGGAAAGATGTAGAGGTGGATTTGACGAAAATTCTTTTCAACCTCCGTAATGGTGAGATAATGGGGCTTAACATCACCATACCGTATAAAGAGACAGTCCTTCCTCTGCTGGATGAGCTCACACCCACTGCCGCCCGCATCGGGGCAGTGAATACACTGTACAAAAGGCAGCAACGTATAGTGGGAGACAATACAGACGCACAGGGATTTCTCAATGACTTGGCACGTCTGGGGTTTGCGAATCGTTTGCCTGAGGGGAAAGAGGCGCTCGTGCTGGGTGCTGGCGGGGCAGCTCGGGCGGTTGTCTATGCCTTGACCTCGCAAGGTTGGGTGGTGTATGTGGCGGCTCGCCGGATTGAACAGGCGCAGCAGCTTGTCCAACAAATCGACCCCGTTCAGACGCGCGTTTTCCCGGCAGGGTTTCAAGCGCAGACTTTTACTCGTGCCTATTCCCTAATCATCAACACCACGCCTTTGGGCATGCGCGCGGGTGACGTATCAACGCCCTGGCTGGAGCGAATATCATTTCCTGAAACGGCTGCGGTCTATGACCTGGTCTACCATCAAACCACACAGCTTCTTCAGGATGCACGGGCAGCAGGATTACCGGCTGCCAATGGGCTGGGAATGCTTATTGAACAGGCAGCCTTATCGTTTTCGCTCTGGACAGGTCTGGAAGTTCCGCGTGCAGCTTTATGGCAGGCAGTTTCACCATCTGTTCAATCTGATCAACAATAAAAATTAAGAGGTTGGCAATTATGACTTTACGTTTTCTTACTTCAGGCGAATCGCACGGGGCTGCACTGCTCGCCATACTGGAAGGAATGCCAGCGGGATTTGCCATCACGGCAGAGAGCATCAATGATGAGCTAAAACGTCGTCAAAGCGGACCTGGCTCTGGCGGCAGGATGAAAATCGAAAAAGACCAGGTTCGTATCTTGAGCGGTATCATGGAAGGCAAAACCACCGGAGCCCCAATCGGGATGCTGATTGAAAACCTGGATCACGTAAATTGGGTTGGGCGACAGGTAAAATCGTACACCATTCCCCGTCCAGGTCATGCCGATTTAAGCGGTGCGGTTAAGTATGCACACAACGATCTGCGCCCTATCTTGGAGCGCGCATCTGCGCGCGAAACAGCCGCACGCGTAGCCGTGGGCGCTGTTTGCAGGCAGTTCTTAGCGCATTTCAACATACATTGTGCAGGTTATCTCTCTTCACTCGGATCAGTACGTGCCCACCTGGATGACATGCCCCTCACAGAACGCATCGCCAACGCCCAACAGAACGACGTTCGCTGCCCTGACCCACAAGCTGCTACAGACATGCTGGCGCTGATTCAACAAACCATTGAGCAGGGAGAAACCCTGGGTGGCGTCATCGAAGCAGTCATGACCGGGATTCCAACTGGTTTAGGCTCCCATGTCCATTGGGATCGCAGGTTAGATGCACGCATTGGGGCAGCCATTTTGGGCATTCAAGCTATTAAAGGCATTGAAATCGGTCCAGCTTTCGAAAACACCACCCGATGGGGAACCCAGGTGCAAGACCCTATCTTGTTGCAGGACGACCACCTGACGCGATCAGGCAATCGTTGCGGAGGTTTGGAGGGGGGAATCACAAATGGTGAGCCGCTTATCGTCCGGGCAGCCATGAAACCCATCGCCACCACCTTGAAAACACAGAACAGTGTAGACCTGGCAACAAGCAAAACCGTCCCCATTGAATACGAACGCTCCGATTTCACACCGGTCATCCGCGCCATCGGGGTGGTCGAAGCCATGCTAAGTTTTGTTTTAGCAGATGCGTTGCTGGAAAAACTGGGTGGGGATTCGTTGCAAGAGATTGAACCGCGCTTCAATTCGTTGCGAAAAACCAGCCTGCAAGACCTGAAAATGCAAACAGGGGATCATGTTTGGTGGTCAGCATGATAAAGAGAGACATCTTTCTATACGGACCGCCGGGGTCGGGGAAAAGTACTACAGGTAAGCGATTGGCGCAATCGCTTCATCTCCCATTCGTTGACCTGGATGAAGAAATCGAGCGGGCACAGGGGCAATCCATCACACAAATCTTCGCAGCCGAAGGAGAGGCTGCTTTTCGCAGGTATGAGCGGAAAGCACTGCTCACACTGCCAGAAACAGAAACAGGGATCGTGATTTCATTGGGAGGTGGAGCCTTAATCCATCCAGAAAACCAGCAATGGGTAGAAACACGCGGAGTAATTGTTTTTCTTGAAACCTGCCTCCCAAATGCACTTGAAAGATTGTCACAAAAAACGCAGACCCGCCCACTGCTGACAGGAAACCTGGAAGAAACCCTGGCGAATCTCTTTCAGGAGCGTGCCGGGCATTATGCATCGTTTGATTTGCGCGTGACAACCGACAACCTTTGCATTGAAGAGTTGGTCTGGCAAATTCAAATTCTACTGGGGCGCTTTCAGCTGGATGCCATGGGCAGTTACTCAGTGTCGGTCCAGGCGGGTGGATTTAAAGATGTAGGAGTGTATCTCAGCTCGATTGCCAGCCCTCCATTGGTCGCATTGGTCAGCGACGAGAATGTGGGGAAACTCTATGCCGGGGCAGCAGTCGACAGCCTGCGCACAGCCGGTTTTGAAGTATTCACCATCCTGGTTGCCCCGGGAGAAGCGAACAAAACCATCCATACCATCGCAACATTGTGGGATCAAATGCTCTCACACGGCATGGGGCGGGATGGATTAGTCCTTGCCCTGGGGGGCGGTGTTGTCAGTGATCTGGCAGGGTTTGCCGCAGCCACGTACCTGCGTGGTGTACCGTGGGCGGTCGTCCCCACCACACTGTTATCAATGGCAGATGCCAGCCTGGGCGGTAAAACCGGCATTGACTTGCCTGGAGGCAAAAACCTTGCGGGGGCTTTTCACCCACCTCGGTTTGTCCTCGCGGACACCAACCTCTTATCATCACTTCCAGAGGAGGAATGGCGCAGCGGTATGGCAGAGATAGTCAAACACGGCATCATCGGTGACCCACAGTTATTTGCCTTATGCTCCAATCTTCCTGTTGCCCATATTATGCAAACACCGAAAGCCATCCTGCTTGAGATTGTCCGCAGAGCAATGGCAGTTAAAATCAAAATAATCGAAAACGATCCGTATGAAAAAGGCGAAAGAGCCGCCCTCAACCTGGGGCACACCATCGGACATGCCGTTGAGCAAGCTTCTCATTTTCAGTTGAGGCATGGTGAAGCAGTTGCGGTTGGATTGGTACAGGAAGCGCGTCTTGCAGAAACCCTTCAACTGGCAGATGCCGGGTTGTCAAACCAAATCGCCCATGTACTCACAAGGCTTGGTCTGCCGGTGGAGGTCCCTTTGCATCTCTCACCCACTGAGGTTGAAAAAGCCATCATGCTTGACAAAAAAAAGAAAAACGGGAAAGTACAGTTCGCTTTACCGGTGGAGATCGGTAAAGTTCAGACCGGAATTGAAATTAGCCTTTTGAGTGAATATTGGAGGTGACATGCGTTCTGTTTTGGTGATCCATGGTCCAAATTTAAACCTGTTGGGAACCCGTGAACCGCAAATCTATAGCCACATGACATTGGCTGAGATCAACAAGATGCTCGAATGGCATGGTCAGGAACTGGGTTTGGAAATCACCTGCCGTCAGAGCAATCATGAGGGAGAGCTCATTGATTGGTTGCAGGATGCTGCCAATTGGGCAAGTGGTGTGGTGTTGAATGCCGCTGGATATACCCACACATCGGTTGCGCTGCGGGATGCCATCGCAGCTGTTAAAATCCCGGTGATTGAGGTGCACCTCTCAAATATCGCGGCACGCGAACCGTTTCGTCACCAATCAATGATTGCAGCGGTCTGCAAGGGCAGCATATCGGGTTTTGGTCCTGATTCATACCGGTTGGCGCTGCACGCATTGACATGGGCATTATCATCGGAAAAGAGCAGGAGTTCTTCATGAAAATTGCATTCCAGGGCGAACCAGGAGCGTATTCCGAAGAGGCAATTTTTGAGCATTATTCCACGAAAGCGATCAGTACATTACCGTGCCCTGGTTTTCGCCAGGTCTTTGATGCGGTATCGCAGGAAAATTGTGATTTGGGGTTTGTCCCCATCGAAAATTCCCTCGCGGGTAGCATCTACCAGGTTTACGACCTGTTGAGCAAATACGATTTATGGATCGTTGGTGAGCACTATCTGCGCGTGAACCACTGCCTGATCGGGCACCCCTGCGCTCAAATAAAACAGATCGACAAAGTTATCAGTCATCCCCAGGCATTGATGCAATGCGAGGGGTATATTGCACGTCATCCTGCGATGTCGGCAGAACAGGTTTATGACACCGCCGGAAGTGTAAAAATACTTAAAGAGAAAGGAGGGCTCAATTGGGGGGCAATAGCTTCAAAACGCGCTGCAAAAATATACGATATGCAAATCCTTGAAGAAAGCATCGAAGATGACCCCGCAAATTTCACGCGCTTTTTTATCATCTCGCGCGAACCGGTTCAACCTGCATGTGCTGCCAAGACCTCTATCGTCTTTACATTGCATAATGAACCCGGCGCACTATTTAAAACCATGAGCGTTTTCGCTTTACGCAACATTGACCTGACCAAAATCGACTCACGACCCCTGGTTGGCAAGCCCTGGGAATACCTGTTTTACCTTGATTTCAAAGGCGGATTAGATGACCCGGTAGTAGGACACGCATTGGACAATCTGCGCGAATTTACCACCACCCTGCGTGTTTTTGGCTCCTACCCAGACCAAAGGAGATAAAAGCTCTCCATCTTTTTAAGATACAATTATGCGTATCAGTGAAAATCCAATTCTGGAGCAACAGAATGGTCAAAAGATTAATCCTGGTCGCAGGTAATATTGGTTCAGGGAAAACATCCCTGACCGAACGAATTGGTGAACGCCTGGGTTGGCGCACCGCTTATGAGTCAGTCTCCGACAACCCGTACCTGCCCAATTTCTACGCAGATATGCGTGCATGGGCATTTCATCTTCAGGTATTCTTTCTAGGTCACCGCGCCGAGCAACATCTTGCTTTATGGAAAGACCCCCGCCCCGCCATCATTGACCGCAGTATTTATGAGGATGCTTTTATCTTCTCGCGCGCATTGAACCACATGGGTAACCTCTCCGAGTTGGACTATCAATCTTATCGGCGGGTTTTCGAACTGATTGTTAATACGCTTCCTCCACCCTCGTTGTTAATTTACCTTAAAGCCCCTGTTGAAGTTCTTATGCAACGTATTCAAAATCGTGCCCGCGATATGGAAACCGGCATCACAGCCGATTATCTATCCCTGCTGGACAGTTTTTATGAGGAGTGGATAAAAACCTTTGACATCTGTCCGGTATTGACCATCCGCACCGATAATCTGGATTTTGTAAACAAGCCTAAACATCTCGATATCGTTGTCAAACGTATCCGCGAAACCCTTTCAGGCAAAGATGAACTGAGCTTCATCGAAAACAATCACAAAGAATAGAACTACCATACACCACAAACGATATTGACCCAGGAGAAAACCATGCAAAAAACAATGTTAGATGTGATGGTGCCCATGCGGGATGGCATCCGCCTGGCAGCGAATGTCTTTCTACCGCAAGGGGACGGTCCCTTCCCGGTCGTGCTCAACCGAACACCGTATATCAAAGATTCCAGCGTCAAGACAAAGCGCCTGCAAGAATTTGTGAACGCCGGTTATGCCGCTGTTTGCATGGATGTACGCGGGCGGGGCAACAGCGAGGGAGAATTCTATCCGTTGTTCCAGGAGATTGAGGACGGCTACGACAGTCTGCAATGGTGTGGCACACAACCCTGGTCAAGCGGAAAGGTGGGTACCTGGGGTGGTTCGTATGAAGGTTGGACGCAAGTTTTCCCAATGCGCCTGCAATCGCCCTATCATATTGCAGCCATGCTGCTTTGCACCCCATCCATGAACCCATTCGACGAAGCCTGGCATTGGTCAGGCGTGCCCATGCCCATCATGTCAATCTGGAACCTGATGACCTCCGGTAAAACCATGAAAGAGCAAGCCATTGACCTGGATTGGGAAGCGGTGCTAAAAACACGCCCGCTCAAAGATATGATGAAAGACCTCGGCGTGGATTTGAAATACTATAACGACCGTGTTCAGCATGAATACTTTGATGAATATTTCCAACCGTTGTGGAACCCGGGTATCTACGACCAGGCGCGGGTGGCATGTTATCACGTCACCGGCTGGTACGATGACGATCAAAAAGGCACCCTGGTGCATTACCCGGCGTACGCCCTGCGCCATCCTGACCCCGAGGTACGCCGCAGCCAGAAACTGCTGATTGGTCCCTGGCCCCACCGCCTCTCCATCGATACCAGTAAATTAGGAGATTTTGATTACGGCTCACATTCTCTCGTGAATCTGATGAAATAAAGCATTCGCTGGTTCGATTACTGGCTGAAAGGGATCGATAACGGCATTATGGATGAAGCCCCCTGCCGTTTCTTCCTGATGGGAGCCAACCGCTGGATGGAAACCGATACATTCCCCATTGCAGAAGGCAAAGAAAAATCGCTTTACCTGTCAGCTGATGGACCCACCAACAGCCTGAACGGGATGGGTGTCTTAAGTGACAACCAACACAGTTCAAAAGAATCTTCGTCGTTTACCTATAACCCGGAACGCCCCGCCCCCACCCCATTCTGGAAAGAGAGCTTTCAGAATGGCACCAATGAAGACCTGCGTTCGATCCAACGTCGTGATGACGTGCTGGTATTCACCTCGGCGCCGTTGGAAAAACCCCTCAACACCATCGGTCAGATTCGCGCCGAATTGTACGTCAGCAGCAGTGCCCTGGACACCGATTTTGTAGCCCGTCTCTCGGTTGTCCATACAGATGGGTATGCGCAAAGGCTCAATTCAGGAATTCTTCGATTGCGCTTCCGAGATGGCTATGACAAAATCACACTCAATAAACCGGGAGAAATCATAAAAATTTCGGTTGACATGTGGGCAACAGGTCATCAGTTCCAACCCGGGCAGCGCATCCGTCTGGATATCACCTCTAGTGGTTATCCAACCTGGGCGCCCAATTACAACACAGGCGGAAATGTCTGGGAAGAAGTTGAAGCAGTAATTGCAGACCAGACGGTATATCACTCTTCCGAATACCCATCCCGGCTTGTGCTGATTGAGGTGCCTGAACCGAAATTTGTCGAAAGCTGGACTGATAACCGCTGGAAACAGTGAAAAGAGGTCAATCTACAAGACAGGAAAGGAGTATCGGATGACTGGTAAATGGATCGCTTTACAAGGTGCAACCCTTATCGATGGGTTGGGCGGGCAGCCAGTGGCAAATTCACTCGTTCTGGTCGAGGGCGAACGCATTCAGCAGGTTGGGCAAAACGGCGAAATCGAATTACCCGCCGACTGCATATGCGTTGACGCCAGGGGAAAATTCCTCCTGCCAGGACTGGTGGACAGCCATGTGCACATTTTCCATGAAGGCTTTGTGCCGCTGATGCCAAAAGGTTCGCACATGGCTTATCTCACCCTGGTCGCCATCAACAACCTGCAGCAAGCGCTTCAAGCAGGCGTCACCTGTCTACGCGCCATTGCAGACGGACAATTTGCCGACCTGGCGATGCGCAGCGCAGTCCACAACAAAATGCTTCTCGGACCGCGCATCATTGCTGCCGGGCAAGGCATTTGCATGACCGGCGGTCATGGCAGTGGCTTGGATGGTGTCCTGGAAGTGGATGGCGTCCTCGCGGTTCGCAAGGCAGTGCGTGAACAGGTGCGTGCTGGTGCCGATTTCATCAAGCTGCTCAGTTCGCACCGCTCGGATTATCCCGAATTTTCTTTGGAGGAAATAGAAGCAGGCGTGGATGAAGCCCATCGCCTGGGGAAACGCATCGCCATTCATGCCGGTAATTACAAAAGCACACGCATGGCTGCGATTGCCGGTGTGGACAGCATTGAACATGGCAACTTCATTGACCCCCGTACCGCCAACCTGATCGCAGAAAAGGATATTACCGTCGTCCCCACCGTCTGGATTTATCACCTGATCAAAGAAAAAATCGACGGGGTTGGAGATGGAGCGCTTACGCAAATGGGTGCAGAGATGAAGTTCGATATCGACGAGCTCAAAGCGACCCATACCTGGGCAAAGCGCGTGGTCGAACAGTACCCCACAACCATCGAGCTGTTGCTTTCACGCGGGGTGCGGTTGGCTGCCGGAACCGATAATGTCTTTGCCGACCAACCCTTTGCCCCGCTCTACAAAGAACTCGATTACCTGACCCGGGTGGGTTTGAGCAACATGCAAGCCATCCAGGCTGCTACACTTCATGGTGCAGAGGTAATCGGTCAGGCAGACCAGTTCGGTTCCATTGAAGCCGGTAAACTCGCGGATATGATTATGGTCGACAAGGACCCACTCAAAGACATTAAAGCATTTGAAGATGTATCCTGGGTGATGAAAGAAGGAACCATCGTTCCCCTTAACCCGAATTTGAAAGGCAGGGCTATCCAGTCACCGGTTTTCTAGGTATGGGCTGAACCGTAAAATCGCCCCAAATACGCTTCAAAGACGATCTTCATAGCAAACAGTAAAAAAAGAACGGTTGTCCCGAAAGATCATGGGACAACCGTTTCCCGTTCATCACTTAACTAGCCTTCGGATTTCAAATCAACTCACAGAAACGCCTCACCGCTTGTTGAATATCCTCTTTATTGATTGCAAGCGCCCCATCCTGTATGGTGATTTCGGTTTTTAACCAGCCCGGGATTTGAGCTTGTGAAAAACCACGCATCAACATCATTTTCTTTTCTCTTGCCACCGAAGCCAATGCTTCATCAGCCGCCTCTTTTTCTGCATTCACAAAAACATGCATCATATTGGTCTGTGGTGGATTGGGCATCACCTGTACTTTTTCCATCGACGAGAAGATTTCTGCCACCTCTACCGCCTTGAGGTGATAATCTGCCATCCTCGGCAGGTACTGCCGCACGCCTATGCGTGCGGTGAGAACATACGGATACATCGCAATCAGGTTACCACCATGCCGGCGCAGCCAGATACGCGCTTCAGCAATGAAATCACTCGTTCCAGCCAGCAATGCACCCGCAATGGCTCCCAACCCTTTGTACATCGAGACATACACGGAGTCGAAAAGCCCTGCAATCTCGGCATAGTCCCGCTGGTAGAACGGTTTACACTCCCACAATCGCGCGCCATCCATGTGTAAGCGAATGTGGTTCTCACGCGCCCAATGAGCTGTTTTTACCAGTTCATCCCATTCGGGCAGTTGACCGCCAATCTCACGCTGCGGCAGTTCCAGCAAAATGCTCCCCAGGGGTTGTCGGATCTGCTGCAGGTCTTTCAGCGTCAATAAGCTGAACGGTGAACCCACCAGGACGGCTTGTAAACCATGCAGGTAGCGGTAAGCCATTTGTTCGTGTAATTCAAGATGACAGGTGGAGTGAAATGCCACGTTTCGGCAGTTTGTCCGTTCAGACCAGATTCGCAAAGCAATTTGTTGCGCCATCGTTCCACTGGGCATAAAAACCGCAGCCTCCTTACCCAGCAAGCCCGCTATTTCGCACTCAAACCCCTCGATCAATTCGCCTTGCCCATACATATCCGGCGACACATCGTCGGGGCACTCGTCAATCAGGTCTGCAAGCTTTTCCTTCGGCGAACCCGCTTTTCCCCGCCCAAGCAAGAAATGTTTACATTGGTCGAACAATTTCATCCATTCAGATTTTTCCATTTGGACATCCTTTCACTGGATACAGTACCGCTCTCGTAATTCCAGGATTAACCGATCTGCAAGCTGCTTTGAGCCAACGGGGGTCAAATGAATAGCGCTATTGGTAAACTCAGTTTGCTCAACCAGGTCCCACAAATCCAGGTAGACCCATCCCATCTTCGTCATCTTGTCTGCCATGATCTGGCGATACTGGTCATAAGCCCAACGGGGATAGAAAAAATTATAGCGGACATCGCTGTTTTCGCCGTCACTGATCATCATGGGTTCATTGATGAACCACACTGGCACGCCATTTGCTGCCTGCACACCGGCATCCAATAGATCAAATGCCAGTTGTTCCTCTAATTCACCTTCCGGGGTGAGCCTATGAAAAGAATAGTCTTCCTCCAAATCGCGCTGCGCAGGCGGGTAATCCACAGGGTAAACCTGATCAACGCCAGTCGCTGCCCACATCACACCGTACGCCTGGATACGCAGCAGGTCAGCCAGGTCACGCCGCCTGCCGGGGATGGTTTTATCCCAAAAGGATTCCGTCATCAGAGCAGGGTTCTGCCGCTCAAACGAAAGCCCATACCGATCTATCAGATTCACTGCCAGGTCAGGGTTGTTCGCTATTATGGGTGTTGAAAGTTGGTTTTCAATAGAAAAGGATTCAAGGGTCATTAACCAGAGAATCAAATCAGGTTCATATTCAAGCGATTGATCCAAAAGAGCCAGGTCTTTGAACAGGGAAAGTGTAGGATAGCCCAGGTTATATACTCGAACAGGTTTACCGTCGCAGGTTGTCAATGAAGCGACGTCAATCTGCCCTGCCAGCGTTTCTTCCGGTTTCAACAGTGTACCCCATACAGATGAGTCACCTATCGTAACAATCCGAAACTCATCCTCATCACGGGCATCATCATCGATTTTATGTGATGCAAACATGGCATGAAAATCGTAGAGGCTCAAATTATAGGCTTCGCGGGGGTTTTCACCAAAAGGCAAACGCTCTCTACCCGGAAATACCAGGTTATACAGGCTGAAGTCGCCCCTAATGCGAGTGGGGAGAAAGACAACCACCAGGTTCAAGAGAATGAAAAGGGCAATGGCTTTAACCAATACATTGCGAATAAAACGCCATCCGGCTTCATGGGTTGTGTGCTGATTTTGGTTCATCATTAATTATTTCCATAATGGCACGATTACATCACGCCAAACAATTTCAGCAAAAACTCAAACGATTGCCCAGGGTCAGAGAGGGCAAACCAGACCCAACCGAGAGCAATATAATGAAAGGTCAATAGGATATTGATAACCATCATTCCCGTTCGAAGGGCTTTCTTTTCCTCCGGGATTTCCCACTTTTTGCGTGCCCATTCAGACCAGCGGTTCTGGAAAAACAACCCAACTCCATGCCAGGCGCCCCAAAGTAAAAAATTCCAGGTGATACCGTGCCACATACCAATCAAAACCATCGTAGCAAGCTGTGTCAGCAAAAGGATTGCAGATTGCGACAACCGTCCGTTTTTCCTCAATGAACGTGTGATAGGGTTGAAGAAATATGCCCTGAACCATAGCGTCAAGGTCATGTGCCAGTTATTCCAAAAAGTAGTCAGGTTTTGCTGTACGTAGGGGCGGTTGAAGTTTTCTGGCAAGCGAATGCCCAGGTAGCGCCCGATACCGATGGCAATATCCGTATAACCGCTAAAATCCAGGTAAATCTGAAAGGCATAGGCATATAACATGATCCATGCCCAACCGGAATGCTGCACTTGAACCGCATTGGTTGAATTGAGCGCCAGGATAGAAAGTGTGTCCGCAAGGACAAATTTCTTCAGCAGACCCAACACCAACCGCCGGCTGCCTTCAACAAAATCCTCGGTGGTTGAATGCGATGGCTTTTCCAGGTCTGTGCTAAAACGCTCCAACCGGTCTATCGGTCCGGCAGTAAAAGCCGGGAAAAAGACGGTATAGGTAGTGAACTCGGGCAGCGAAACCGCTTTAATACGCCCCTTTTGACTATCTCGCAAAACATGGATTAACCGAAAAGCCGTATAGGAATAACCCAACCAGCGTAAATCCAGAGCGGAAGCCTGGCTGGTCGACTGGCTCATCAAGGCTCTCAAACCGGCACTGATTTGTTCGGAAAACCAGGGAACTTTTAGACCCAGGAAAAGCAGCAGAATCAACACAATTGCTGCGGTTTGAAATTTTACCCCCCCCTTCGAGAAACGCATCAGGAGGAAAAATAACCCGCCCAGAACAAACAAAAAGACGGCGACCGGCAGCATTTGTGGCGGGCGCGAAGGCGTGATGATACCGTCATAGCCCAGATAGCGCGTTGCTGCCACAACCAGGATCAATGCCGCCAGGGAAAACAAACCGATACGGCTGTCTCGCTCCCAGTGCTTTTCCCGCGGCGTCACAATCAGCCAGACCAGGACGACCAGTGAGAGCGTCAGAACGGGAAACCAGAAATCAAAATAACGGATTGGCGTAACAGGTTGAAGCCAGAATACCGCTGCAATACTGATATAGAAAATGACCCATGTACGGTTTGCCCTGCTTAACAGCAATCGCACAACAATCGCCAGGGTTGAAAAGATGATGATGTCGCTAAGATTCATGTTTGACCCAGGAAACCAGGCAGCAAGTATTCGTTAAAAGCCCTGGTAAATCCATAGCGGTGACTGGTCAGCAGTGAAAATAATCACGCCAATCACCACCAGGCACAACACAAGAGCCCAGGCGTTTTCGCGAGAAAACAGACTCTTAAACCATTTCATTGATAACCGCACACCAGCCACTCGCCGCTTTCTTTAATGACGCGGTATTCTCGTCCCTCCAGGCTGAATTGCTGATTTTCGTTGTTATAAGTCGCAAGAATACTACCCGTACAGGTAACCGAAGCAATGTCACCATTGACTTCCACTTCGCTACATGCCACATTATTCAATTCAGCTTCTACCCCCATAAAGGCATCCAGTTCAAGCACCGCTTCATCCGCCCATTCACTGCACACCAGGGTTGAAAGACGATCCGCATCCTGATCGACAATTGACTGTAAATAGGCTTCAACCGGTTTAGCAGCAGACTCACTCGCTGCGCAGGCGGACAACAAAAAAAGCAGTACACACAGTATAAAAATCGACTTTTTTGGCATCAGAACCTCCACTGTTTTTCAATGTGACGAACCTGTCAGGCAAAACAGCCTGTAATCAACAGAAGGATATTTAACCCTGTTTATGAGCCTCCGTCAAGCTTCGTTATACCCTCTTCTTAAGATAAGATGTCCATTTTGTTTTCGAATATCCAGGTAGAAAGGGAAACGGTTGGCTTCCGTACACAACTGAAAATCTCGTTGAAGATGCAACAGCATGGCTTCGCTGGTAGCTAAATGTCGTGGATCCCAACTTCGGCATTGTTCAAGATAGGAGGCAACAGAGACGTTTCTCCCCTCCAGCAAAGCTCGCAAATAATCAGCGCAGGCGATATCCTCCTGTCCGCTGATTCCTGGCTTTATGCCGGTCTGCACAAAAACGATATTCTCCATTTTCAACGATTCGATCCATTTTACCGTCTCCTTTGCCACTACAAAGCTGCCGCCTAGCAAATGAACAGAATTTTGATAGCGTACAACTCCTTGGGTGCCAGAGGAAGTACGCATCACAAGCGTTTTCCCGGTGAGATTGAGCAAAGAAAATTCGTAAGGCGAATTCCAATGATCAAAGCCGTCCACAGGTAAACCGCCCACCTCGCCTGCCAGCAACCAATGGGGATGCTTACGCCGCAAATCAAAAGCGGCTTCCACGGTATCCACCAGGTAAATCTCTTCAACTCCAGCAGAAAGTGCAAAGGCTGCTGTTGTGAAGGCACGGCAAACATCAATCACCACAACAACATCGGCTGCAACCGGTTCATCGAAAAGGGTCACATGCTTAAAATTCATAGTACAATCCTCGGTAGCGGTGCTCACTGCGCTCCTTATTGTATCAGCAACCAGCAGTGTCAGATCATGGTGATTATTTTTCCTTCCGACAATGATGAAACTTTTTGCAACCAATTTGACATGATCACGTATATGTATATAGAACGATCTGGATTCAGGAGTTTTGAGTGAGTTTCATCGAAGCGGATGTTATCGTCAAAGTAAAAAACGGTGATGGGAATGCTTTTTCCGATCTGGTTGAGGCTTACCAACGTCCGGTCTATAATCTCTGTTACCGCATGTTAGGGAATGTTGAAGAAGCGGAAGATGCTGCTCAGGAGGCTTTTTGGAGGGCATACCAGGCAATCGACCGCTACGACACACAAAGGTCATTCATCACATGGCTGCTTTCCATCGCCGCACATTATTGCATTGACCAGCAGCGCAAACGCAGAATGCAGTTCACCGATATCGAAGACCTGCCAGAGAGCAATCTCCCCGATCCGACTCCGAACCCGGAAAAGATAGTCAATATGATGGAGGATGATCAAGTGATCTACAAACTCTTGAACACCTTGCCAGCACAAGACCGCGCTGCGGTGGTCTTGAAATACTGGTACGATTTTTCAGAAATTGAGATTGCAGAAGCCCTCAATCTCTCGCAGAGCGCGGTCAAAAGCCGGTTATTCCGGGCAAGACGGCAAATGGCGCAAAATTGGGAAACCGCCCAGCCAGAATCTGTTACAAAAGGAGAAACGTATGTGTCACCAGCCTTTTGAAACCTGGATAATTGAAGAAACAACACTTACTCCGCAAGAACAGAAGCTGTTCGAAGAGCATCTGGAGGGTTGCGCACAATGCGCACGGCTGAAAGCTAGTTTGCAGGCAGTTCATGTCAAGCTGACTACAGCCAGGCAAGTCAGTCCTCCCGCTGGTTTCGGCGCACGCTGGCAGGTCACACTGCAAACAAAATTAGAGGAAGAACGAATGAAGCAAGTTCTTCAGGTACGCCGCTTTTTCCTCTTTCTTGGAACTGCCAATGTCATGGCGTTGGTCTTGCTGGTCATTTCTTTCCTTATTGGTGGCGGGAACTTCAACTGGCTCTCAAATACTTTCGCCCGGTTGAGTACGGTAACTCAGTGGCTGGATGGCGCCAAAGGGTTTTTCTTTGCCCTCCTTCATATCACTTCACCTGTGCTGCCGTTGACTATTTGGATCATCATCACCACGGTTTTCAGCATACTTGCCTTGATCTGGGTCGTTTCATTATGGCGTATTACAATCCAAGGAGTTAAGTCAAGATGAATGAAACAAACGTAAAACGCATTTTTTACTTTATCCTGCTGTTTTCCCTGGTAGTGACCCTGGTATTGGCACTGCCATCGCCCGTCTCAGCACAATCGGATGATGATAATGACAAAGTGGTCCTCGGGGGCAGATACCGCCTCCGCAGCGGAGAAACATTGGATGGAAATTTAATCGTAATTGGCGGCACAGCCATCATCGAAGATGATGCCCGAGTTAAAGGGAACATCCTCATAACAGGTGGCACACTGGAGGTTTCAGGTACCATTGATGGGAATATCACAGCCTTTGGCGGCAGTATAGAGTTGTTGGATGATGCGGTGGTTAACGGTAATTTGATGCTCAGTTCTGCTGATCTCAGCCAATCGCCAGATGCGGTGGTCAATGGAGATATTCAGGATAATGTGATTAACATCAACAGCTTAAACCTGAACAATATACCTTCCATCGTCATCCCGCAAACTGAATTTACCCGCCCCTACAATTCCTGGGTAAATTTCCTGACCAAATCACTGTGGGAGATTCTTCGTTGGCTGGCGATGTCAGCATTAGCAGCTTTGATTGTCTTGATAGCGCAAAAACCGACCGAAAGAGTTGCCAGGTCGATCTCTGCACAACCGATCATCGCTTCGGGTTTTGGGTTGCTGACCGTCCTCGTTGCGCCAGCATTGATCGTTCTTTTGACCATCACGATCATCCTGATCCCGATTGCACTGATCGGTGTGATGATCATGGCAGTCGCTGGCTTATTCGGATGGGTTGCAGTCGGCTATGAAACCGGAAAACGGCTCGAAAGAGCTCTCAAACAGAATTGGGCACCCGCCATCACCGCCGGGTTAGGTTCACTGGCACTCGCAGTTGTCATGTGGCTCTTCAGCATCATTCCATGTGTCGGTTGGGTCATCCCCACATTGATCTCAATTCTGGGTATTGGCGGGGTACTCATCAGCCGCTTTGGCACCCAGGTGTATGGCATCGAAGAATCCAATCCGTATCACAATAATAAAGTGATCGAAGGCGTGGTTAAAGAATCTCCTGCAGAGCAAGCTGCGCCATCCCCGCAAGAACGCGGCAAGTAATCTCAATCCGCCTGTGCACGGTGAACTGCACCGTGCACAGG
>CAYRRA010000005.1:0-47415 GCA_964426355.1 uncultured Anaerolineaceae bacterium
GAATCCTGGTGGAATTTACCCGCCCAGGTTGGATCGCTCAACCTCCGCCAGGCGATGGTGTATCTTGGTTGGTTTTACCACGTACCCTCGTCGCATCTTCCCCACATCAGAAAACGGCTTCGTTTCCCCAGTAAATTGATGCACATTGTGGGCGAAATCGACCGTTTGAAAGATTCATTGGAACAACCGGGTTTAGAGCTACCCAGCCAGTTCACCGCGATTTTTCAGGAAAAAACAACGCTCAGCCTGTATGTTTTATATTGTTTTAGCAGCCAGACAACCCAAGATGCCATCCAGAGCTACCTGAAGGAATGGCAAAATGTACGTACCCTCGCCGACGGGCGAACTTTACAGGCTTATGATATCCCTCCTGGTCCGATTTACCGAATCATACTGGAACAACTTCGCAACGCATGGCTGGATAAGCAAATTTCAACGCTGGATGAAGAAACCCGCCTTCTTGAAAAGCTGGTTCAAAAATACATTCAAACATGATAATCAAATTACCTTTTTCACAGAAAAACACAAAACCTTTCCTCGAACGTGTCATCATCCGTCACCTGGAAAAAGCTGATCTTAAAGCATTGGAATGGAATGGAGAATTTATCCATTTTCGCCGGCTGTATGCAGATGCCTATCGTCGCATGCAGCAGGGAGATATCATCATGTGGGTGGCTGAGCTGCCCGGTACAGGCATTATCGGGCAGGTCTTCATTCAGCTTGACTGCGGCAGACCAGAACTTGCCAATGGAATTGATCGTGCATATCTTTATTCTTTTCGAGTAATGCCGGCATTTCGTAACCTGGGGTTGGGGACGTTAATGATGAAAACTGTTGAAGATGATTTGCAAAGGCGCGGCTTTTGCTACCTGACGCTCAATGTCGCCAAAGACAACCCGCGCGCGAGAAAATTATATGAACGGCAGCACTACCGCGTGACCGGAAATGAGCCCGGTATCTGGTCATACTATGACCATAACGGAGTTTTGCAGCACGTCAATGAACCTGCATGGCGGATGGAAAAGAATTTATTGCGAAATCCAAAGTGATCCCTGTTCTCCCCCAACATCTCCGGGTAAAGAAACACTCATCTCTGTGGATATAACCATATTTTTTTGTCAAATTTTGTATACCTCCCCATAATTTCGCAAGTGTTGATATAATTAGACGCTGGTGTATAAACGAACAAAATAAAGGTTCTATAGGATAAGCAGCGCCCCGGGTTGCGTGGCTGCACCCCCGGCGGCGTTGTTAGCCAGGAAAACTAAGTACGGAGAAGGAATTATTTCATGAAAGAATATTCAACCGAGTCGATCCGCAATATTGCATTGGTGTCGCATAGCAGTGCGGGAAAGACAATGCTTTCCGAAGCATTTTTGCATTTCACGGGTGCCACAACCCGGCTGGGAAAAATCGAAGATGGGACAACCGTATCCGACCATGACGAAGAGGAAATTCGTCGTGGAATTTCCTTATATACATCGGTCATCTCGGTCGAACACCGCGATAACAAACTCAACCTGCTGGATACCCCCGGGTATACCGAATTTATCGGCGAGATGATCTCAGCGCTACGTATCGCTGACAGCGCCCTGGTACTGGTTGACGCAGTTTCCGGTTTTGAGGTGGGCACGGAAATCGCCTGGCAATACTGCGATAAATTCAACCTGCCGCGTTGTTTATTGATCAACAAAATGGACCGCGAAAATGCCAATTTCCGTAAAGCCCTGGATTCGGTTGCTGCATTTTCATCCATCCGCCTGATCCCGGTTCAACTTCCCTGGGGTGAGAAA
This sequence comes from uncultured Anaerolineaceae bacterium, assembly GCA_964426355.1. Lineage (GTDB taxonomy): Bacteria > Chloroflexota > Anaerolineae > Anaerolineales > Anaerolineaceae > JAJFTV01. Next base: position 1,794 of record CAYRRA010000005.1, read on the forward strand.
CAGGACTTCAAGGGCGTAATCAATCTGCTCACCATGAAAGCGCAAAAAGGCGATGGAAAAACCATTACGGATATCCCCGCAGAGATGAAAGATGAAGCTGAAAGCGCCTACATGGAACTCGTTGAGGCTGCCGCAGAAGGTGAAGACAGCCTGTTGGAAAAATACCTGGAAACCGGCGAACTCACCCCTGAAGAAATTCAACGCGGTCTCCATGCAGCCGTTGCTTCTGGTTCCTTCGTGCCTGTCTTCGTCTCGGCTGCATCTGCTGAAATCGGCATTCAGCCACTGCTCGATGCCATGATCGACCTGATGCCCTCACCCAAAGAGGTCACCTCACAAAAAGCAACCGGACCCGGTGGCGAAGAAACCCTCGATCAGTTCGATACCGGACCGCTGGCTGCATATGTATGGAAAACCACTGCTGACCCGTTTGTCGGTAAGCAAACCTATTTCCGTGTGTACTCTGGTGTCATCAAAGGTGATTCGCGCATTTGGAACCAATCGAAAGGCGTCGAAGAACGTGTTGGTGGTGTATACATCCCGCGCGGAGTAGAAAACATCAGCATTAAAAACGTCCACAGCGGCGATATCTGCACCGTTCCAAAAATGTCGGAAACCAACACTGGCAACACCATTTGCGATCGCAGCCACCCGCTGGAACTGGCGATCCCTGAATATCCCACCGCTCTCTACCAGGTTGCCGTCTTCCCCAAAACCCAAGCTGATTCGACAAAAATCAGTCCCTCGCTCACCCGCCTCTGTGAAGAAGACATGACGCTTTCCTGGCGCAATGAGCCTGCAACTACACAAACCATCCTGCAAGGCATGGGCGACCAACACATCGACGTCGCCATCCGCCGCGCGGAAGCCAAATTCCAGGTCAACCTGCTCACCGAAACACCAAAAATCCCCTACCAGGAAGCGGTCACCAAAGAAGCCAGTGCCATGTACCGGCACAAAAAACAAACCGGTGGTTCTGGTCAATTCGGCGAAGTGCATTTACGCATCATGCCCCTGGCAGAAGGCGATTTTGAATTTGAGAACAAGATTTTCGGTGGCGCCATCTCTTCGAGTTATATGACCTCTATCGAAAAAGGAATCAAGAACGTGATGAAGACCGGAGTCATCGCTGGTTACCCGGCTGCCGGTTTCCGCATCGAAGTATTCGATGGCAAGGAACACCCCGTTGACTCGAAACCAATCGCCTTTGAAATTGCCGGACGTGAAGCATTCAAGCTGGCATTCAAAGATGCTACCCCCGTGCTGCGCGAACCCATCATGAACGTCAAGATTCATGTACCGGAAGCCAACATGGGTGATATTCTCGGCGACATGAACACCCGCCGGGCGCGCGTCCAGGGTATGGAAACCGAACGCGGTATCTCCACCATCTCTGCCCAGGTTCCCCTGGCGGAAATGCAGCGCTACACTACCCAGCTACGCTCCATGACCGGTGGTCGCGGTATCTTCTCGATGGAACTTTCTCACTACGAGAACGTCCCCCACCACATCACCGAGCAAATTGTTGCTGAACGCCAGAAGGAAATGGCAAAAGAGAAAGAAGACTAAGGTCATCAACCCTCATCAATTCAGAGGCTGTCCATCATTGGGCAGCCTCTATTTTTTCAGAGCAACGAGGCTACCCCTTCCAACCAATCTCTATATTCAATGAACCACTCTTTCCCCCAGCGAATAAAGAAAATACGCATCCCCAAAAGAAACCGGTTGCGGAAGCATGCCCAGTAGTTCATCCAGCACGATCCACCCACTTTCTTCCAAAGGGCTGCCTTCTAAGCGCACGGCTTCTGCTCCTTTTTGATAAAACAAGAGATGAGTGTAGCCTTGAACCTGCCAGGACTGTAAAATTTTCTCTGTGGCACGGTAATGCCAGTAATCCACCCGCCAGCGGTCAATCCACGGGTCTGCGTAAACGCTCAAAGGGGCGTACAAAGCACGCCCTTCCCACAACATCAGCACTTGCGAGTTGTCGGGCAATTCATACAGTGCTCGTGTGGCAGGCGCATACCAGCCCAGCACACGGTCAAGGTACTCCTCCTCCGTCTCCATCCCGAACACCACCCTGGCGGGAGCCTGTCGCAAAAGCAAAACCGTATCCTGCATCAGGGTTAGAACCAACACCAACATCAGTAACGCATTTAACAAAGCTGAGACTCTTAAAACAGGAATACGCAGCCTGCACAGATAAACCCAACCCAACCCAGCTGTCACCGCAGTAAATGGAAGTAGTACAAAATAAAGCCGTGTTTGCTGCAAATGATTGAAGAACAGGTTTCCCAGGACAATAAATAGCCAACATAAAGCCAGGCATAAACCGGTCAACCTGCCCACATCGTCTTTGCGCAGCGCCCACAAACCAGGAACACACAAAAGGAGCAGTAGCGGTCCCAGGTCAGCGCTGTAACCGGCAGCAGAATCCCACCCAAACAGCGTGGACGTAAAAGGAAAAAGGATTACCTGCCCCATACCCAGCGGCTGCTCATATGAACTGGCAGCCTCCAACCTTTGTGCACCTACCCATTCACCTGGAATCAGGTAGGGATAAAGCGGATTGCTCGTGGCAAAGGTATTCTTTGCCAGCCAGGGGAATACCAACAACACAGCCAAAACACCGCCAAACAACCAGTTTCGGAGAGATAACTGTATTCGCTTGCGCACACCGAACAGGTACAGAAAAACGCCTAATGCAGCAATACCAGCCGTCCATTTTGTTCCGATGGCTAAACCGGAAAATATTCCCACCCAAGGCATCCATCTTTTATCGGGAGTACGCAAAACTTCCAAAGAACAGAACAACAAAGACCAGCCCATCCAGGCTGCAAGCAAATCGCTGTACGCCCATCCCAGCAGATAACGGAAAGTGCTTCCAACCAGCAAAGCAGCGGTTGCGACCAGACCAGCGCGAACCGCCGGATTGCTTTTCCTGCTTTCTTCTTCTGTTTGACCCGGCATCAACGAAGACGCCAATCGCTGCACCGTAGACATCACCCCCATCAGCAGCAAAATACCCCAAGCCGCGTTCAGCAACGCAGCCGTTTCAAGGCGATGCAATAACCCCATCCATGTAAATAACATCTCAGCCAGTTGTGGGTGCCCCCAATAAGGGTTCTCCTCCACAAATGCCAGGCGATGCTGTTCAATGTAAACCCTGGGAAGTTGCAAGTGATACGAAAGCGCATCATACTTCACTGCTGGCGCTGCAGCCAGCAATATTTGCCCTACCACCAGCAGAACCAAGATCAGCAGTACGATTTTGTCATACCCTAACAGTCTTTTCAGGGCAACCAGACCCAGCCTGACCTCTGTCAGCCAGTCAAAACAAAATTTTCGAAACAGGAACAAACCGCCAACAAGAACCACCCAGGCAACTAGCCGGTAGTAAAGCGAGAAAATGCCCAGGCAGAACCATAATATGGATAAGAATCCCATTCCAGCAGCGACATGCAAGCCAGCCCTTTCCCATGCAGATAGGTTAGAAAAAGGCAGCCATTTTCGCCCAATGCCACCTGCCAGGACCACCACCAACGAAACCAGCACGAGATCCAGGCAGAACGCACCCAATGCCTTCACCAAATCGATGCCAAACGGCTTATGTCCCCAATAATACCCGCTGAAGAGCAACAGTATCCACAAGAGAGACAGGAGAACAGGGAGTATTTTCTTGTTTTTCAACTTTTTTGGCTCATCACAGAAATTTTTACCATCACATCAGAACTTGATTATACCTCTTGGGAAAGCGCATTTAAGGTAAAATTAGGCGATTGACATTATGACAAGAAAAATTTGTATTTTTGGGAGCTCAAGACCCCAACCCGGTGAACCGTCATACCAGGAAGCGATGAAACTTGGTCGCCTGCTGGCTGAAGCCGGTTACACAGTGATTACCGGCGGGAACTGCGGAACGATGGAAGCCGTATCACGCGGCGCAGCCGAGCAGGGTGCACACGTCATCGGTGTTACATGCGACGAAATTGAGAGCTGGCGCCCAGCCGGTGCCAACGACTGGGTAATGGAAGAATGGCGTGCATCCACAATCTTTGAACGGATTGAGATGATGATCAGCAACAGCGACGCCGCCATTGCACTGCCCGGCGGAATTGGCACGCTGACCGAAATCATGGTCACCTGGAACCAGCTTTCAGTGGAAGCCCTTTCCATCCCGCCGATCCTGATGGTGGGTCCCGAATGGAAGGCATTTTTCACGCCATTGTTCAGCAACACAAAATACATCTCCTCAGAAGATTTTTACTTTCTTCAGTTCTTTGATGATGTCGATTCTGCCGTTCGGGCATTGGTAAAAAACTTCGAATTGGCTACCAACAACAAACCATTCAACGTTTAAAAGGAATCGATTAACGATATGTCTCAAGATAAATTAACGCCCCGTAGTGAAAACTTTTCCGAATGGTACAACCAGGTCATTTTGAAAGCAGAAATGGCAGATTATGCACCGGTTCGTGGCTGCATGGTCGTGAGACCGTATGGTTGGGCTCTCTGGGAGAACATCCAGGCTGCATTGGATCAACGCTTCAAAGAAACCGGTCACGTCAACGCTGCATTTCCACTCTTAATCCCAAAATCCTTCATGGAAAAGGAAAAGGAACATGTAGAAGGCTTCTCGCCCGAGCTCGCTGTAGTCACTATCGGCGGCGGTCAGGAATTGGAAGAACCGCTGGTCGTGCGACCCACTTCTGAAACCATCATCGGGTACATGTATTCAAAATGGATCGAATCCTACCGCGATTTGCCTGTTTTAATCAACCAGTGGGGCAGCGTCGTTCGCTGGGAGATGCGCACCCGTTTGTTCCTGCGTACCATGGAATTCTATTGGCAGGAAGGTCACACTGCCCACGCCACCCATGAAGAAGGGCTGGAAGAGACCATCAAAATGCTCAACGTTTACACCGACTTTGCCATCAATGAAGCTGCCGTACCGGTACTCCAGGGGCGAAAAAGTCAATCTGAGAAATTTGCTGGCGCTCTTAACTCCTACTCCATCGAAGCGATGATGGGAGATACCAAAGCACTGCAAGCCGGTACTTCTCATGACCTGGGTCAAAATTTTGCCCAAGCCTTCAACATTCAGTATCTCAATCGCTCCAATGAATTGGAATATGCCTGGACGACTTCATGGGGTCTTTCCACTCGTTTTATTGGTGCAATCATCATGACCCACGGCGATGACCAGGGTTTGGTGCTCCCACCCCGGCTTGCTCCTGTCCAGGTGGTCATCGTCCCCATCTACCGCAACCCCGATGAGAGAACTTCCGTAATGGCTGCCGTCGACCAGCTATGCGCTCAACTCAAAGGTATTCGCTTCAAAGTGGATGCCCGTGAAGAAGTAACTCCCGGTTTCAAGTTCAATGATTGGGAAATGCGCGGTGTGCCGTTGCGCATCGAAATTGGACCAAAAGATGTTGAAAACGGCGTGATTACCTTCGCTCGCCGCGATATCCCCGGCAAACCCGGCAAATCCACCGCTCCACTGGCAGACGCGGCTGCGCAGGTGAAAAATACCCTGGAATTGATCCAGGCATCTTTGCTGCAGAAAGCAACCCAATTTCGTGATACCAATATCCACGAACCAAAGGATTATGATGAATTGGTCGAAGTGGTTCAAAACGGTTGGGCATACAGTTGGTGGTGCGGTGATCCTGCCTGCGAAGCAAAGATCAAAGAAGATACCAAAGCGACCACACGCAACATCCCACTGGAGCAATCTGGCAGCGGCAAGTGCGTTGTTTGTGGAAAACCCGCGAACGAGAAAGCCTATATCAGTAAAGCATACTGAACCTTATTGAGGAGACCTGAGGTCCGAATGCCGGCTATTCAATTAGCCAGAATCACCGATGAAATTGATTTTCTGGCAAAACGGTTTGACCGACCAGAGGAGTTCCTTCATACGTTGAAGGAACTCTATGAACGCTATGCAAACTGGTCATTTCGCCCCGGCGAACATGCCCCGAAGAATACTCAGGCTCCTCAATATTACATTCCCCCGATCATTCCGCAAAGACTGGTTCTGGCACTCAAACCACAGGTAGAAAGAAACCCACAGCAAGCCATAGAGCTGGCGCTGCTATTATGGCAGGACCCCTATTTTGAAGTACGGCAGCTTGCAGTCTCTTTGTTGGGTGTGGTGCAAGTTCAATCACCTGATGATCTAATCGATCAAATGAAGCGCTTTATCAAACCAGGCGATGACCCATACATCCTCAACTTGCTGTTTGAAGAGGGGTTTGGTGCATTGAGACGGTCTGCACCGCAGACCTGGCTTCTATTATTGTAGGGCTGGATTCAGTCCAGTGAAGTGGATTTGCGGTTAATAGGCATACGTGCTTTGATTGCCAGTGTGAAAGACCTTGACTTTCCTTACCTGCCAAATCTCTATAAACTTGCCACCGAACAATTTCTCAAAGTCCATGCCAGTATGATGGCGCTGATGCAAAACCTGGTAGAAGCCTTCATCCAGCGTTCACCGTCGGAAACCAGTTTTCTTTTCAAGCAAATCCTGCTGCGCAATCCACCGCATGAGACGATCCGCCTCATCCGCCGAAATCTCGGTTTGTTCCCCAAGGAGTTACAGCTTTCCATCCGTTCTGTCTTATCCAACCTGAGATCCAATCATCTCTACGAATAATCATCTTCCAACCGGTTCAAACATCTGTTATAATTCAGTCCTTGACTGGTCCGTTCTTTGGCTATGGCTAAAGGATTGGAGACCTGCCAGGTATTATAATTTGGAGAAAGCAGACGTCATGACTTTATCAAAAGAAGAAAAAGGTAAGATTATCGATCAGTTTAAAACGCACGACTCAGACACCGGTTCGCCGGAAGTGCAAATCGCCATTATGACCCAACGCATCCTTCAGTTGAACGAACATCTTCGCACACACAAGCAGGATCAATCCTCTCGGCGTGGATTGCTGAAGCTGGTGGGTCAACGCAGAAGGCTTTTAGCGTACGTTCGACGCAACGACTTTGCTCGCTATCGCACCATTATCGACAAGTTAAACTTGCGCCGATAGCATTTGTCACTCAAATGAGTAGATGCCTGACCGCATCTACTCATTTTTTTACCATTTTGGGGTAAACTATTTTTATACATATTTAGTATTTGCCAGAGTCGACCAATAATGGGTTGGGTATTGAAAACGGATGAGGACTTCCGTCCTCGCTCATTTTCAGTCCCTGACCCTGCTGACCTGGCAGGAAATGAGAAAGGTAATGAAACCAGAAGCAAAACAATTTACAACCCAGTTAGGTGATCAAACCATCACCTTCGAGACGGGAAAACTCGCTGCCCAAGCTGGCGGCGCTGTTACCGTTCGAACCGGGGATGCGGTCGTATTCGCCGCAGCAACAATGGGGTCCGAGCCACGAAGTGGGCAGGATTTCTTTCCATTAACCGTCGATTACGAAGAACGCATGTATGCCGGCGGCAGAATTCCCGGATCCTTCTTCAGACGTGAAGGCAGACCCAGCACAGATGCAATCCTGACCGCACGCCTGGTAGACCGACCCATACGCCCTCTGTTTGACAAAAGTATGCGCAATGAAGTTCAGGTCATCCTATCTTCACTTTCTGCAGACATGGTTAACCCGTTGGATATCCTGGCAATCAACGGCGCATCAGCCGCGATTGCCATCTCCGACATCCCCTGGGCAGGACCTGTTGGTGCAGTTCGCGTTGGCATGATTGATGGTGCTTTTATCACCAACCCCACATTTGCAGAAATGGACGAATCCGTTTTGGATTTGCGTATTGCCGGTACACGTGATGCCATCCTGATGGTAGAGTGCGGTGCAAATGAGGTCTCGGAAGAAGACATGATCAAAGCGCTTGAATATGCACGCGAAGCAATCATGCCCATCATTGAAACGATTGAAAAAATGGCTGCGGAAGTCGGCAAACCCAAACGTGAAGTTGAACTCTTCCCCGGCGATCAATCCTTGATCGATTCAATCCGCGACCGCCTGACAGTGGACATGAATAAACTGATGGATGCCCCTTACATCAAAGCCGAGTTTTACGATGGCTTAAGCAAGATGAAAGAGCAATACATCAGTGAGTATGCGGAAGAAGATGCAGAAAAAGCCGACGCGATGTCTCAAGCTTTCGATGAGGTCGAGCGCGAAATTATCCGCAAACGCATTCTCCAACAGCACAAACGCCCCGACGGACGCGAAATGGAAGAAATCCGCCCTATCTGGTGTGAGGTAGGATTGATCCCGCGGGCACACGGTTCCGGTTTATTCACCCGCGGCGAAACCCAGGCACTCACCCTGGCAACACTTGGTACCCCCAAAGATGCCCAGGAATTGGACAGCCTGACCCCCACCGAAACCAAACGTTACATGCATCATTACAACTTCCCGCCTTACTGCACCGGTGAGACAAAACCCCTGCGTAGCTCTTCCCGGCGTGAGATCGGGCATGGCGCTCTGGCGGAACGTGCCCTTGAACCAGTTCTCCCCCCTGTCACCGAATTTCCCTACACCATCCGCTTGGTTTCCGAGGTTATGTCATCCAATGGCTCATCTTCAATGGCGTCAGTCTGTGGTTCAACGCTGGCACTAATGGATACCGGTGTGCCGATTTCAGCTCCTGTTGCTGGTATTGCAATGGGATTGGTCAAGGAAAGCAATCAATACGCCATTCTGACTGACATTCTCGGCATGGAAGACCACCTGGGCGATATGGATTTCAAAGTTGCAGGAACCACCAAAGGCATCACCGCGCTGCAAATGGATATCAAAATCAAAGGAATTACCACTGAACTGATGGCAGAAGCATTGGCACAAGCCCGGCGCGGCAGGATGGCAATTCTCGACAAGATGCTTGCGGTTATCCCCACACCCAACCCCGAACTAAAACCGCATGTCCCACGCATCACCATTGTCAAAGTACCTGTGGACAAGATCGGCGCAGTCATCGGCTCCGGCGGTAAGACCATCCGCAGCATCCAGGAAGAAACGCATACACAGATCGACATCATGGACGACGGTTCGGTCTACATCGCAGCCGATAATGCAGCCAATGAAGCCCTGGCGCGCGACATGGTGCTTTCCCTCACCGAATCCCCCGAACTGGGGCATATCTACACCGGAAAAGTCGTGCGCACAACCGATTTTGGCGCATTCGTCGAGATTCTCCCCAACATCGACGGCATGGTTCACATTTCACAGCTTGATTCAATTCGTGTCAACAAAGTGGAAGATGTCGTCCGTGTCGGTGACGAAATCACTGTAATGGTGACTGGTATTGATGAAGGCGGAAAAATCCGTCTCTCCCGACAGGCTGTGCTGGAAGACTGGACGTTGGAAGAAGCCATCGCCAGCGATTCGCGCAAGAGCAGCCGCGGCGGTACTGGTCAGCACCCTGGCGGCGGCAACCGGGATGGCGGGCAACGTCGCGATAACCGCGACCGCAGACACTAGAACCACATTTCTAAAGAACAAAAACAGGCTGCATCAAGAGATAAATGCAGCCTGTTTTTTGTTTGTTTGAAAAAATCAATCTTGCGTGGGCAAATAAGGCATTGTGGGTCCTTCACAGCCTAAATGAAGCGCCAACGCAGCACGCATGGCTGTACGGTCATCCCACGGGTATTCTGTCTCACCAAAACACATAGACTGTTCATGCCCTTTCCCACACGAGATAACCACATCTCCAGGTTGAGCGGTTCGCACTGCATTCAGAATGGCTGTTCCACGGTCAGGGATGCAAAAGAAAGTCTCGTGTTCCACTCTGCCCTTGCTGCGCATGGCATCCGACATTTCCGCTAAAATATCATCCAGAGATTCGGTTCTTGGGTCTTCTGCGGTCAAGAAGCTGATATCTGCCATCTCCGCTGAAATTTCAGCCATCAAACGGCGTTTCTGCCGGTCTCGTAAGCCAGCAGAACCAAAGATTGCCAGAACACGTCCGCTTGTCAATGTCCTGGCTGCCTCTAAAGCACGGCGCAGTGCGTTGGGGGTGTGGGCAAAATCAACCACTGCGATGAAGTCTTGCCCGCTGTCGACCAGTTCCATTCTTCCCGGTATACTGTGCAGGCTTTGAATACCCGCACCGATCGCGTTTGGTTCAATCCCCAAGCCATAATATGCTGCCCCCACCGCTGCAAGGCAGTTCGAGACATTATGTTCACCAATCAGTGGGCTGGAAAGGTGAAACTCAGACCCGGCAACGTGGACATCGAAGTGCAATCCGTCAGGGTTATGCTGAATATGGGTGGCATAGATATCTGCATCATGACGTTTAAGACTATACGCAACCCGCTTTACTTCACTGAGCTTGCACAAATAATCATACGACTGGTCATCCAGATTAAGAACCGCCAGTCGTGGGTTCCCGCGCGGTTTAAATGCCGTTTTGGACAGTCCAGCAAAAAGCTTCCCCTTTGCTTCCCAATAAGCCTCATAAGAGCCGTGATAATCCAGGTGTTCGTGGGTAATATTGGTGACCACACCAATATCAAATTCACAACCGGTTACCCTGTGTTGCGCCAATCCATGCGAGGTCGCTTCTAGTACCACGTGCGTCAAACCTGCTGCCAGCATTCGGCTCAAGTAGCGCTGCACCTCCGGGGCTTCCGGTGTAGTGACATGAAAACCGGTGTCAAGAACCTCATCCCCAATCACCGCGTTCACTGTTGAAACCATTCCTGCCCGTTTCCCTGCTGCCAGTAAAATTTTAAAGAGCAAGTTAGTGGTGGTCGTTTTTCCATCTGTACCCGTGATCCCTACCACTGTCATCCGTCTTGCCGGGAAACGATAGAAAGCTGCCGAGAGATATGCCAGGATATGCCGGGTATCCTGCACACAGAGATACGGCACAGATAAACCTTCAATAGTGCGCGACCCAATCACAGCAGAAGCACCACGGCTGATGGCATTGGGGATATAGTCATGCCCATCCGTTTGGAGACCCTCCAGAGCAACAAAAACATACCCAGGATGGACTTGCCGCGAATCATACGCCACTCCTGTTACCTGGACGGAACAAGCATCGAGATCACCGGAGAAGACCCCGGGATATTCTCTGAAAAGGTCTTTTAGAGTTTGAGGGACAAAACCGGTCATTTCTATATATTCTACCCTTTTTTCATCGCAAAATCATTAAGGGAGCGCTCACAAATCAGAAAACACCCGGCAGAAGTGAATTCTTCCGGGTGTCCTGTTCATTCTCATTCCAAAGGGGGTTATAACGACTCGCGCAATTCTTGAAGCTGCCCGGCAACAGATCCGTCTACTACTCGATCGCCAACCTTAACAATCAAACCACCTAAAATCGCCGGGTTGACGCGAAAGCTGATCGTTGCACCACTCCCGCCAAGGGCAGCGAGCACATCTTTTTTGACCGTTTCCTGCTCTTCTGCTGTCAACGGCAGTGCGCTGGTCACCTCAGCCGTGTTACCGGTAATCTGAGTATCTTCGAGCAGCGTGAGCTTACCCGCCTTTACGCCAGAGAAAAACTCATCTAGTAAGGATCGTTGGCGTGAATCGTCTTGTACCAGCGATTCGCCGATCAATTTTTGTGCAGCAGCGATTGCTAGTGAGCCAATCTGACCGCGCATATCACTCAGAATACGTTCGCGCTCATGTTCAAGTTCCGACATGGTCGCGGCGCGTTGTTTTTCAACTTCAGCTTCTGCTGCGCTGCGGACATCGGCTGCTGCGGTTTCAGCGCGGGCAGTAGCCTCGCGAACCACATCCGTTGCTTTTCGTTGAGCTTCGGTGATAATTTTTTCTGCTTCACGCTCGGCATTCGCTCGCGCTTCTTCCGCGATGCGTGCATCCTCCAAACCTTGAGCAATCGCTTTTCGGCGCTTTTCCAACATACCTACAATCGGTTTTACTGCCCAGGTATAAACGACGACAAAAAGGATGCCGAAGTTCAATATTTGAACGATTAGATACCCTAAGTTAATGCCCAAACCTTCCAAGGGAATACTCCTTTCTGTTGGTTATGCCATTCGTTTAGAAAACGAACAGGATCAGCAGTGCCACAACCAGACAGTAAATAGCAACCGCTTCAGCGAACGCAATCCCCAAGATCATATTGGTCAGCAAATTACCAGAAGCATCTGGGTTGCGTGCCATACCCTGGACAGCGCCATTCACCACGATACCAATCCCGGCTCCAGCGCCAATCGTACCAATCATCGCAAGACCAGCACCAATCAACTTTGCGGCAGCAACGATATCACCTTCCATAACTATAACCTCCTCGATTCCTGTTTATTAATGATGTTCTTCTTCATGATCGTGGCTGCGGGTTGCCATAGCCATAAAGATCATGGTGAGCATACCAAAGACAATCGCCTGGATTAATCCAACGAAAAATTCCAGACCCAAAAAACCTGCTTGCGCTATTACGGGTACAAGCGAACCAATCACAAAAAGCATAACCGATCCGGCAAAGATATTTCCAAACAACCTGAAGGAGAACGAGAGCACTTTTGAAATCTCTGAAACAATCTCCAACACACCAACTGCCCAATCGATCAACCCAAAAATCGGTTTGGAGAAGAATGTTTTGGTATTCCAAAATTTGGTGAAATAACGCATTCCCTGTGCTCGTATACCGATTACCTGGGTCATGACGACGGAGACCAGCGCCAGCGCAACGGTGAAATTCAAATCGGTCGAAAGAACCCGCACAAAAGGTATGACATGATAACCACTACCATGCTCCGCTTCTTCTTTTACGATGGCGTTGACCCCAGGAAGAATTTGTTGAGTCGCATAGCCGTGCTCGGAATGGTGCAGCAAACCAATGCTGTCCACACCAGGGATTAACTCCATCCAGTTTGCAATCAGTACAACCAATGTGATCGAAGCAAAAAACGGAAAAATACTCTTTGCCCATTTACCGGCAGTCGTTTCGGTCATGTTGTAAAGATACTCAAACAACATCTCAATCGCACCCGGAAGACCGCGTGCCATCGTGTACCCTTCACTTTCCGAACGTTTTACTGCCCCACGTACAGCCAATGCAATCAATACCACTATGATGTCCACAAGGATCATGGCAACAATGGTATTGGTCAATGCGACTTCACCCAGTGGACCAAGCGAGATGGTGTCCGTCAGTGCCTCAGCGGGAAGCTGTACATGTGGCTGAATGGGAGAGTATGCGCGAGCGCCAAAAAAGCCGATAACAATTAAGAGAAGGACAATCCAGCGATTGACGCCCCAACGCCACTTGCGTGTCTTTTGTTCTTCAGCCAAGTTCGTTTTCCTCCTTCGGTTGAGTATTTTCCTCTAATTGTGAGGAATTGCCTAGTTTCATCTTTTTTGTCGCTCCTCTTACAATAGCAAACATCAAAATAAGAGTGACCGGCAGACTTCCAAATACCAGTATCAACGTAATCATCGGCTTGGTGTCAAACCGGTTGTCCAACCATAAACCGGCGAAAACTGCCGCCAGCACAATGATTAATGTAAGACATCCTACCTGTCCGGCTACTGCTGCCAAAGCAAGGTTAAAGAAATACTGCTTACCGCCATTTTTTTCGCTGTCTTGGGAAGTCATGCGCGTGATTATAACAGCCTGATTTTTCAAAGTCAATAACCAAACAAAGACAGCGAAGCTTCGCTCGCCCAGCCGAACCAGGGAGCCATCAAGGTACCAATCAAAACAATTCCAATCATACAAACGCTCAAAGCCATTGCCCAATTTCGGAACACAGGCAATGGTTTTTCCTCGTCTTCAGACCGATAAAGGTAAATCACCTTTAAGACATTCAAATAATAATATAAACCAATCACAGCATTGGTAATACCAATCACTGCCAGCCAGACCATCTGCGATTGAATCGCTGCCGTGAACACAAGCATCTTGCCGAAAAATCCTGCAAATGGCGGAATACCGCCCAATGAGAGGATTGCTACGAGCATGGCTAAAGCCATCGCAGGAGACCTCCTGCTTAAACCAGCATAAGATGCAATCTCATCTGAGCCTATCGTCCGACCCACAATGGAGATAATGCCGAAGGCTGCCAGGTTGGTGACAAGATAAGCGATCAGGTAGTAAACTGTGCCGCTGATGCCCAGAGCGCTTCCGGCAGCCACACCCACCAGGATATAACCGGCTTGCGCTATCGAGGAATACGCCAGCAGGCGTTTGATGTTCTTCTGCGCCAGCGCCAGCAGGTTGCCAACGAACATGCTTAACACTGCTAAAACCGCCAGCATCAAAGACCATGTAGCAGTATGGAATGGGAAAACCACCAGGAGCACACGCATCAATACCGCAAATCCAGCAGCCTTTGACGCAGTGGATAAAAAGCCAGCTACCTGTGTCGGTGCACCCTCGTAAACGTCTGGCGCCCAGAAATGCATCGGAGCGGCTGAAATCTTAAAGCCAAAACCGATCAAAACCATCACCACAGCAGCCACTACCGATAAAACCGGAACCGATTTCAATGCCCATGCCAGCTCATAAAGCTGTGTTGTGCCGCTGAACCCATACAACCAGCTAAAACCGAATAACATCACAGCCGATGTCATGGCTCCAAACAAAAGGTACTTGATACCTGCTTCAACCGACTTCGGTTCACGCACCAAAAAACCCGCCAGGACGAACAACGGAATGGATGTGGTCTCAATTGCCAGGTAGAGCATGATTAAGTCTGCTGCCGAAGCCATCAGGCACATTCCCAATGTGCTCACCAACAAGAGCAAGTAATACTCACCCTTTTTATCCAGCTCTGCGTGTTGGATGCTCAACAAAACCGTCAACGCTGCGCCAGATAAGAAGAGCAAGCGGAAAATGAAACCGGCTGAATCAAAACGCAGCATCCCCCCCCAGGTCAATGTGCCTTCTTTGGGAAGCGGGTTAACCAACAGGCTGGTCAAGATGATTACCAGCAAACCGATAAAAGCCACCCAACCCAGTCCAAAGTTACGCTTGTTCGCCCATGTCAAATCGAATACCAGGATAACCGCCATCAGAACCAGAAGGCAAATCTCCGGGAGGATCGTCAACAGCAAAGTTCCAATATCCGTCATCATCTATGCGCCTCCCAGCAACACAAGGATTCGATCCACGCCAGATTGCAATATCGGTTCCATCAATGAGGGGAACAACCCCAAAGCGACCATAACCACTGCCAGCAATCCAATTGCAATCTTATCGGTCAGGTAAATTCCGCTCGTTTCAGCGAATTCTTCTGGCAGTTCACCAAAGAAGACCCTCCGAATTACCAACAAAATATATCCTGCGGTGATAATAACGCCCAGGATGGCGATGATGGCAACCAGAGGAGCCTTTGCCCAGGCGCCCATAAAGATGGGAAATTCAGCAATAAAGCCGGAAAAACCGGGCATACCCATTGAAACCAGACCTGCGATGATGAAACCCACTGCTGCCCAGGGCATTTTCTTGAAAAACCCTCCCAACTTCGAAATCTCCCTGGTATGTGCCCGGTCATAGACCATGCCAACGATAGCAAAGAACATAGCTGTCATGATCCCATGTGAAAACATCTGGAAACCAGACCCCAACAAACCTTTTGGATTCAAAGCAGCAAACCCGATTAAAACCAGACCCATGTGAGAGACAGAGGAAAAGCCGATCACATATTTAAAATCAGATTGGATCAGTGCAATAAAAGCTCCGTAAACCACATTGATGGTTGCCAGCACAAAAATCACGGGTGCCCAAAACTGAGCGCCATCCGGCAGGAGCATAATCGCCACGCGCAATGCTGCAAAGGCGCCCACCTTCATCTCAACACCTGCCAGCAGCATCGATATTGCTGTTGGTGCAGCCACATGACCATCCGGTGCCCAGGAGTGAAACGGGAAAATACCGCCCAGTATGGCAAAACCAAGAAAAACCACCGGGAACCAGATGCGCTGGAACGTCTCTGGAAACACTGCCTGTTCTAATTCTAACAGGTTGAAGGTGCCCAACCCGGAAGAACTGTAAATTGCCAATGCGCCAATCAATGCCAGCATCGACCCGATAAACAGGTAAATCGTCAGCTTCATGCCGCCGTATTCGCGCGTCTTGGGTGAACCCCAGATCACAATCATCAAATACTTTGGGAAAATAGCAATTTCAAAAAAGAAGAAAAGTTGAAAAAGGTCCAACGAGGCAAACACACCCAACACACTTACCCCAAGGAACATCATGAATGAGAAAAATTCTCTCGGACGGTCATCCACACGCCACGAAATCAGTACACCACAGAAAAGGACAATACCCGACAGCAAGAAGAGCGGTAAACTGATCCCGTCCAGACCGAGATAATAAGAAATTCCTAAGGCAGGAACCCATTCAGCTTTCTCTAAGAACTGGTAACCGCCAACAGTTGTGTCGTAACTGAAATAGACGATAAACGTCAAAATCAGTGTGATCCCTGCTGCGATTAAGGCAATACGCCGGATCCAATCCCTGCGCTCTGCCGGCAGGCAAAGAATCAACACGCCAGCGATGAGGGGTAAGAAGATGCTGATGCTCAGTATTGGAAATCCCATTGATTACCTCTTAAAACCACATGATCACAGCCTGGTTGATCAGTTCCAGCAGCCATCCTGGATAAACCCCAATCAATACCATCAGCAGCATCAGAGGTGAAATAATGATGAGCTCACGAATATTCATTTCGCTCAAATGCCCGGACCAGCGTTCATTGAGTGGACCATGTAAAACCTTTTTAAGTGCCTTCAACACGTATGCTCCGGTAAACAGCAGACCAATCATGCTCACCGCTGTTGCCAACATAAAGACAGACCAGGCTCCTCTGACCACAAGAAATTCTGAAACAAAACCAGCAAGACCCGGCAAGCCCAACGATGCCATTGAAGTAAACATCAAAATGGCGCCATAAACTGGAAGGATAGCTGCCAACCCGCCAAAATCGTTCAAATCGCGGGTATGCGCACGATCATAGATGACGCCAACCAGGAAGAACATCCCAGCCGATGACAGACCGTGCGTGACCATTTGAAGAACTGCGCCATTCATTGCAATGTGGGCATTCTGCGTATTGGCAGCCATCGCTGCAGCAGCAATTCCAAGCACCACAAACCCCATGTGATTGATCGAGCTATAAGCCACAAGCCGTTTGAAATCGTTTTGCCCAAACGCCCCCCACGCCCCAAACACAATTGCCAGGGTTGCCAACAAAGCAAGCGCACCGGCATATTGATGGCTTTCAGCGGGGTATAACGGCAAGACCAGCCGAAGAAAACCGTATGCACCCAATTTGAGCAAGACACCTGCCAGCACCATTGAACCGGCAGTTGGTGCTTCGGTATGCGCATCCGGCAACCAGGTGTGGAAGGGCCAAACTGGTACTTTAATGGCAAAAGCAATCACAAAAGCCCAAAATGCAATCGCTTTAACCGTTTCAATGGGTATCCCAAAAAAGGCTTCGCCAGTAAGCAAGGTGGGCATGATTACAAACAATTCAGGCAAATCATACGTGCCTGCAAGAACGCCAATGAGTTGAATGGCAAGAAGCAACCCAAGTGAGCCGCCCATTGTATAGAGTATGAATTTTAGTGAAGCATAATTTCGGTTCTTTCCACCCCATTGGTTGATGAGGAAATACATCGGCACCAACCCGATTTCCCAAAAGACAAAGAAAATCAACAGGTCCAACGAAAGAAAGACGCCCAACATCCCGGTTTCCAAAAGCAAAAACAGGATCATATACGCTTTAACTTTTTCTTTGATGCTGTAAGATGCCAGGATGGCAAGTGGTGTAAGCAATGTTGTCAACAGCATCATGGTCAATGAAATGCCATCGATACCCAGGTGGAAGCTCGAATTCAACGCCTGATACCAGACAACCTTCACCTCAAACTGGAACCCACCGGAAGGGTTAAACTGTGACCAGACGATCAAAGAAAGGATAAATGAAAGCAGGCTGGCGCAAAATGCCGTCCAGCGAATGACTCCCACCTTTTTCCCCGGCACAAACAGAATCCCCAGCGCAACAACAGTCGGGATGAACAGGATTATCGTGAGTACATGATTGGCGAAAAAATCCATGACGCCTTCCTAAAAAACAAAGGAGTAGAACAACACAACAACAATAAAGACAATCAGCAGTGTAGCCAGCATATAGTGTTGGACGCGACCGGTTTGGATTCGCCTAAGCCAATTTCCCAATCCGCGCGTTCCTCCACCCATGGCATCACCCGCCCCATTCACCACCGGTACATCAAAACCGTTGCGGATGAGCTTTCCCAAAGAAAGCGCGACATGAGCAATGCCGTGGAGGATGCCGTCAATGACCTTAAGGTCAAGCCACTGATACGTAAAAGTTTCCGAAATCCAACGCGAAGGGCGAATCAAGATGAAATCATACAATTCGTCAAAGTAATATTTGTTCTTTAACAACGTATGCAGCCTGCCAAGAGGTTTTTCCAATGGGTCTTCTTTGCCAGCTGCCAGGTTTCTGTATGTCAGCCACCCCAGGAATAATCCACCCAGCGCCAGAACCATAGAGACGATAATCGGGATCACGCTGTGACCGGCGGCATGACCTCCATGTTCACCCAACATCGTACCCAAGAATTCACCCAACCAGTCAGGCACCAAACCGCCTAACACTGGAAAACCCGGTTCTATGCCAATCCACCCGATACAAGCCGCAAAAAACGCCAGGATAGCCAACGGCAACGTCATAGTCCAATGCGACTCATGCGCATGTTCTGCTGAACGTGTACGCGGTTTTCCCAAGAAGGTCATCGTAATCTGACGCATCGTGTAAAAAGCGGTCAGTAGAGCAGCCAGCGCCAGCGTGAAAAAGACGAGCATATATCCGCCGTTGAACGCCCCCGCCAGGATTGCATCTTTCGACCAGAAACCCGCTGTCACCAACGGAAAACCGGAAAGCGCAAAACCACCAATCAAAAACGTCCAAAAGGTAACCGGCATTTTCTTCGATAATCCGCCCATATTCTTCATGTCTTGCGGGTCAATCGCTTCTCCGGTGTGTAACACGCCATGCTCCATCCCATGAATAACCGAGCCTGAACCCAGGAACAGCAGCGCTTTAAAGAAAGCATGGGTCATCAGGTGGAAGGCAGCTGCCACATAAGCGCCAATCCCAATGGCTGCAACCATATACCCCAACTGAGATATGGTCGAGTATGCCAACACACGCTTGATATCATTTTGTGCAACCGCGATGGTGGCAGCAAACAGGGCAGTAAACGCGCCAATTGCTGCTATGATCATCATAGTAGTGTTGAGGGGTTCGCCCGACACCCACCCGGCACTGATCAAAGGGAAGAAACGGATCGAGAGATAAACACCCGCCGAAACCATGGTCGCAGCATGAATCATCGCCGATACAGGCGTGGGACCTTCCATTGCATCCGGCAACCAGACATGCAGTGGAAATTGTGCTGATTTACCAATTGTGCCCATGAAAATGAGCAGCCCAATCAATCCTGCCCAGGACATGCCCATCAGTGGTGACGTTGCGGTTGCCAGCATCTCCAGCGTGGCATGGTCAGCTAGGATCGATTTGTAATCCAGCGTGCCAGTGAGTGAGTACAGCGCAACCATTCCCAATAGCATGAACATATCGCCAACTCGAGTGGTCATGAACGCTTTAACTGCTGCATTGCGGGCGGATTTCTTACCATACCAGAAACCAATCAAGAGATAGGAACACAAACCCATAATTTCCCACGCCATGTAAAGCGTTAACAGGTTGTCGGAAACCACCAGGGCAAACATCCCAAAAGCGAATAAGCCAAAATAAGCGAAGAAACGCGAGTACATTGGCTCTACCGAAGGCACTTTATGGGCGTGCCCGTGCTCATCCTTTAGGGTTGCCCCATGAGGTGGCAGCCCAGGTCGGTCGTGATCCCCTTTGGGTTTACCGAAATTATGGTATCCCACACTATAAATAAAAATCATGAAAATCGTCCAGGCAACAAAGAACAGCGTTACCGCCGTCAAGGGATCAACCTGCACGCCAATTTTGAGCCAGGTATCACCAGTCGGCAGCCACTCGATGAAGGAATGAAAAGGGTGTTCAGCAAGGTGAGGGGTGGTGATTGCACGGTAGACCACCGCCATGCTCAACAACCACGATAATCCCGCGGAAGCGATGGCAACCCAATGGCTGAGTTTTTGGGAACGATGGGTGAATAAAGAGATCAGAACAAACGCCAGCAGAGGAGGCAATGGAATCAGCCAGATAAGCGTCTCAGGTATCATATCTCGTTGTTCAGCCTTTCAAAAGTTGATTCGGATATCACACTCATTCCATCAGCCTTTCAGCAAATCCATGTCTTCAGGGATCACCGTATTCTGCCGGCGATAAGCTGAGATAATCAGAGCCAATCCCACCGCTGTTTCAGCAGCCGCAGCCACAAAAACAATCGCTACAAATACCAAAGCATCCAGTTGAATGCCATACAGGTAGCACCAAAAAGCCAACAAGTTGATATTAACCGCATTCAACATCAATTCGACACCCATTAAAATTGCGATGGCATTCTTTCGCGCCAGCACGCCAAACAGCCCTACGGAAAATAATGCGGTTGAAAAAAGCAAATACCAGGATAATGGGATCATCCCTTCCCTCCTTTTCTTTCCACCGCAATAAATACCGAACCAATCAACGCAGCCAGCAGCAGCACAGATGCCACCTCAAACGGTATAAGATACGCGCCAGGATCGACCAGCGCTTTACCCAGCTCAACAAGGTTTTCGCCGCCCTCAATCACAGTGCGCGTTTGTGTCATAAAGGGTTTCCAACCTATCATTGCCAGGCTCGTTAACAAAAAAAACAGCACAGCAGCCAGCGCGGCGCCCCACCAGTTTTTATTCACCTGTGGTGCATCATCTTGCATGATGCGGCGGGTGAGCATAACCGCAAAGATAATCAGGATGGCAATTGCGCCAATGTAGACAATCACCTGTACCACTACAAAAAAGCGCGTCTCAAGCATCGCAAACAAGATGGCTACCCCCAGGAGTGTCAACACGAGCCACAATGCAGCGTGCATCAGCTTTGAGGTGGTAACCACCATCAAAGCAGAAAATAAGGTAACTGCAGCAACAATCAGAAACAGAATTTGGAAGGCAGTAATCATCCAATTTCTCCAATCGAACGAGTAGGCACAGCTTCTTTGACACCGGAGTTTTCAACAGCAAAGGGCTCAACGGCAACAACCGGGCGCACTTTTTTCTTCGAACCCAAACGCACAATTCGTTCGGCAACCAGGAACAATACCAGGTTAACAAATAACAATACCGGCACACGGATCAATAGACTGTTCGGCAGCACCTTGTCAACCAGCGCCGTCATGGAGACGAGAGCCAGTGAGACCGGTATAAGAATCTTCCAGTTGAAATTGATCATTTGGTCAATACGGATACGCGGCATCGAACCCCTGATCCAAATACCCACAAACCAGACCAATGCTGTTTTCACAAATAGATACAGAAATCCCAACAAGGGGACCTGTTCCACAAAGGGTCCGCGCCATCCCCCCAGAAATAGTGTAGAAAAAATCATCGAAAATGTAAAGGCGTGAAGAAAATCAGCGACATAAAACATGCCGAATTTCAACCCGGAATATTCGATGTTAAAACCCGAAACCAGTTCTGAATCGGCTTCCAGAAGATCAAACGGGGAACGTCCAATTTCTGCGATAGAGGCGATAAAAAAGATTAAGGCACCCAATGGGGAAATCAGGATATACCAGACCGTTTGCCCTTCAACAATGTCATTTAACCCCATTGAACCTGAGAACATCACCGGTATCAACAAGGTTACAGCCAGAGGGATTTCATACGATATCAACTGCGCAATCGCCCTGAAAGCGCCCAGGAGCGCATATTTATTATTGGAACCCCAGCCGGCAAATAGAAACCCCAGCGCGCCAAATCCGCCAACCGCAACCAGGTAAAGGATACCCACGTTGAGGTCAACCCCAACAACGCTGATCCCAAATGGGATTACAGCCCATAAAAGCAGAACACCCGCAATAGACAAAATGGGTGCAAGCTGATACGGCACTTTATCAACGCCCGCCGGTGTGATTAATTCTTTGGTGAAGATTTTAACCATATCTGCCAGGGGTTGAATGATGCCCCAAGGACCCACCCTGTTTGGACCGATCCGGTCAGCGATGCGCCCCAATATCTTCCGTTCCGACCAAATTAATACCAACGTAAAGAACATTGGTAGCGTTGCAAGTAGACCTGCGCCGATGATGAACAGGACCAGTTGGGTTAAATTAGCAGATAACCCCCATCCCAGAAGTAAATCGTTCAACAAACTCGAGAGAAAACTTACCGGATCTGTAAAGAAATTCATCAAGTTACCGTCTATGCCCAGAAACTAAATTGATTACGACCACTCGAGTGCCCCCTTGCGCCAGACATACACCAGGGCAGCAACCAATATGGAGATAAAAATGATTGCCTCGATAATCCCAAAAAGCGTGAGTTGATTATATGCAACTGCCCACGGAAACAAAAAAATCGTTTCCACATCAAAGATGAGGAAAACCAGTGCAAAAATATAATATTGCGCTTTGAATTGAACCCACGTTTCTCCTACTGTTTCAATCCCGCATTCGTAGGTCATTTCTTTTATGGGGTTAGGCTTTTTTGGCGCTAAGAGGGCTGCCAGGATAATTGCGATAGCTGGGACGATGATCGCAATGAGTAAAAAGATGCCAATGAAAAGCCAATCACTCAGCATACTCGCTCCTTCAGGTTTTTTGTATGATGGGTGAAGAGAAAACTCCCGTTATGATGTCATACGAGATAAATTTTATCACAATTCTACGGGTTTTTTACCTGAAAACCAGATTAGGGAAAAATCTATCAGATACCTCTCATGTGGATATATTTCTTAATTGGAAAGATAAACACCCCTGCTATTAAAAAACCAGCGCCAATCCAGCTAATTTGATTCTCTGAAAGCCCAAACAATGCAGCTTGTTCTAAATAGACCGGCACCGCCAGCATGGCATGTCGATCCGTTTCCCCAGTTTGTGAAACTAAGCTCAAATAGACCCATAACTGTCCTTCTGCCACTCCTTCCTGGTAGGACTCCACATCCCAATGAAAATGAAGCGGAGAAACCAGGTTAAAAGGTTGAGAGATTGTTCCATCCGGTTGAATCAGTACAAGCGGCAGATCGATGCGCGCCTCTGCTAACACATTTTTCTCCCCGACCATAGAACCCTGCAAGCTCTTAATAGATTCATCCACATCCAGATACAGGTTGATCGAGGTTTTATCGCCCATATTCAGTTTCTGAGGTGACGAAAAATGAGCCGTGATTTTCCCCTCGGAAATGATGGTTTCTTCCATCTCGCCAGATGATGATATCAGTTGAAACGATGGTAAAGGGAAAACTCGCTCTTCTACGGGAACAGGCAGAAACACCCGGCACAACAAAAAAATGGCTCCTGTGATGAAAATGAGCCCTACAACCAAACGCAGATTATGAAGGATGGTCGATCTCAAAACGCTATCATTCCCAATCCGCCCCACGTCCAATCCATACTTCAACCTGCTGGCTTTCTTCTTCGTCATCTACCCAAACGTAAATGGGGTTCTCACTGGTTACAGAATCTTCAATCGCATCGATAAAATCATCCAGGTCCATCCCGCGCACTTCAGGAGGAAAATGATGCCCAAAGTTCCGATTTGCCCACTTAACCAAGCCCAATGGCAAAGGGAAACTAAGTGTAAACCGTTCCGGTTTGCGACCTGATTTTTGATGGATTTTAAGATGCAGCCAATGCGATGCCCGAGCTCGCCAGGACAATGCCATGAGGGCAACTCCCATTAAAAATGGTATCCAGGCAAGCCAAAAGCCAAAGGTAATCTGTCCTCCATTCCAGCCCAGATACAACCAGAATGCCCCCAATGCGGTAATGAGCACGCCCGCAGTATAGGGTATTACCCACCAGCGGGTCATTCTGCCAAACCTGCGCAGGTCTCCACTCGTCGTGTCTGAATAAGAAAGAGCATCTTCTCTATTTTCATCACGAGTCGTTTCCGGAATCTGATTTACTGTTCCGGAAGTACGTGCTTGCATTTCTTCTAAAATGCGCGCTGCTTCTACCGCGCTAAGTTCTCCTCGTTCCACTTTCTGTAACAACTCGATCTCGTTATCCATATCACCACCAACCATTGTTTGGTTTTTACCGGTCTCTTTAGAACCAGATGAGGATTGTTTTACCAGGACTACCCGCTTCGATTATAGTATGAAAATTTCGAAATGACATCTTCAACTTTAGTGTGCAGTTTCCGACAACGCCTCGAGCAACCGGTCGGCTTCTTCAACCGAAATCTTATGTTGCTGCAGCAAACGCATCACAATCAGTTTTTCTTCCTCTGTCACATCGGCAGATTCTTTCTCTTGGGTGCTCTTTTCACTATCAACCCAGATATCATACCCCAGGTTGCGAATCTGTTTCTCAACTCGTTCAAGCGCTTCCTGAACGTGCATTTCAGCCTGGATAATTGCCTCATCCGTAATTTGATCGGCGAGAACACCCACGCCGTTCATTGCTTCTTCAGCGATTTTGGCAGCCCCTTCCACCATCCTGATCTCCCAGTTGACTTGTTTTGCACGTGCAGCCCGACGAGCTTCGCTGTCTTCTTTTACCTTTTTCCAAAGGACATCCAGTTCATCAAACAACCGCTGAAGCTCTTTCTCGTCCAAAACTTCACCTGTCACCCTCACCCGGTTGCCTGAATCGATGGAAATTTTCTGGCTGCCATCACCCAGGCGAATCTCGCAGCGGTTCTCGTGTATCTTTTTCTGATTCTCACCCACATCCACCACAATATACTCGCCACTACTCTTTATCTGCAACGATGCATTTGGGTTGATCGGTAAATGCAGCAATACATTGTCGGATGACCGTAAATTAATCGTCTCATGGTTTTGCTCGGTCAAGCCAACTTCGATATGCTCTTCGGAGCGCAGGTCTAGTTTTCCCCCAACCGAATTTAACTGGATACTTCCCGAAATTCGTTCTGTTTTAATCGAAGAGCGCAAATTTTTACCTTTTAAGTTTTCTCCAACCTTACCAATTTCAATTGCCCCTTCAATATTTTCCAGGATGCAATTATCCGAAACGCGTGAAATTGTTACAGTCTTCGCATTCTGTATTGCCAGGCTGCCCTGTACTTTATTGATGGTCAACTGATTGGTGAGGTTTCGTAAACGTGCATTTCCGCTTACACGTTCAATAATCAGCCGTCCGTCTTGAGGAATGGAAAGCTCGCAATCTTCGACAAAAAGCATTCGGAGTAATTTATTTTCATGCCTGATTTTCTGTACATTGATATCGGTAACAATACCCACTTCGGGATGTTCCCAGCCCTGCACATCAAGATTGCCATGCGCCTTTACCACAATGGTGACATCCGGCTCAACCGAAATCATCTGCTGATTCTTATTCACATTCCACCTCAAAAAATGGTCTAACGTCGTTCTAAAGCTTCAAGAAGTTTATCTGCTTCATCGATCGAGATTTTTCCATCTCCCAATAACTTCATAATTATCAACCGTTCACCGGTCAAATCGGGTGTCTCAGATACGGGTACGCTATCCATTTTCTCTTTAGCAGTATCAAACCCCATGGATTGGAGACGTGTTTCAACTTGTTGCAGTGCATCCTGCACCCGCTTTTCCGCTTCTCCCATCTCCTCAAGCGAGATATCCACCCCGTTATCGATCCCTTCAGAGATGGGTTCTCCCTCTTCTCTGTCGTGAATTTTTTCACGCGCTTCTCTGCGGGTTTCATTCTCTTTTCTTAACGCTTTCCAAAGCGTCTCCAATTCCTCAAAAAGATTGAGCAGCTCAGTATCTTCAATCTTTTCAGCAACAATTTTGACCTTCCCATTTGCCTCAAGATCAAATTTTCTTCGCCCATCGCCCACCAGTAGTACATGCTTGCGGTGATTAATTCTTTCTTTTCTGTCACCCATCACCAGTTCAGTCAAAAGCGCATTGCTTTTAATCTTCATTTCAGCGTTCAATTCGAACGGTAGGCTAAGTGAGATACTGCCCGATGCACGCAGCCGTACAGGTTCAACGCTTTCGGTGAGAAATCCAAAACGAATATCACCCATCGAACGAACATCGACTTCGCCTTGCACATTCAGAAGTTCCACCCCTGCGCTAATCCGGTCTGCCCGCACACCTTCGAAGCAGTCTTTCCCTTTCAAACTGCCGCCGACAGAATTAATCTCCAGCTCTCCCTCAATATTCTGCACCAGGCAGCCACCGCTGACACGATCGATCCTCACATCTTTCGCTTGCTGAACCGCAAGATTACCACTCACCGAACTGATATCGATTTTTCCTTGCATTTTACGAATTCGAGCATTCCCGGTCGCTTTTTGGACAATCAACCGCGCTTGTTCCGGCACCTTTAACGACGCATCATCCACAAACATTAAAAATAACCCTTCATCCTCTCGCCGAATCCGTTGTACATTTAAATCGGTTTCAATCTGAACTTCACTATTTGTCCACCCTTCAATATCCAATGTTGCATGTGCTTTGATAAAGATTCTTTCTCCAGGTTTCACCGGGATAGATTGCTGATGTTTTGCCATCCTATGCTCCTAACGAGGTTTCTCCTACATCGATATTCAGTTTTTACAATTATTAATTATATCATTTTTAGAAATTCATTTTACGAACCGATGCAAAATCACTATAAATCTTAAATAATCATAGCACATATTTCAATTATGTCAAGTTTAGTTTCAATTTTATTTAGATTCTATGAAAGATTATTAATCTTTTTTCCCAGATTGAGCAAAACCGTTTGGAAAACTCTTACTCTGACCTTTTTGTTCGTTCCTTCCTTTTTGCTTCATCCCATATCAAATCCATCTCAGCAAGAGTCATATCCTTCAAGTCACGCCCCTGTTCATTGGCTCGTCTTTCTATGAATCGGAAACGGTTCTTAAAACGTCGGTTCGCATACCGCAGCGCTGTCTCCGCATCCACGTCCAACCAGCGCGACAGGTTTACCACTGCGAATAAAAGGTCACCAATCTCTACTTCTCTTTCACCCTCGCCATCAGCCTGCCTGACCTCCTCAATTTCCTCCAGTATTTTGGCATGAACTGGCGCAATATCTTCCCAATCGAACCCAACGTGCGCTGCCCTTGCCTGGATTTCTTGTGCCTGGCTCAAAGCGGGAAGCGCAGCGGGAACGCTTTCTAATCTGCCTGCCGGCTCGTCTGCCACCTTTTTTTCAGCACGTTCTACCGCTTTTATTTGCTCCCAGGTTGCCACTACCCCATCTGCATCCTCAACAGTCACATTTCCAAACACAT
Organism: uncultured Anaerolineaceae bacterium; assembly: GCA_964426355.1. Taxonomy (GTDB): domain Bacteria; phylum Chloroflexota; class Anaerolineae; order Anaerolineales; family Anaerolineaceae; genus JAJFTV01. Next base: position 29,131 of record CAYRRA010000005.1, read on the forward strand.
GCGGATGCCTGCGTACGATTTTCTGGTGGATTCCGGAAAGCACATCCGTCATGCTGAATTCGCCTTCTTCAATACCAATTTGTGCGTGGAGAAGGATCTGAAGAAGCAAATCGCCCAATTCTTCTGCAATCTTTTCCTCATCCTTTTGATCCAGGGCATCTAACAACTCATACGTTTCCTCAAGCAGATAACGCCGTAATGAATCGTGAGTTTGCTTACGATCCCACGGGCAGCCGCCAGGGGCTCGTAACTGCCCTACAAGTTCCTGAAAAGCCTCAAAAGACGTGTGTTTTTCAAGAGGCGGAAGATAAAGCACAGTGCGCAACCCAACCTCATCACAGCGGTCAATCTCAAACAACGGCATTTTTTCCACTTTACAATCAGCCGCTCCCGCATTGTGCACCAGTTGCACCGGGTGGTCGTCGGGGTAAACGCTGGTTAATCCCATCTTTACCTCAGATGCCACCATACGATCGTAAATCTGTGCCACTATGACAGGCGTATCGGGTGAAAACGGTGGGTATTGTTTCGCCCCCAGTTCCAAAGCATCGATCAGCATCATTTGTGGAAATGGATCGATCTCTAACGCAGCCAGAACTGGTTCAATAAAACTCATCCCAACGATCAACCTCACCGGTATCCCGGTTTCCCTGGCGCGCCTGATGATCTCCGGACATGTGGCTTCTGCCACCAGCGGATGCCCCGGAACGGCGTATGTCACCCCTGGTTGCTTTTGACCAAGATCAAGCACCTTTTCTACAATATGGGCGTACACCTCTTCAAATGAGGCAAATTTCTCGTAAAAATCATCAAACGAGTGTATCTTCAAATGGGTAGGGAAACTCTGAATCGTTGGGTGATGAAGGGTGCGCAAATAGATTTCATCTATTTGGCAAAGCCAGTCCTTTGCTTCGATCGTCAATTGTTTCGCATCACCAGGACCAAGTCCTAAAATAGTGATTCCTGTTTTTGCGTTCACAGGCATGGTTATTTTCCTGAATTAAAAAATGGTGTACCCCAACAAGAATGTTGGAATACACCAGGTATTTTACTGGATAAAATCCAAAACGGTTTAACGCTTTGTGTAAGTAGGCGCTTTGCGGGCGCGTTTGAGACCGGGTTTCTTGCGCTCTTTAACTCGGGGGTCTCGTGTCAGATAACCATTGCGGCGTAAGGCAGAAATATCATCGGGGTTCATTTTCACCAATGCACGTGCCAGACCCAGACGCACTGCTTCTGTTTGACCCGCAACGCCGCCACCATTCACCTTGACGGTGATATCATAAGCAGCACGATCCAAACCCACTGCAGCCAACGGAGCGATGATATCTTCTACGTCGCCATAACGTGTGAAATAATCTGCCAGTTCTTTATCGTTAACCTGGAATACACCAGAGCCACTGCCAACGCGAACTCTTGCAGAGCTTTCCTTTCGCCGTCCCACACCTTCAAAATACTGACTTGCCATTCTTATCTACTCCTTATGAAACAAGCTGCGGTTTTTGCGCTTCGTGCGGATGCTCATTGCCTGCATACACTTTCAACCGACCGAGCAATTTCCGCCCAAAACGGTTGTGGGGCAGCATCCCCCATACCGCGCGTTTGATCACACGATCAGGATGCTTTTTCAACATTTCGCGCAGATTCATTTCCTTCAAACCACCCGGATAACCGGAATGTCGGTAATACATCTTCTCATCCAGACGCTTCTGAGTAAGAAGAAGCTTTTCTGCATTCACAACCACAACAAAATCACCCATGTCCACACCAGGTGTAAAGTTGGGTTTATGCTTCCCCAAAAGGGCTTCGGCAATCCGCGTTGCCAAACGACCGAGTACTTGTTCATTTGCATCGAACAACAGCCATTCCGATTCCGCTTTGCCTTTTATCACATATGTTTTTTCCACTGCCATCTTCTCCAAACAACCAATTATGATGTTAAATTAGCTTTTTACTGTGCATCTATGTACTGCAATCACCAAATTTTGCTTCCACATTATCAGGCTGCTCCATGCAGCCAGTTCGTCTTCGCAACAGTATCAGGGTAACCCACTGCTTGAAGTACCAGCCCTTGTGCAGGCGCCATACCTGGTGGAAGCGCTGCGCCGGTCTGAAGACATTCTCTCAGCTCATCGCAACTGATTTTTCCGGACGCAGCCTGGACTTGAGCAAAGACAAGCCTCCTCACCATGTGGTAAAGAAATGCATTCGCTTTGACCTCAAAAACCCACTCCCCTGGCTCAATCGTCCAGCGTGAGCAGCTAACGGTACGGATGGTATTTCCACCTGGTTTCATCGGTCCACCAAAGGACCGAAAATCATGTTCACCCAGGAATATCTCGGCAAGTTGAGGAAGCAAATCTGCATCCACCTGGGGCCAGATCCGCCAGGAAAACCGATCCTGCATCGGGTTTTTGTACGGGTGGAAGTAAATATGATAGCGATAACTCCGCCAGAGTGCATCAAATCGAGGATGAAAATCATCTGGCGCTTCACGTACATCACACACACCCACGTCTGGCGGTAAAAACGCATTAAGTGCTCTTGCCAGCGTTTCCACCGGGTGATGCCAGTCCAGATCAAAACTGATGACCTGTCCTGCGGCATGCACCCCGGTATCGGTACGACCAGCTGCCAGGATCGAACGTCCCAGCCAACCCATACGTCTCAATGCATTTTCAACTTCCAACTGTACTGTGCGGGTGTCTCCCTGGCGCTGAAAGCCATGAAACTCCGTACCGTCGTAAGCTAAAATAACTTGGTAACGTGCCATTCCATACCGGTAAAAAATCCGGACGGATTATTCTTCAACCAGTTCCAGTACAACCATTTCCGCAGCATCACCCAGCCGCGGTTCCAACCGAAACATACGCGTGTAGCCGCCGTTACGATTGCTAAATCGAGGACCAATATCATCGAACAGTTTTTTTACAATTTCCGGCGCTCCACCTAAACGGGCTGCAGCTTGTCGGCGGGCATGCACTTTTGCGGCATCTTCCGCCTGCGCTGATTTCTTCGCTAACGTAATCAACTGCTCCGCTTCACCACGAATAAACTCAGCCTTTGCGCGTGTTGTGCGCAATCGCTCGTGGGTAAATAGCTGTTTTATCATTGTTCTGCGAAGTCCGGTGCGTTGGCTGCTGCTTCGACCTAATTTCTTTCCAGAAACGCGATGTCGCATTTTAATTACTCCAAATCTAAATTTTGCTCTTCCACCAGGAAGCCTTTTTCCATCATCTTCAACCGCAGTTCATCCAGGCTCTTATCACCAAAATTGCGGATCGACATAACTGCTTCATCACCTTTATCAAGCAGTTCTAACACATCGCCCACCGTGGTAATGCCGGTGCGCTTGAGAGAATTGAACACCCTTACAGAAAGATCAAGGTTCTCAATCGGGGTCTCTGCAGCTTCACTGGTCAGATGACTTCCGGAGACTTCTTCTTCCGGCTGGATGATCAAGGCTTCTTCACCTACACCAGAAATCAAGCGCAAGTGATCAATCAATATTTTTGATGCTTTCCCTAATGCCTGTTCGGGCATTACCGTACCATCCGTCCAAATCTCAAGCTCGAGGCGGTCAAAGTCTGTGCTCTGTCCAACCCGAGAAGAACCGACTGTCCAATTCACTCTTTTTACAGGGCTGAAGATGGCATCCACCGGCAGCTCACCAATTGGCAGGTTTCCGATACGTTCGTTGGCAGGTGAATACCCGCGTCCGCGTTCGACCGTCATATCGATTTCCAAATGGGTTTTGCTATCATCGACTGTGAACAAATACAGTTCAGGATTTACGATTTCAACTTCTGCAGGAACCTGGATATCGGCAGCCGTAACTTCACCCTGACCGCGCATTTCAAGATGCAGGTTCGCAATATCGACATCATGCAAGATCATACGAAGCTGTTTAATGCGCAGCATCACCTGAATGACGTCCTCTTTTACACCCGGGATATCACTAAATTCATGCATGACATCAACGATCCGGACGGAAGTTACGGCAGCACCTTCAAGAGAAGATAATAGTACCCGACGAAGGGCGTTCCCGATCGTAACACCAAACCCTCTCTCAAGAGGACTGATGACAAACTTCCCATAATTTCGAGCTTCTGCCTCACGCTCAATTTTCGGAGTTACCATGTTCATTTGTGCGGCCAATTTTCACCTCTCTCCGGTAATTAAAACCACTTTTTTCAACTTTCCCTTTTACCTGGAGTAATACTCAACGATCAACTGCTCGTTTAGATTACCGTCAATTTCGCCCCGTTCTGGGTAGCGGATGACTCGACCAGACATCTGATTCAAATCGCGCTCCAGCCAAATTGCACAGGCATTGTTTTCCGCCACTGCAGGTAAGTCTTTGAAGAATGGTTTCCGGCGCGATTCCTCACGAACAAAGAGTTTATCACCGGGTTGAAGCAGCATGGAAGGCACATCGGTTCGGCGACCATTGACCATGATATGTCCATGGCTCACCATCTGGCGTGCCTGGTTTCGGTTATGTGCAAAACCCATTCTAAATATCACATTGTCCAAACGCAGTTCAAGGGTTTGAAGCAGATTTAAACCGGTTTGTCCACGTTTCTTTAAAGCGATACCGAAATAACGACGGAATTGACGTTCTAATATACCATACACCCGTCGCGCTTTTTGCTTGGCACGCAACTGCTTGGCATAGTCCGACTCACGGCTTCCTCGCGCTGTTTGCGCACGTCCATGTTCACCGGGTGCATAAGCACGCTTATCCATGGCACATTTTGCCGTGAAGCAGCGTTCACCTTTAAGGAATAATTTTTCACCTTCTCTGCGGCAAAGTTTACATGCCGGTCCAATATATCTCGCCATATTTTCCCTCTCTCAGATTACACGCGACGCTTCTTGGGAGGCCGGCAGCCATTATGGGGCACCGGCGTTACGTCGGAAATTGAACGCACCTTGATCCCCATAGCCTGCATGGAACGGATCGCTGATTCTCTACCAGGACCAGGACCTTTTACAATCAGGTCAACTTCCTGGACACCCATCGTCTGGGCAGCTTTTAATGCCTGCTCCGCAGCAAGACGGGCGGCAAATGGGGTACTCTTACGAGATCCTTTAAAACCGACCGAACCGGAACTACCCCAACACACTGTATTACCTTGTTGGTCCGTTATCGTTATGATCGTGTTGTTAAAAGAAGCGTATATGTGTACCTGTGCTGAAGAAAGTGTGCGCTTGACTTTCCGTGTCGTAGCACCACGTCGCGTTGAACGTACATTTTGAGCCATATCACCTCACATACTTACAAATATCACTAACCATCTCAATATCTGTTTTGCGCTCAGACCAGAAAGGCCGCGAGAGGGAAGGTTCTCTCTTTCTGGTCTGTCAGCGTTAACAGTATATTACTTCTTCGCTGCTCCACGGCGGCGACCGCGACCTGCAACAGTCTTCTTAGGACCTTTGCATGTGCGCGCGTTCGTGCGCGTGCGCTGACCACGGGTGGGCAGGTTGCGGCGATGTCGCATACCGCGATAGCAACCAATTTCTACCAGGCGCTTAATATTCATTTGAACTTCGCGCCGTAAATCACCCTCAACTTTATAGGTTTGACTGATAAACTCACGCATCGCGCTTGCATCTGCTTCAGTTAAATCGCGTACACGAGTGCTGGGATCAACGCCGGTGGATTTTAAAATCTCACGAGCGCGCGTGGGTCCAATACCAAAAATATATCGTAGCGCAATATCAATACGCTTGTCACGTGGGAGGTCTACACCTTCAATTCTCGCCATTTTTCCTTATCCCTGTCGTTGCTTATGTTTCGGATTATCACAAATTACGTACAAAATACCTTTTCGCTTCACGATTTTACATTTCGCACAGCGCTTTTTTATGGATGCGCTTACTTTCATCTCACTTCTCCTTAAGGCTTTTCCTTCAATTAGCCAAAGCTTTGATTATACCATCTCATCATTTAACTGTCCAGCAATTTGCGCCGGGCTTCTTCCATCTTCCATCCGGGTAAGCACCATCGGTCCATTTTCAGTAATGGCAACAGTATGCTCCCAATGGCACGACAATGAACCATCTGCTGAAACCACGGTCCATTCATCCTGCAGTGTACGGGTGTACGGAGTACCAAACAGAACCATGGGCTCCAGGGCAATCACCATACCAGTACACAGTTCAACCCCCTTACCGGGAGTGCCATAATTTGGCACCTGTGGTCCCTCGTGCATGGCGCGTCCAACACCATGCCCTGTATATTCACGCGTTACATACAGTTGTTGTTTCTCAACATAACGCTGAATAGCCGATGACACATCACCAACGCGGTTCCCAGGGCGCATTTTTTCAATACCAATGTAAAGCGCCTGTTCAGTTACCTTCATCAAACGGAAGGCTTCTGCAGATACCTCACCAACGCCAGCAGTAAAAGCTGAATCGGCGACATATCCTTCGTAGGTGGTACCGCAATCCACAGATACGATATCGCCTTCTTTGAGCTTGCGCTTTCCTGGAATACCGTGCACCAGTTCTGCATTGATCGATATCGTTGTGCTGGCAGGGTAAGGGTACGGACCCGGATAGTGATAAAACGGTGAAGTCACTCCGTATTTTTTTAACACATCCTCAGCAGCAGCGTTTAAATCACCTGTGGTCGCACCAGGGCGAATGGCAGCATGTGCAGCAGCCAATGCTTCGGCATTGATTTTGCCAGCTTCGCGCATCACCTTGATTTCCTCAGGCGTTTTGATCGTGATACTGCGATACCAGGGCACTTACTCACCTCTCCGAACGGCAGACAACAGGTCGCCAGAAACCTTCTCAATCTGTTGTGTACCGTCTACCTCGACCAGCAAACCTTTTTCACGATAATAGTCAATTAAAGACATGGTCTGCTCAAAATAAACTTCAATTCGGTTACGAACCGTATCTGGGCGGTCATCATCTCGCTGATACAGGTCAGCACCGTCGTCATCACATTTTCCAGGTTGGCAAGGCGGGTTGAACTGCTGATGGTAAACACGCCCACACGCAGGGCAACTCCAACGACCTCCCAACCGCTCGACCAGTTTTTCAACAGGGACGCTGATAAATGGGACACAACTGACAGAATACCCAGACTTCTTTAGCATCTCATCCAAGGCGTTTGCCTGGGCGGGTGTACGCGGGAAGCCATCTAAAAGGGCACCGTTTGCGCAGTCCGCTCGTGTAAGCCTGTCTGCAATCATCGCAATGGTTACGTCGTCCGGCACCAATTCACCACGGGTCATAAAACCTTGTGCCAGTTTTCCAAGTTCAGTTTGCTGCTTCAGGTTCTCTCGAAAGATATCACCTGAGGAAATATGCGGCAGGTCAAGCTCATCAGATAATCGTTGAGCTTGCGTTCCTTTTCCCGCTCCTGGCGGACCAAGCAGCACAATAAACTTTGCCATCCTTACCCTTTGATCAGACTTTCATCATAACCGTGCACTTTCAGCTCGGTTTCAATGATGGTAAACGTATCACGTACAACACCGACCACAATCAGCAAGCCAGCAGACGAGACAAGGAACAAATTTTTCCCAACAGGCAGCGCCAGGTTGACGACAAATGGCAATACAGCTACCAGACCCAGGAATAACGCGCCGGGTAATGTAATCCGCCGTTGAACTTTGGTAAGATACTTTTGCGTCGGTCCGCCCCGAACCACACCAGGGATCTGAGCGCCTTGTTTTTTGAGATTGTCACCGTAATTCTGTTGCGTGAAGAGCACATCCGTATAGAAGAATGTGAACACCACGATAGTGACGAAATAAATCAGAGAATACCAGGCATTACCGCCGCTAAATGTTTCGTAAATTCCTGTGGCAATACTGCTCACCCATGCTGTTTCAGAATTGACAAAATAACTGGCAACAATCGCAGGGAATGACAGAAATGCCTGTGCAAAAATCAGCGGGATCATGCCTGCCATGTTCACCATCAAGGGCAAATTACTCTTGACTGGCATCGACATTCGATTGCCAACCCGTCTTCCAGGGAACAATACGGGCACATTTCGGCGTCCCTGCTGAACGAAGACTATTGCAAAAACAGTCAGCGCCAGGATAGCCAAAACAATCAGTAGCATCCACCAGCCGTTTTGCTTATCACTCAACAACGCCCCCAGGTTTGCAGGCAGTCTTGCGATAATACCCGCAAAAATGATCAAAGAGAGACCCTGGTTGGGGATACCATACTCTGAAATAAGCTGACCCAGCCAGATACCCAACATGGTTCCTGCGACCATACTCAATAAGGTCGCAACCGTGGGCAGCAGGGCTTCTCCAGCAAAACTAAAGTTGAACAAAACCGCCCCCCCACCAGAGGTTGACATGGAGTTGAAGATATTGATTTGCCCAATTGCAGAAAGCAAAGCCATTGGGATGGTCAGGATCACCGTCCATTTTTCCATCCACTTTTTACCTTCGCGCTGGTTCTCTTTCAGTTTTCTCTCCAGTGCCGGGATAATTGGGGTCAGCAATTGGATGATAATCTGGGCAGTAATGTACGGATAAACGCTCATCGCCAGGATAGAAAAATTGGAAACCGTTCCGCCGGAGAGCAGGTCCAGGAGGTTGAAAAGGTTTGCTCCAGCGCCGCCACTTTGAGAGAGGAGGCGCAGAGCTTCCCGGTTCACACCTGGTACGGGAATATTCGCTGCCAGCCGGAACAACACTAATAACATAATAGTGATGAGCAGCTTCCTACGAATATCCTCAGATTTCCATAAATAACGCCAAGCCGACCGCTTCATGATGAAGTCTCCTTATTTTCCCTACTCAGCATCTTTGGCAATAATTTCTACACTGCCACCGGCAGCTTCAATTTTTTCCCGTGCTGTTTTGCTAACTCGCTCAACTCGCACTTTCAAGGGAACAGTCACTTCCCCATGTCCTAAAACGACAACTGGGTTCCGTGCTTTACTGATCAGGTTGGCTTCTAACAACACTTCGCGGGTAATTTCACTGCCAGCAGCAAAACGCGAAAGATGAAAAAGGTTCACTTCGTTATATTCCACCTGGTTTGGCGGAGTAAAACCTTCACCGCGGATGAAAGGCAGCCTGCGATAGAACGGCAGGTTACCACCCTGGCGGTACAAATTGCCACCTGCACCCTGGCGGGAGTTTTGCCCTTTTGTGCCACGACCTGCGGTCTTTCCCTGACCAGCGGAAATACCGCGCCCTACTCGTTTACGGCTTTTCTTTGCGCCGTCATTGGGTCGTAAATCGTTTAGTTTCATAACGCATCCTACTCTTCTATGATTACCAGATGTGCAATTTTCGCCAGCATACCGCGCAAAGAAGGACAATCCTCATGCTCTACTGTCTGGTTAATCTTGCGCAATCCCAGTGCACGCACTGTAGCCTTGTGTCTCTCAGAATAACCGATCACACTTCTAACAAGTGTAATCTTCAACTTTTTTGGCTCTTGTTTTTTGCTAGCCATTCTTCCTCCGCTCCCAGAAGGGCATGAGATCCTTCGCCGGTTTACCTCTGCGGCGTGCTTCCTCATCTGGTGATTTTAACTGTTCCAGGGCATCGAAAGTTGCACGTACAACGTTTAGGGTATTGGTACTGCCCAGCGATTTGGTTAAAATATCACGCACGCCAGCAGCCTCAAGCACTGCGCGAACGCCACCTGCTGCAATAACACCCGTACCACGAGACGCCGGTTTTAACAGCACTTTTGCGCCGCCAAGCTTACCGAGCACCTCATGCGGAATCGTCGTTCCAGATAAGGGGACTTTCACCATGGAACGATGCGCATACTCGGTTGCTTTACGCATGGCATCCGGAACCGCATTGGCTTTTCCAATGCCAAGACCCACTCGCCCGTTGTTGTCACCCACTACGACGGTAACGCGAAACTTAAATCGCCTACCGCCTTTCAAAACCTTAGCAACGCGAGCGATATCGATGACTCGTTCATCGTATTGAGTTTCTAAAGGTTGGTATTCTATTCTTTCCATAAAAGCTTTTCCACCTTGCTATAGTTTTTCCTAAAAATCCAACCCGCCCTCGCGAGCTGCATCGGCTAAGGCTTTGATCCGCCCAATATATCGGTATCCGCCGCGGTCAAAAACAACTGTCGAAACGCCTTTTTCTTTTGCGCGTTTAGCAACGAGTTGTCCAACAGCTTTCGCTTGTTCGGTTTTATTTTTTCCGTCCAACGTGCCTCTCAATTCATGATCGATACTCGATGCTGCTGCGATGGTGTGCATGGCATCATCATCAATCACCTGGGCATAAATCTCCTCAGAACTGCGGTAAACATTCAGACGTGGTTTTTCAGGTGACCCGCTGATGTTCTTGCGTACACGGCGATGTCTTTTTAACCTAGCTTCATTTCTTGACTTCGTAGCCATTATTCATACCTCATTTCGACTTAGCCGTCTTGCCGGCTTTTCGACGGATCTTCTCACCTGCATAACTGATCCCTTTGCCTTTATACGGCTCAGGTGGTCTGATTTCCCGAATATTTGCTGCGGTCTGCCCCACCACTTCCTTGTCGAACCCGATTACCTTTAATTGGCGGGCACGGGTATCTACTTCAAAGGAAATTCCACTGGGTGGTTCCACAACAACAGGATGAGAATAACCAACATGCAGTACGGCATTCTGACCATCTTGCTCAACACGGTACCCAACACCCTGTACTTCCAATACCTTCGTAAAACCAGTACTGACACCGGTAATCATGTTATTAAGGACGGCACGGGTGGTGCCATGCAGTGAGCGAGCAAGTGCTTCTTCAGAAGACCGGGTTACCACCACCTGGTTGTCTTCAATTTCAACATTTACTTGTGGTGAAAAAAGGCGTTTCATTTCACCTTTCGGTCCCTTCACCTGCACTTCACTGCCAACAATTTTTACTTCCACACCGGCAGGGATCACCACCGGTAATCGACCAATTCTAGACATGGTTCATCTCCTTATGATCACCAGACTTTGCAGATGATCTCGCCGCCAACACCTAACTGGCGAGCACGCTGCCCGGTCATCACACCTTTCGATGTAGAAATAATCGTGATCCCCATGCCCGAGAGCACCCACGGGATATCCTGTTTTGGCGTGTAAACACGTCTTCCAGGTCGGCTGATGCGCTGTAATCCGGTGATAACGGAGCTACGTTGCCGCCGTTCTCCGACGTATTTCAACCAGATGCGCAGTACTCGATGGGACGGCATTTTCCCTTCAACGACCTCGTATCCCTCAATATAACCTTCTTCTTTCAGGATGCGTGCCAGTTCTGCTTTAATTTTCGATGCAGGCATTGCCACAACAGTCTGACCAGTGATGACTGCATTACGAATTCGAGTTAACATGTCTGCAATCGGATCATTCACACTCATAATTTTCCTCCAGCAAATTACCAGGATGATTTCCGAACACCTGGAATCTGGCCTTTCAACGCTAATTCACGGAAACAAATTCGGCATAAACCAAAACGGCGTATATATCCGCGCGGACGCCCGCAAATCTTACAACGGTTCCTCACCTGATTTGGGTAGGTTCGCCGCATTTCTCGATATTTCATACATTTCTGCGCCATATTAGTCCTTTCTGAACGGCATTCCAAGCATTTGTAACAATTCAAATGCATGCGCATCGGTTTCTGCCGTGGTCACAATGGTAATTTCCATTCCGCGGATTTTGTCAATCTTGTCATACTCAATCTCAGGAAAGATCAACTGTTCGCGTAACCCAAGCGTGTAATTTCCACGACCATCAAACGAATCCGGAGAGATTCCCCGAAAATCGCGCACACGCGGCAGCGCAATGTTGATCAGTCGATCAAGAAATGACCACATTTTCATACCGCGCAATGTCACTTTTACACCAATCGTGCGCCCTTCGCGCAGCTTGAAATTCGCAATGCTTTTTCGGGCTTTGGTAATCACCGGGTGTTGTCCGGTAATCTTCGCCATATCTTCTGCTGCTGCTTCAAGTGCTTTCGGGTTGTCCAATGCTTCACCCATGCCAATATTGACAACTACCTTCTCAATGCGTGGGATCTGCATCTTGTTTTCCATGCCCAACACTTTCATCAGCGCTGGTGTTATTTCATTTTGATACTTTTCTTTCAACCTGTTCATTCAATCACTCCCAGACGCACTCTAGCCGTCAATCAATGCATCGCATTTTTTGCAGATGCGTTGTACGGTGCCGCCATCTCGTGACAAGGCTATTCGTGTGGGCTTGTTACATTTCGGACAAACCAGCATCACGTTGGAAATGTCAAACGGCGCTTCAAAGCGGATTTTTCCCGGTGTCACTGTTCTTCCCTTCGCCTGTACCTGCGATTGGTGTTTGGTGCGCATATTGATACCCTGCACAACAATACGTGATTCATCCGGCAAAACCTTTATGACTTCGCCTTTATTTCCTTTATCTTCAAACCTGCCACTGATCACAACAACCTGATCACCTTTACGGATTTTTGCTTTCATATCCTCGCTCCTATCCAGCCCCAGCCCACTAAATAACCTCAGGGGCAAGAGACACGATTTTCATAAAACCTTTTTCGCGCAACTCACGAGCAACCGGACCAAAAATGCGCGTCCCTTTAGGGTTGGAACCATCCGTATCCAATATCACGGCTGCATTATCATCAAAACGGATAGTGGAGCCATCTTCGCGCCGCCACTCTTTAGAACAGCGCACGACCACCGCTTTGACAATTTCGCTCTTCTTGACAGAACTTTGAGGAGTTGCGGATTTTACTGTAGCAACTACAGTATCACCCACTCGCCCATATCGACGAACTGAACCGCCAATGATATGGATGACCAAAAGCTCTTTTGCGCCTGTGTTATCAGCAACGTGTAATCGGCTTTCTTTTTGGATCATGGGTTACGCTCCTTCCACGGTTTCGTCAGTTTCCTCGCGCCGCAGAATAGCTTCGATTACCCAATGCTTTTCTTTGGAAAGCGGTTGGCTTTCAACGATACGCACATGGTCGCCTATCTGGCAGCCCAACTCATCGTGTGCTTTGACGCGTTTCTTGTCATGCACCACTTTTCCATATAATGGGTGGCGGTATGTACGCGTAATTTCCACGACGGACGTTTTCATCATTTTATTGCTGGTCACAACACCAATTAATCGTCTTCTTGTGTTACTCATCAGTTACCTTCCTGCAAGGCAGACAGTTCTCGCTCGCGCAACATGGTTTCATATCGAGCGATCAGCCTTCGGGTTTTTTTCAAGCCGCTGGTGTCAGTCAACTGTCCAGTTACCACCTGGAAACGCAGGTTCATATATTCCTGCCGGGCATCACCCAGCTTAGTTTTCAATTCTTCTGTCGAAATCAGACGAATTTCCGCAGGTTTCATAGTTTTTCTCCTGTCAACTGTTCTCGAGTAACAACCTTGGTCCTGATCGGGAACTTATAAGATGCTTGTTTCAAGGCGTCAACCGCAACCTGTTCAGGCAAACCACTGATCTCAAACATGATTCTACCGGGCAGAATAACTGCAACCCAGTACTCCACATTGCCTTTACCTTTACCCATACGGGTTTCCTGGGCGCGTTTGGTGTAAGGCTTGTCGGGGAAAATCCGAATCCACATTTTTCCACGGCGGCGCATCACACGCACCATAGCCCGGCGCGCTGCTTCAATCTGCCTTGCGGAGATCCACCCCGGTTCGAGAGCCTGTAAGCCCACATCACCGAAACTGATCTCAGCGCCTCGCAGCGCTTTCCCGGTCATGCGCCCACGATGCTGCTTCCGATATTTAACTCGTTTTGGCATTAACATAATCGATACCTCTCTTCAAATCCAGCATCGTACTGGATATTATTCGCTGACGTAGACACCTTCGGTCGATTCAACTTTCTCTTCGAGCTCGCGTAAGACTGTGCCTTTATAAACCCACACTTTGATCCCAATGATCCCATAGGTGGTCAATGCGCGTGCGGTGGCAAAATCGATATCCGCGCGCAGGGTTTGCAACGGAACCTGCCCTTCACGCATCCATACACTGCGCGCCATTTCAGCACCGCTCAAGCGACCGGCTACTTCCACTTTGATACCTTCTGCGCCCTGCCGCATTGCCTGTTGCAAGGCGCGTTTCATCGCGCGGCGGTAGCTTACACGACGTTCAAGCTGCCCGGCAATATTCACTGCCACCAGATAGGCATCCAAATCGGGGTTCTTGATCTCTTTGATCTCTAAATCAATCTTTTTCCCGGTCAAATCTTCCAATTGCCCGCGAATAACTTTTACGTTTTCGCCTTTACGACCAATCAGAATGCCAGGTTTTGCGGTATGCAAAACTACTTTTACTTTCCCTGGGAATCGTTCCACCTCAATGGTGGAGATACCAGAACGGTCATCAAACTTGCGAATTGCTTCGCGGATAGCAAGATCCTGTTGCAATTGATCGGCATATTGATCACCAGAGGCAAACCAACGCCCCAGCCAGGGTTTATTGATATTTAATCGAAATCCAATCGGATGTACTTTACGACCCATATTTTCTCCGCTTTCCTAATCTTCTCCTCAATAGAGATGAGTGCAATGCACCTGAACGGTTATTCCAGTTCTCGCAAAACGATTTTCACATGCGATGAACGCCGCAGGAGAGGTTTAAACCTTCCGCGTGCCCCAAACCGCCGCCATTTACGAGTGGGAGCTTCATCTGCCGTAATTTGATATACATATAAATCATCACGGCTGATGCCAAAGTTTTCTTCTGCATTCGAAATTGCCGAGTGAAGCAATTTATGCACGTGACGCGCTGCCACTTTGGGCGTAAATCGAAGTATATCCAAAGACTGTACGGCGCGCTTTCCACGAACCAGATCGATCACCAGGCGCATCTTTTGAGCAGAGACACCACAGTTTTTTAATTCTGCACGTACATCAGTTGCCATGATTATCTCCTCGAAGATTTCTCTGCCGCGTGACCGCGGAAATGCCGGGTGGGTGCAAACTCACCCAGGCGATGACCTACCATATTCTCAGTGATATAGATGGGTACATGCCTGCGACCATTGTGAACAGCCAGTGTATGCCCAACCATCTGCGGGAAAATGGTGCTTGCCCTGCTCCAGGTGCGAACCACTTTCTTCTCACTGCGAGTATTCATGTCTTCAATTTTCTTGAGTAATTTTGGGTCCACAAACGGACCTTTTTTTAATGAACGTCCCATATTCCTCGTCCTTCTCCTACACTCGACTACTTACGACCACTGCCAGAATTCCGGCGTCGAACGATATATTGATCGGTCTTCTTGTTGCGACGCGTGCGGTAACCGCCAGTGGGTTTACCCCACGGGCTCTGCGGTCCAGGCATACCAATCGGCTGCCGTCCCTCGCCACCGCCATGCGGATGGTCGCGTCGAGACATTGCCGTGCCGCGAACAGTCGGTCGGATTCCTTTGTGGCGAGTACGACCCGCTTTACCCAATTTAATGTTGCCGTGTTCCAGGTTGCCAACCTGTCCAATGGAAGCATAGCAATGCTGCCGGACAAGACGAACCTCACCAGAAGGCAGGCGAATTTGAGCAAAATCGCCCTCTTTCGCCAGGAGCTGAGCGGAAACACCAGCTGAACGAACCAATTGCCCGCCTCGCCCTTCTTTCAGTTCAATATTGTGAACCATTGTTCCCACAGGAATGCTGGAAATGGGGAGGCAATTGCCGGGGCGGATATCTGCGCTTGGACCAGCCATCACCTGATCGCCAACCTTCAAACCCACTGGAGCAATGATGTAGCTTTTTTCACCATCACCATAAACCAATAACGCCAGGCGAGCGGTGCGGTTCGGATCATATTCGATCGCCGATACCTTTGCAGGAATGCCGCGTTTTAATCGCTTGAAATCCACAAGGCGAATGAACCTTCGGCTGCCACCGCCGCGATGGCGAACGGTTACACGCCCGTACATGTTGCGCCCTGAATGTTTCTTGCGAATCACAATTAACGAGCGCTCGGGTTTTGTCTTGGTAATCTCTTCGAATGAATACCCGGTCATTCCACGTTGACCAGGAGTGGTGGGTTTATAAACTTTTACAGCCATTATTCAACACCTTCAAAGAACGGAATGCGATCCTTTTCAGCTAGAGTGATGATCGCTTTTTTATACCCGGGACGTCGCACCAACAACCGTCGACTCTTCCATCGGCGAGACCGCTTTGCAGGAACATTGATGATATTCACCTGCAAAACTTCAACATCAAATAAGGTTTGAACCGCATCTCTTACGAGCGAACGTGTTGCATCATCTGCAACTTCAAATACATATTGATGCAAATCACTCAACTGGTAATTAGATTTTTCTGTTACCAAAGGTCGGCGGAGAACATCATAAATAGTTGTCATTCCTTGCCTCCTGTTTGGCGTCCCAAATGAGCGGTGATCTGGTCAATCGCTGCTTTGGGCATCACAATTTTGTCAAACTGCAGCAGGTCACGAATGTTCAAATAACCCGCCGATAGTGTTTTCACATCGGGAAGATTGTTCGCAGAAAGCTTGATCTGCTCATATTGTTGTGGTTGATCGGGTAAGAGCACCAGGGTGCTTGCGTTTCCAACCAGAAGGCTCAGCGCTTCCCGCATTAACTGAGTTTTCACCTGGGGCAGGTTCATCTCATCCACAACGACAATCTCGGAGTCAGCCGCTTTTACAGATAATGCAGAACGAAGTGCAGCCTGGCGCATTTTTCTCGGCATTTGCTTAGTGTACTTGCGCGAATGCGGTGTATGAATACGCCCGCCGCCGCTCCATTGCGCAGAACGGATTGAGCCCTGTCGTGCCCGCCCGGTGCCTTTTTGCCGCCAGGGCTTTTTGCCACCGCCGGATACCTCACCACGAACTTGCGTTTCATGCGTTCCCAGGCGCGCATTTGCCATCTGACGTACAAATGCCTGATGCATCAAATCAACTGAGATTGGGGCTTCGAAAACCTCGGCAGGTAACTCGACCGTCCCAACCTTCTTACCTTGCATGTTCATCAAATCAACTTCCATATTTGCACCTTTTTCATCAGTGACAGAACGAATTCTGCTACTGTTTTCGTCCTTCCTTGATCAGTACGATGCCACCACGCGGACCGGGAACCGAACCCCGCACACCAATCAAATTTCGTTCAACATCCACCAATTCCACCACCAGGTTCTGAGATGTAACCCGGTCATTGCCCATGTGACCCGGACCTCGTTTACCCTTAAAAATTCTACCTGGTGTTGTTGTTGCACCTTGTGAACCCGGTGCACGTTGACGGTCAGATTGACCATGGGTCTTTGGACCGCCACGGAAACCATGCCGCTTCACTGCACCAGCAAAACCGCGTCCCTTAGCTGTTCCGACAATGTCTACATGATCCTTGATAGCGAATAAGTCTGCTTTCAGGACATCGCCTTCTTGAACTTCAGGATTTTTGCTGCGAAATTCTCTTAAAAATCGTAAGGGGGGAAAATTATTGCGTTTTAGGTGTCCTAATTGACCACCAGTCAAGCGCTTCTGCTTAACTTCTTCGAAACCCAACTGCACGGCTGAGTAACCGTCCTTTTCAGGCAAACGGACCTGGGTAACGAAACATGGCCCAGCTTCGAGTAACGTAATGGGTGTAGCCACACCCTTCTCATCGAAAATCTGGGTCATGCCGATTTTCTTGCCGATCAGCCCTTTTAACATATCGATTGTCTCCTTCAAAAATTTATATAATCAAGACTGTCAGCCTGGGCTTGGCTGCATCATCTCTCGATCGTGCAGTCAGCACCCTTATTGCAGCACCCTGATTTGGTTGTGTGCGCATATAAAGATACTCTTACACCATCAGTAAAGGGAACCCCCATATTCCCAAAACCGCTCTAGTATACTATATTCTTTTGTATTATGCAAGGACAGGTTTCGCCATTCGGCGAACCTATCACTTCCATATCCTAAATTTTGATTTCGATATCCACACCGGCGGGCAGATTCAATCGCATCAGCATATCAATGGTTTTTGAATCAGGTTCTAATACATCAATCAACCGGTTATGCGTACGGATTTCAAAATGCTCATGTGAATCTTTATCGATAAATGTGGAGCGCCTGACGGTAAATCGTTCGATTTTCGTCGGTAACGGTACGGGTCCTACCACGCGCGCTCCGCTGCGTTCTGCTGTTTCTACAATTCTTTTTGCAGACTGGTCAAGAACCCGATGATCATAAGCTTTGAGGCGAATTCGAATGCGTTGTTTTGCCATTCCCTATATACCTATACCTATTCTATGATTTCAGTGATAACACCAGCGCCGACGGTCAGACCGCCTTCGCGGATAGC
>CAYRRA010000006.1:0-34845 GCA_964426355.1 uncultured Anaerolineaceae bacterium
GGTGGAGGCTGTCCCCAAAGATGGGATAGCCTCTGTGAGTAGAAAAAGACAGCTTACTAAGGTTTCTGACCCGGTCTGACACAGCGAAAAACACCTTTTACGAGAAAACAGCTAACGAGGCTGCCTTTTTAGACAGCCTCATTTTGTGCCTTGACAGAAAAGGGTTTATAATATACTATGTTAATAATAACATATAGGAACGAGTGAAATATGTCTTTGGAACATGCGATATTGGGTTTGTTAAGCTGGCGGTCTCTCAGCGGGTATGATTTGAAAAAAGTGTTCGAGCGCTCGCCGGCATTGTATTGGTCGGGGAACAATAACCAGATTTACCGGACCTTGATCAACCTGCACAATGCAGGGTTGGTGACGATGGAGGTGATTAACCAGGAAAGCGGTCCATCTCGAAAAATCTACACCATCACCGACCAGGGTGTGAGCGAGTTGAAAAAGTGGGTGCTTTCAACGCCGGAACTCCCCCAACTGCGGCATGTCTTTTTGATCCAGTTGTCTTGGGCTGACCAGCTTTCCAGCGAGGAATTGGATGCCCTGCTTGCCCGTTATGAAGAGGAGGTGGGGGCGCAATGGCTTATGCTGCGAGCTTTGAAGGAGAAAGGGAGCATGATGTACAACAGCCTTTCCCAGGCGCGCACGCAGCGCGAGGCATTTCTTTGGGAGATGATTCAGCAAAACCAGATCGATTTCTATGAGCAGGAACTACGGTGGATACAGACAGTACGCAAAAAATTACAGGAAAGTGGTTTTATCAGATGAATACAAAAACAGCATCCATTTACAAATCGGCTGCCGGCAAGGAAGAGATCATGGCACTCTACGACAGGGTGTTGGAGCGCTGGGCTGTGCCGTATGAGACACTGCATGTTCCCACGCGCCACGGAAATACGTTTATCATCGCCAGCGGAGAAAAAACGGCTCCAGTACTGGTGTTGCTGCACGGCTCCACTTCAAACGCCACATCCTGGGTTGCCGATGTAGCTGAATACAGCCAGTATTTCCGCGTGTATGCGCTCGATCTGCCGGGTGAGCCGGGGCGAAGCGACGAAAATCGCCCGTCCTGGAGCGGACCGGCTTTTGCCGAATGGCTGGAAGATGTGCTGGATGTATTGAAGGTGGAAAAGACAAACCTGGTGGGAATTTCTCAGGGTGGTTGGGCGGCTTTGAAATTTGCAACCCAAAATCCGGAACGGGTGGAAAAACTGGTCTTGTTGACACCGGGCGGGGTGGTGCCGGTCAGTGCGTGGTTCCTGTTGCGCGCTATTCCGTTGTCGCTGTTGGGTCGGTTTGGCGCAAAAATTATCAACGATATTGTCTTTGGTCGTCAAAAAATTGAAAAAGAAGCGCTTGAGATTATGAATACGATCATGGTAAATTTTAAACCGCGCATCGAGAACCCGTCGCTTTACACGGATGCGGAATTGCGCAGGTTATCCATGCCGGTTTTGCTGGTCGCCGGTCTGGAAGATGCCATGATCCCGGCAAAAAAGAGTGCCGGGCGTCTGAAAGCCCTTCTGCCCGCGCTTACCGTAAAGCTGATCCCGGAGACGGGACACGTTCTCCACAATACAGCCGGGCAGGTAACACCGTTCCTGTTGTCTTGACACCTTTTTCGTTGTACGATCTTTATAGAGCGAAATAAGGATACTGTTTTGGTATTTCGTGCATCGTATGGTTGCATCGATTGACTACATTGCTGCTTGGCGATGGAAAGGAACTATCTGTGGAGGGAAATGAGATCTATACAGAGAAACTTTCATCCACGAGGACGGAAGCACTCTTCATGGGGCTCATGCTGCTATTCCTGGGGTTGTTCATCTGGAGTGTTCTGACCGAGCGCCTTCCGTGCTTGTCGATTGCTTTTCTTTTTTTCTTTGTGTTGTTCCTCTTTTATAGCTTGAACTACCGGGTATTGGAAATTCTAATCGATGCAGACACGTTGGTGTTAAAATTTGGTCTGTTCACCTGGCACGTTTTGTTCAGTAACATCGAAAATGTATGGCAGGATGAAACTTCGTTGTGGCGCATTGGTGGAGCGGGCATTCACTTCACATTTTTGCAGAAGCGTTACCGCGCCATGTTCAATTTTCTGGAATACCCCCGCGTGGTTGTTGCGCTCAAACAAAAGAAGGGTCTTGTGCGCGACATCGCATTTTCAACCAGGCAACTCGGGCTGGTAATGCAATTGATTCGAGAGAGGTTGTCATAGAGCAGTTGTCACACAGCCGCTGTCATACAGCCGAGATCACTTTTTATGTTGAAAGGAATGGAAAAAATGGGTTCATCTCTTCAGTATTACCGCGAACCAGGAACGATCACCCGCCTGGAGCGTTACAGCGATTTTCTCGACTGGTTGACAGACGACGTATGCGCTATTTTCCAGGTGGTGCAGGGTCTCTTGATCCACGATTCGTGGATCGAACGCTATGGCGCACCGCTGGACTGGAGCCAGTCTTACGAACCAAAGATTGCCTACATGGAAGACCTGCTCGATAAAGCGCTCAAGTTGGATGCACGCTCCCTGGCGCTGCCGCGCTCGATTGAAAAGCGGGTGGTCTGCTGCTGTCGCGAGTTTGCCACCTTGATGTGCGCCATTTTGCGGTACAAAGGTGTGCCTGCGCGCAGCCGCTGTGGGTTCGGGGCATATTTTGGCGCGGGTTATTATGAAGATCATTGGATGTGTGAATACTGGAATGATACTCAGGGGCGCTGGGTACAGGTGGATCCTCAGCTTGACCCGTTTCAACAAAGCTTTCTGAAGACTGATTTCTCGCCGCTGGATATACCGCCGGGCAGGTTTGTGGTGGCTGGCGAAACCTGGAAACGCTGCCGCTCCGGTGAGATTGACATACAGCGCTGCGGGATTAGCTGCAATCCGCTTGATTTTGGACTGGAGACGCTTTATGGGCTGTGGTTTGTGCGCGGGCAGCTTCTGCGTGACTTCGCCGCGCTGAATAAGGTGGAAACCGTGCCGTTCCTGGTCCGGATAAGCCAGCACCAGACATGGGATTCGTGGCGTCTGGTAGGCGCAAAGGACGAGGAACTCAGCGCAGATGATATTGCTCTGCTTGACCGGATTGCGGAGCTCTCCCTGCACCCGGATGCCTGTTTTGATGAGATACGCCAGGTGTACGAAGCGCATCCGGATTTACAGCCGGGCGAGGAGATTTTGAAGCGTTTTTAATGGCTCTCTGAGACGACAATACATACGGTGGTCAATGTGCCTGGTGAGGCATTGACCACCGTATTTTGAATCGATCATCCTGGATGCGGCTTAGCCGATTTGCCAGATTAACTCGCTCAATGTGTTCATGCTCTCCATACTGTGGCTACTGTTGGTCAAGATGGTTACTGCTCCGTGGCGCTCCAGCGACAACTGCATGCGCGTGTGTACGCCAGGGTCGCCGCCGTCGTGCATCCAGTACCGGATATGTTCGGGGTTTTCCAGGTTAGCGCAGTTGAACCAGGTCAAGCCGAGCCCCAGCCTTACGCCGGCAACCTCTTGCGAGGGAACCTGGGGGGTGAAACAGTGCTGCATGGTTTCCAGTTTTAGCGGGATGCCGTTGTTGTTGGGTTTGCTGAAAGCTGCTGCAAAGAGTGCAAGCTGCCGTGCACTGGTACGCACCAGCCCGTCCGACAGGTTAGGAAATGAGTACAGGCAGAGCGGGATGGGGTGATTCTTGTTGTCCGGGTCAGGATCAACAGCAAAGAGCGGTTTCATCCGCTCTGAACCTTCGGGCTGCACATACGGCACGGCGTGGTTGCTCACATCAATGTTGGAAAGCAGCCAACTGGTCTGGTCCATCCCCAGTGGTTTGAAGATGTTCTCACGGCAGTAGCGTGTGAAACGCTCTCCGGAAAGGGTTTCCACCAGGTAACCCAGCAAGCCGTAAGCAACATTGGAATAACCCCAGTTTGTGCCCGGTTCCCAGGAGTGAAAATTGGCTTCGGGATCGTAAAATTTGCCACCAGGGGACAGGTAACCCTGGACCCATTCCTCAAGCGAGATGGATGGATCGCCGCAGGTATAGCTTTTTTCATAGGCTTCACTGTCGGCAATCGCGCTGGTGTGGATGAGCAATTGGCGGAAGGTGATCGGCGTTGCATGCTTTGGGTGCTTTACCTGGAAAGGCAAATAGTCATTGATCGGGTCGTCCAATTGGAATTTACTCTGTTCCCAAAGCTGCATAAGAGCCGTGCAGGTAAAGGTTTTGGAGATAGAGGCAATGTTCTGGATGATGTCCGGTGTCATTGGTTTTTGGGCTGCTATATCCGCCCAGCCATACCCGTTCGCCCAGATGATTTCTCCATCCTGTACACGGCAGGCTGAAAGCCCAACGATTTGATTTTCTTCCATGTGCTTTGTGATCAGATTGTCTATCTCAAGTTGATTTTTTTCTCTTTCCATTTCTTCACTCTCAGTTGTGGTTTGTTGGTTTACAGGAACTCATCTGCACTGAAGATAAGTATCAGATTCATACCCTTAATCTTCAAGGTAAGCGTTGTCGTAATAAATCCTGCTGTCAATGGGAGAAACGACATAGTCTTTTACCCGATTATTGACAGCCGTGAAATATACGGATGTATGCGTGGGAATGATTAATGCATTTTCGACGATGAATTTCTGTGCTTCTTCAGCAGCCGTTAAATATTCTTCCTGGTTGGTTGCCAGAAGGATGCGGTCAAGGATGGCGTCCAGTTCAGGATTGCTATATTGGCTCATGTTGTAAATACCGATCAGGTTTGTGTGGAACATTGCCCATAAAAGTTGTGCATTCGACCAGCCAATACCCAATCTTGCCAAATCGTATTCACCCATTGCAAGCGTTTCCATCAAAAGACCTATTTCCAATACGGTGATATTGATATTGACGCCGATTTCTTTGAGCTGCCCTTGAAGTAATTCAGCCAGTCTGACGTCGGTTGAATTTCCCATGACGAACTCAAAATCCATCTCTTGACCGTCTTTGTCGCGAAATCCATTACCATTTGTATCAACCCAACCTGCCTCTTCCAGCAGTTCTATTGCGCGCTCGGGGTTGTAGCTGTAGCCAATGTCTTTTACACTGTCCCAATAGCCCTGTACGCTTGGAGCGAGAGGACCATATTGTGGTTCGCCGTAACCATTGGCGATGATATTGATAAAGATGTTTGAATCAATTGCCATGGATAACGCCTGGCGGACTTTGAGGTCATCAAAGGGTTCTCTGGTATGGTTCATGTAAATGACGTTATAAGACCCTTGAGATGTTGCTTCAATGATTTGGAAGTTCCCAATGGAATTTATTAGCTCCAAATCCTTTACCATTATCTCAGCAACATCCAGCTCTCCAGCTTCCAACCCCGCTAGAGAGGTGGCATATTCTGCAATATAACGAAACTCAATTGTCTCGATGTAGGGAGGAATATTTTCTGCCCATGCTGGAGCCCAATTGTAGTCCTCATTGCGCACAAGTGTAATATGGTCTCCGCGTACCCATTCAACGAACTTGAAAGGTCCAACACCAATGGGGTGAGTGGCGTAATAATCTGCGTCTTCCTCAATGACGGCTTTGGGCATTGGTTGAAGCCAACTTGTTGCCAGACCGGTTAAAAAGGAGTAGTTCGGATAGTCCATTTGAACTTGAAGTGTATATTCGTCCAATGCCGTGGCACTGGCAACACCCATTAAAAGTGTCCCAGTAGTTGGCGACATCGTTTCAGGGGCTAAAGCCCTGTTGATGGTAAAAGCGTAATCCTCTGCTGTAAAAGGTTCACCGTTGTGGAATTTGACATCCTGACGCAGCTTGAATTCCCATTGCAACCCATCTTCGGAAGCACTCCACGATTCTGCCAGCCAGGGGACAAATTCATCGGTGATGGGGTCACGTGTGATTAACGTGGCGCCCAAATATGAACCTATTGTCGAAGTGGTTCCCAACGAAGAATGATGCATATCCAATGTATCTGGTTCTTCGCTGATACTGATTACCAGTGTTCCACCGGTTTTGGTCTCGCTCTCTATTACTTCCACTTCTGTGGTTGTGGCTTCAGTTGATTGACCTTCTTCAACGACAACCGCTTCAGTTTGCAACGGCTCTGCTTCACTTTCTGTTACAGGGGCGGCGGGTGTGCAAGCGTTGAAAACCATGAGGGCACTCAAGATAACAAAAATAAAACATTTTCTTTTCATTTGTTTCTCCTTAATTAGTTTTTACCATATAGACAAATGCACAGGTTGGGGGAGTAGTAAAGGTTCATTCACCTCCTTTTCTCGAATCGGGGCAGTGGAGTTGTTGGTTTTGACCAGTATTCGGATTGAAACGAATTTGATTAACCGAGATCAACTCGATGCCCATGTCTCGTATCTTGCCTAGTACACCAAATAATGCTGCTTGATCTTCTAATTTACCGATCAACGAAGCCTGGTTGCCATCGTTTTGAATCCGCAGACCCTCAAACCATGCCGCCCGGTTCTCGTCCAGGGTGGTTGCGATGCGGATGTGATATTCATTGGATGGTTCTTGACCTTGCTCTTCTTTCATTTCAGTCAGTGTCAAACGCCCCGGTGTGAGTATGCCAATTCGATGACATAGTGTCTCCAGCCACTCGGGGTGACTGCTCGCTACAACAATAACTGCACCATTTTGAGCAAAAGCTGTCAGCCATTGTGTTACCTGCTTTCTATTTGCTGTGTCCAAAGGCATAAATGGTTCGTCCAGTAACAGGAAGCCCGGATTTGCCAGCAACGCGCGTGCGATGGCGATCATCTGTCCCTCGCCGCTGGAAGTGGAATGAATTTCAATATCCCTTTGTGCCCAGCGATCGCATTCTGCTACCCATGATTGCTGCCTTAAGTCACTCTCTTTCTCCGTAAGAGGTAACTTTTCAGTCAGATCAGATCTAACAGTCATACAATGGGTTTCTTGAGGCAGGTAAATGACTTGGGAAGATCCATCAGTGGAATCATGGAAAACAATATTTCCATTTATCGACGGTATGATACCGGCTAATGTTTTGATGAACGCAGATTTTCCACTGCCATTTTGCCCCAGGATGCCAAATATTTCTCCAGAAGCGATACATAGTGAAAGATTTTCGGTGATCTTGATGTGTTTGCCAATAGTTTGGGGGAGTTCGATGCTCAGGTTTTTGATTTCAATCATGGGTTCAGGTCCAGTTTTGAGAAAATTTTGCGAATGTAGATTCAGCGTAACAATGGATGAAAGACGTGTGCCATACTGACACACACTCCCCTTACCGGTGTGCATAAACAGGAAAATATTGTTTTGTGGATATTCTTATATTAAGCCAATGGTTAAAGTACTCAATACGCCTTTTGGCATATTTTTGACGTATTAACCTCTAAATGATCCCCAAATCACGTGCATGTTTTACTGCTTGCGTGCGACTGTTCACCCCTAGCTTGAGATAGATGTTTTCAAGATGTTTTTTAACCGTTCCTGTAGCAGTACATAGCCGTTCTGCAATCTCTTTATTGCGATAACCATCCGCTAACAACACCAAAACTTCCCTTTCTCTGGCAGTGATTGGGTCGTTCTCTGGATATTCCACTGGCAGGGATTGGAGCCTGGATTGATTATGGATTGCCTGTACAAGATGTTCAACAAAGATGGATGTCTCACCTGTATTGTGAAGTTGCGAAGCCAGCGTTTCAAGATGGTTTGTGTAATCCAAAAAGATTCGTAAAATTCTTTCTTTTTCTGCCAACTGCATTGCCAGTTTTAAGTCGGTGAAAGCATCCACATCATCCATTTGCTTTCTCAGGATGCTGCGTAAAATAAAGCATTCGATCAGGCTGATTTTTCTCCCCCTGCTCTGTGCATCTTCAATGATGGATGTAAGGGCTGAGATGACAAATTGGCGTTTTGATGGAGTTGTTTTCGCAACAATGAAAATACGCGCCAATGTCAGGTATTCATATTCTTGATGTAAGGCGATCTGGTCCGGTATTTCTAGATTGATCGTTGCAGCCCACTGCTGTGCCAGGTCTATTTGATTGACAAGTGGGTGTGCCCAGGTGCGTGCCTGGGTGGTAGCAGCATAACTTTGAATTACTTTAAATCCGGTTTTTTGTGCAATTGTACAAATTTGTTGAGATAGTTTGATTGCCGAATCAACCTGACCTAGAGCCAATTTAAGCTGGATCATCTCTATGGTTCCTTTGATGACCAACAACTGATATCCACCTAATTCACCTTGCGAAAGCCCTCTTCGAAGAAAAATTTCAGCATTTTCAAGATCATTTCTCAATAAGAAAATTCTGCCCAAGCCCATATAGGATTTGCTCACAGAAAAGAAGGGTTTAGAAGATGATTCGCCCCACTGAATGACTTGTTTGAACTGTGCTTCCGCGAGGGTCAGTTCGCCCTGTAGCAGATTCATGGCGGCGATATTTTCCTGTTCAACAATCGCACCAACTTCAATACCTGCCCGATCGAATATTTTTCGAGCATTCAGATAAGTCTGGTAAGCCGTTGTGATGTCACCGATGTCACGATAATAATCTCCCCGAGATTCAAGCAGTGATCCCTCAAGAAGTGGTTTGGGGGTCGAAAAATGTTCGGCAGCCTTTTGATTGATATGTAAAGCCTTTGGAAATTCAGCCTGGTATGTAGCAAGAAAACATTGTAAAGAAGCGATTTCTCCCAGCATTTCCTGTAATTCCTGGTCTGGAGATGAATGCCAGTTATTGTAAAAATCGTGAGGGATATTCAACGCATCAAGTGCATCGTTAATGCGCATCTGCATTCCTTCCCGGTTGAAACCAAGTAAGTGCGCCCAGGCATAATAAATGGATAAACGCGGGCGGGACCGCACTGTTTTTTGAGGGAGGATATCGAGCCAATGAGTCAGTAATTTAATTTCACCACCCAGGGTAAAGGTCATATCGCTTTCTTCTATGTATTTTGCCGCCATATCCATGTCGCCGATTTGGATAAGATGTTTTAACCCCTCGAACATCAAGCCGTGCTGGAAATACCAATCGCTTGCTCTGCGATGAAAATCATCTACCTGGTCAGGATATTCCATTTTGAGGGTGTAACGCAGGAGGTCGGCAAAGAGGGCATGATAACGAAAAGTATCATGGTTATCGTCGAGGGCAGTGATAAAAAGGTTCTCTTTTTCGAGAAAAGTAAGGATTTGCTTACTATCTTTCCTTTGTGTAACGAAGTTGCAGAGATCAATCATGAGGTCATCAAGGATCGAGGTGTAAAGCAGAAAAGTATGAACATCCTCAGGGTATTTTTTAAGGACCTCATTGGTCAGGTAATCAAAAATATAACGATTGCTGCCAGCGAAGTTTTCAAAAAACAAGCGAATATCCTCTTTCCCCTGCATGGATATCCCTGCCATTTGTAGACCGGCAACCCAACCTTCCGTTTTTGTTTCCAGTATGGAGATATCCTGATTGGAAAGCTGCAATCCCATGACCTGCCTGAAGAAAACCATCACTTCTTCTGGCAAGAAGCGCAGCTCACTGACACGTAATTCGTTGATTTGATTATTTACACGTAGTTTTGCGAGTGGTAATGGCGGGTCGGACCTGCTGAGTATGACGAGGTGAAAACGCGGTGGCAAATATTCGATTAAAAAATTTACAGCCTCATGGATGGGCATAGCGTGGATATGGTGATAATCATCCAACACAAAAACACAATCGCATGATATTTCACCCTGCTTGTTGATGCGATTATCTGTAAAGGGTTCAGACAGGTTATCCACCATCGAGTTAATGATCTCAGCCATTTGATTGACCAGGATTGATTTTCCGTGTTCTATCATGGCAGGATCAATGCTATGTGCAAACCTTTCATTGATCCCTTTGAGGGCTGTGGTAAAGTAATTTAAGAAAAGTGGAAGGTTATTATCGCCTTGATCGAGGGAATACCACGCAACAGGGATAGAAAGTTGCCGTACCCATTCAGCAGCTAAAGTTGTTTTCCCAAAACCTGCCGGTGCTGAAATGAGAGTCAGCTTGCAATGAATGCCCTGGTTTAGTTTTTCTAACAGCCTGTTGCGCGAAACCAGATTAGGGCGGACTGTGGGGATAAGCAACTTAGTTTTGATGATCGGTATGGACAACAACTACTCCTTGAATCGACCGATTGAGCGACGATAGTAATATTGTACTGGTTTTTATGCTTCTTTTTACCCCTTGACTCTCTCCTTACAGGAAGGTGTACTATAGAGGTATTCTGATGTTTTCACATCATCTTAAAATTGAAAGGAAGATACCATGTCAGTCTCAACCGATATTCTTGACTTTTATCGTAAGCAGAGCGATATCAGCTCGCCGGGAAAGTTTGCTTACTTGTTGGATGCGCTTCCGACAGATATCCATGAGCTATCCTGCATCATCCCCGGGTTTCTGATCCATCAGTTCTGGATTTTGCGAGAAAGCAACTACGGCGTCGGCGTCGATACGTTCAAAGCAGCCGGGCGAAACCTGAATGCCGAGATCAACCTGCGCAGCGTGGAAGAGATGCTGGATGCCGTGCTGAAACTGGATGCCAGCCCGTTGACCAGTGTGCGCGAGCCCAAACAACGCTTGGTAGGGAACTGCCGCGACTACTCTTTGCTGATGGTCTCGTTGCTGCGCCACCAGGGGATTCCTGCCCGGGTGCGCAGCGGCGTGGCACGCTATTTCTACAAAAACGAGGTTCGCCTGGAAGACCACTTCATTTGTGAATGGTGGAACGAAAGCGAGCAGCGCTGGCAGCGTACAGACCCGCAGATCGACGATTTGCAGCGCAAGGTGCTGGTGATGGAATTTGACCCGGTTGATCTGCCGCCGGGGCAGTTTCTGGATTCGGTGGAGTCCTATTTTGAATTGAAGGAGGGTCGTGTGCCAGCCGACAAGATTGGTATTTTCGACTTCCACGGCTGGAAGTATGTACGTTATAAACTAATCAGCGACCTGGCTGGCGTAAACGGAGTTGAAGTATTGCCATGGGAAAGCTGGGGTGTTTGCAATCGCTTCGATGGCGACGCCATCTCAACGGAAGATCAGGTTCTGGTTGACCAGGTCATCGAATGCCTCTCCAACCTGGATAGGGATAGCGAGCATTTCAAACGCGCGCGTGACTTGTGGGATACCCACCCTCAGCTTCAATTCCCGCCCAAGCACAGCCCGCAGTTCTTTGAGCTGCCCCCGTTTAAATGACCTTACGCACATGTTGAAAAGCTTTGCCCCGGCGTCCTTTGAAAGATGCCGGGGTTGTTTATTTTGGCGCTTGCCTGATTTCTTGTTTCTTTTCCCATTTTTGCACCAGCCAGTTTCCCACAATCAGCCCGGCATAGCTGGCGAGCAGGTCGAACGGGTCGGCATCGCGCCAGGGCACCAGTACCTGTAGCACCTCGTCCAGGCTGTACAGCAGGAACATGAGAGCTGTGCCCAGCAAGATGCTATGGGAAAAGATGCGGACCTTGCGGGGGTAGAAAATGAAACAAGCCAGGTATGTCAGTATGCAAGCGACTAAGAAGTGGGTGATTTTGTCGTTAATATGGTTGCCGTAAATCCAGTTTTTAACCGGGCGGAAAACACCAACAAGAATCAGCATGGTGAGAAAAATAACCATGATAAACAATAAAATGGCGGTGCCTTTTCGCATAGAACTTTCCTGTGGTGACCAGATGATCTTTCCTGTCCTTAATGGATCAAGTATACCCTGCTTGAATCAGGTGCGGGGCTTTCGATATTGCACGATAAATATGCCCAGGGCAACAATCACCAGCCCGATCCGATCTATTGCTCTTCTTCGATTTCTTCACCTGGTTCGCGCACGATCAGACCGAGTAAGCTGGCTGCCTGGACAGCCTGGCGGGAGTCGATGATTGCGCCGCGTAAATCTTGAGCATCCAGGTGCATCCCACCGATGTCCGACCCGCGCAGGTCGGCGCCGGTCAGCCTGGCACCCTGCAAATAGGCGCCGCTCAGGTTGCATTGGTCAAAGACGGTATATTGCAGCGCCGCACCCTCAAAGAATGCGTTTTGCACCAGGCAGCCCTGGAAATGGACGGGGTTGAACACGGCATACGAGAAAATGGCGCCCTCCAGGTTGCAATCTTTAAAGTTGACGTCATCCAGTTGCGCTTCAACCAGTTGTACACCGACCAGCCGGCATCCGCTGAACTCCACACGCGCCAGGCGTGCCTGCTCCAGATGCACCTGGGTGAAGTCGCATTCCTCAAAGCGGCAGTCGATAAAACGCACCCGGTCCAATTGTGAGCGGTTGAGGCGTACCCGGCGGAAATGCACCTGTTCAAAGACGACGCACGCGGCTTTCTGGTCGGTTAAGTTGCTTCCCGCCAGCAAGGCGGTTTCAATCAACAGGTCATCTTCGAGCCCGACCAGGTCAGCCGGGGGGAGTTTCCTTTGTATCTGGGGTGGTTGGAGGAGGTATCGATTTGTCATCTGGCTGCCATTCTCTGGATTGTCCTTCTTCATCCAACTTTTGAGTCTCACACTTTCCAGCGGGCGGAGAGAAGCCGAAGGATAGGGCGGTATAGTTGATCGGCGCACATAAAGATCACCATGATGGCGATCATGGCATCCCCCAGCTCGCGCGGTACGCCGGCATCCAGCAGCAACCCGTTGAGCGAGCCCAGCCGGATGCCGCCCAGCATGATGGATGAGAAGAAAATACCGATGGGGTGGGTTTGCCCCAGCAAAGCGACGACCAGCCCATCAAAACTGCCGGTCGAGAAATCGGTGACAAAGTGATAATGCACGCCCAGGATCTCGACCGCGCCACCCAAGCCCGCCAGTGCGCCGCTGATCAACATGGCAGCAGCCACCGAGCGCAGCGGGTGCATACCGGCATTGCGCGCAAATTCGGGCGCCTGCCCGCTCATGCGCACCGCAAACCCGCCGCCGGAACGGAACAGGAAGAAGAAGACCAGGACGAGCGCAGCCACAGCCAGCAAAAAACCACTGTTGAACTTGGTGCCGGCAGCCAGTGGCGCCAGGCGTGCGCTCTCTGCAATATAGCGCCGCATGGGGATGCTGCCAATCACAAAGAAAGCGATCTGGTTCATGACCAGGCTGGAGATGATCTCGTTCACTCCCAGGGTAACTTTGAGCAGCCCGGGCGCAAGCGCCCACACTGCACCTGCCACCGCAGCCACTGCCAGCGCCAGCAGAGGATGCAATGGTGTGCCTTCCGGCATCAGGCTGCCTGCCCAGGCAGCAAAAGCAGCCCCCAGCGCCATCTGCCCGGCTTGCCCCAGGTTGAAGACCCCGGAGCGGAAGGATACCGCCGCAGCCAGCCCGGAGAAGATCAACGGGGTCGCCCATTGCAGCGTTGTCCACCAGGCACAGTTACCGGCTGCGCGGCAGCCAAAACCGGCTGTCAGCAACGCCCGGTATGCATCCAATGGGCGCGTTTGGGTGAAGAAGATGAATAACCCACCCACCAGCAAACCGAAAAGGGCTGCAAGGATGGGTTTGATGATCCTGTGTGAGAGTTTCGCTTCCACCGTAAAAGGGCTTTGCATACCAGCCGCGTTCAGCGTTTCTTGTTCAACAAAGCGGTTTTATCGTCTTCGGACAAGAAGGCAATCTCCAGGGCGTTGC
The DNA here is from genome assembly GCA_964426355.1 of uncultured Anaerolineaceae bacterium. Taxonomy (GTDB): domain Bacteria; phylum Chloroflexota; class Anaerolineae; order Anaerolineales; family Anaerolineaceae; genus JAJFTV01. The sequence continues at coordinate 13,595 of CAYRRA010000006.1, forward strand.
GCTGTGCCAGGCGGATTTGCTCCTGGCTCAACCCGGCGGCTGGCGCGGCGGTTTCATATTCGTGCCGCAGGTACACCGCGCTGATGCCGGGGTCGTCGGTGTTGATGGTTGCCAGCATGCCGTGTTCCAGGAAGCGTTTCAGCGGGTGCGCTTCGTAGCTGGGGATCAACCCGGTGTGGAGGTTGCTGGTCAGGTTTGATTCAATGCCAATGCGTTTATCCCGCAGCAAGTTCATCAACGCCGGGTCACCGGCGGCGCTCAAGCCGTGCCCGATGCGTTCGGCGCCAAGTTCTTGCACAGCCTGCCAGATGTTCTCCGGTCCGGCGGCTTCACCGGCATGCACGGTGATATGCCAGCCAGCCGCGCGGGCGCGCTTGAAATGCTCCCCGAACAAGGAGCCAGGATAGTTGATCTCGTCGCCAGCCAGGTCGATGGCTGCAATTTGCGTTCGAAAGTGCAACAGAGCATCCAGCTCTTTCCAGGCGTCGTCTGCGCCATAGGTTCGGCTGAGAATGCCGGTCAGGCTGGTCATCACGCCAAAATCCCGCACACCGGTAGAAACACCGTCGATCACCGCTTCGATAACACCCTCAGGATTCAGATTGTGGGGTTCAGCCATGAAGAGTGGACTGAAACGCAGTTCGATGTAATCGATGCCCTCAAGGGCGGCATCTTCGACATTCTCATAAGCCACCCGGCGGCAGGCGTCATAATCAGCCAGGGTGGCGGTCATCCATTTGAACTTGGTGAAATAGCTCAGCAGCCCGGGCTGCGGTTCAGTGACGTGCACGTGTGGTCTGAGGCTTTCCAGGTCGCTGGCAGGCAGTGCGATGTTGTGTTTCAACCCCAGGTCGAGCACGGTTTCCAGGCGCACCGAGCCGTCCAGGTGACGGTGCAAATCAATAAAAGGCAGATGCGGGTCGATCATGCGATGAGTACTCCCTTGCTGGTACAGAATTTCGGTTTGGGTAACGCCCATTGTACAATCAGGCAGGGACTGTGTCAATTGAGAGAATACGGGAAAGCTCTTGAAGGGAAAACGGTTGCACTGTGTGGGGGTATTGCTTTTCAACTCAACCAGGAGGTCAGTCCTATCATCAAAACACCCCTGGAAATAGAGGTGTTTTGATGATGATTTTCGGTTAGGGGTTAGGAGATGGTCAAACAATTTGACGATCAATGTATTGGTTAATACAATCATTAAATTTGAAAACAGCGGGCCAACCGCCAGTATGCAAGAAAACAATCACACCATTTTCGCGTGTATTCAAGAAAGGAAGCTCTTCAATCAAGCCAGCCATCGCTTTGCCGGTGTAGACTGGATCGAGCAAGAGTGCCTCCGAGCGCCCTACTCGTATCATAGCTTTCATCCCATCTTCGGTGGGAATAGCATATCCATCTCCCAGGTGTCGGTCATTGATCATAACATCTGCTGCCGTAATCTCAAAATCACGCCACCCTAGCAAACTTATTAACTCGGTGCTCTGCTCTAAAATTTTTGCTTTCTGTTCTGCTTCACTGCGGCTTACAGCGATGCCATGCACCTGGCAGGAACCTAAATGCCGTTTTGCGCCGACTAACAGACCTGTATGCGTTCCACCAGATCCGGATGCTAAAAAGATATGGTCCGCAACCAGCCCAAGTTCTTTAAGCTGTTCACCTATTTCTTTGGCACAATCAACATAGGCTATTGATCCTAAAGGGAAGGATGCCCCAATGGGCACATAATAAGGTTTCTTGCCTTGTTTTGTTAGCTCTGATGCCAGGTCTTTGCAGCGCTGGTCGCATAACTCCTCAACCGGTTCATAGTGCAAATGTGCGCCAAAGATTTTGAAGATTAACAGATTTCCCTGTACATCGTTGGATTCTTCCCCGTTCAGGACCAGATGACATTCTAAGCCCATTTTGACGGCGTACGCCAATGTTTGCCGGCAGTGATTGGATTGAAGACCTGCCCAGGTGATAATTGTATCTGAGCCATTTTGTTTGGCGTCTTCCATCACATATTCCAGTTTCCGGTTCTTATTTCCGCCTAACCCGACAACTGTTGTGTCATCTCGTTTAAAGAACAATCGTTTATCGGTCTGCAGTTCTTTTTCCAGACGGGTCATTTCCGTCAATGGGGTAGGAAATTCACAATATCCAATTCTTTTAAATGAATCATAACTCATGAAGAAATAGCTCCTATTGATAAAGATGGCAAGCACACTGGTGGTTTTCCGAAATTTGCACAAGTTCAGGCGGTTTTTGTGAACAAATCGGCATCACATGAGGACAGCGGACATGAAAAGCGCAGCCTGAAGGTACATTCATGGGGCTGGGTAGTTCTCCTTGCAAAATGATCCGATTCTTTTTTGCGCCTACCCTTGGAATTGGCATTGCCGAAAGTAGCGCTTGCGAATAAGGGTGAAGAGGATTGTCATACAATTCTGATTCGTTCGCGGTCTCTACCATTTTCCCTAAATACATTACGCCAATGCGATCAGAAATGTGTCGAACAACGGATAAGTCATGAGAGATAAACAGGTACGTGAGGTTTAACTGCGCTTTGAGATTATCTAATAAATTCAAAACTTGTGATTGAACGGACACATCAAGGGCTGAAACGGGCTCATCACAGACAATGAAGTTCGGTCTCATCACCAAAGCGCGGGCAATCGATATCCTTTGCCGTTGACCGCCAGAAAATTCGTGGGGGTAGCGGTGTGTATGGAAGGGCTTCAAACCTACCATACCAAGCACTTCTTTAACCCATTCCTCTGCTTCATTTGAGGACATAAGTTTGTGAGCTAACAACGGTTCTTTCAATAACGTTCCGATTGCCATACGGGGATTTAGAGAAGAATACGGGTCTTGAAAGATAATTTGCATCCTTTGCCGGATTTTCATCATCTCTTTTTTTCTTAACTGGCTCAGGTCGGTACCTTCAAAAATAATCTTCCCATCTGTTGGCGGAATTATTTTAAGCAGACATTTTCCCAACGTGGTTTTGCCACAACCCGATTCGCCTACCAAACCAAAAGTTTCACCTTTGCGAATAGTAAGATTTACATCATCCAACGCTTTTACAAAACGTTCAGAGGAAGAAAACAGTTTTTCGCGAACCGGATAATACTTCTTCAGGTTAAAGATTTCTACTTCATTCATTCGCACCTCTCCCCAATGGAAAGAAACATCTTACCTTACGTCCAAATTCAATCTCGGTCATATCAGGAACTTCCACTATACAGCGTTCTTGTGCAAAGGGGCAGCGCGGACTGAATCGGCAGCCCTTAGGAAAGAATAACGGGCTGGGGACAACCCCTGGAATGACATTGAGTTGACTGCCTTTTTGTTCACCGGAAGGGATGGATCGCAGTAAACCATAGGTGTAGGGATGAGCTGCCTGGGTAAACACGGCTTCAACAGGTGCTTCCTCTACGATCTGTCCGGCATACATCACCATTACACGTTGAGCGACTTCTGCAACAATACCCATGTTGTGTGTGATGAGGAGCATAGCCATATTGCGCTCTTTTTGGATTCTGGCGATCAGATCAAGTATCTGCGCCTGAATCGTCACATCCAGGGCTGTTGTCGGTTCATCTGCAATAAGAATATTGGGATCGCAACTCAACGCCATGGCAATCATAACGCGCTGGCGCATACCGCCAGACATCTGATGGGGATAATCATCTACCCGCGCCGCTGCGTCCGGAATACCCACGTCATCGAGCTGTTTTATCACCATCTGTCTTGTATCTTTTATTTTGATATGTCGATGGGTCTCCAGCGCTTCACCAATCTGGAAGCCTACTGACATCAGAGGGTTAAGGCTCGTCATGGGTTCTTGAAATATCATTGAAATCTCATTCCCCCTGATTTGACGCATTTCTTGATCGCTCAATTTTTGCAGGTCCAGGTCGCCAAAACGAATGGAATCGGCTCGAATCACTGCTGGCGGTATCTCCAACAAGCGAAGGATGGACAGAGCGGTTACACTCTTTCCACAGCCTGATTCCCCAACAAGTGCAACCGATTCGCCACGCTGGATATCAAAACTGACACCGTCTACTGCTGGGATTAACCCATATTGGCTTTGGAAGCCTGTATGCAGATTTTTTATTTCCAATAAAATGTCTTTAGCCATACCACCTCCGATCAGTTCATTGCTCGCGGATCCAGTGCATCGCGAAGACCATCGCCCATAAAGTTAAGCGCCAACGCAATGATTGAGATCAAGAGACCTGGAAAAATCGATAACCAGGGTGCAGACGTAATGTAAGGTTGGGCTAGTTTTAGCATACTTCCCCAACTCGCCATGGGTTCTTGAATTCCCATCCCCAGGTACGACAAACCCGATTCCGCCAGGATATTTCCCGCCACCGACATCGTTGCGCTGACAATGACCGGCATGAGAGAGTTCGGCAGTAAATGGCGGAATATGATGGTCGCGTCCGATAACCCAAGCCCGACTGCTGCTTCCACAAATTCCTGTGACCGTAAGGAAAGGAATTGGGCACGAGTCTGGCGCGCCAATCCCATCCATCCAAAAAGACCAAGAACGAAAATAACATTCGTGGTGTTCGGAGATAACAAGGCATTTACGGTGAGGAGGAGGAAAAAGGTGGGAACACATGTCAGCATCTCGATGAACCGACTGATGACCATATCTACTTTACCGCCGTAGTAGCCTGCCAGGCATCCCAACGGCACGCCAATCAATATCGAAATTATCGTGGCAGCAAACCCCACCAGCAAAGAAGTCCGTCCCCCGTAGACGCAACGGCTAAAATAGTCTCTTCCCAAACCATCTGTGCCAAAAATGAACTGGCTGTCGGGTGGAATGGGTTTACCATATTCGATAATCTCGATATGCAGTTCATCCGGTGGATAAGGTGTTAATACAGGTGCAAATACCGCAAATATCACAAAGATCAATAACACGACGGTTCCGAAAATTGCCAGTTTATGCCGCCGATAACGTCTCCAGACCAGCGACCAGAACCCTTCCACCTTTTCGGAGAAAAATTTGTCTTCGTCAGCAAAATCAAGCGTGACAGGAGTTTTAGATAATGCAGTCATCGCTCTACCTCAGTTGTAGCGGATACGTGGGTCAACAAGTGCATACGTCACATCAGCGATAAATGTTCCGAGGAGCACAAGGATCGACGAGAAAAGCGTGACAGCCATGATGATTGGATAGTCACGGTTACTGATTGCCATAAGTCCGAGCCTGCCCATACCCGGCAGCCCAAAAATGCTCTCAATTAGAAAAGCCCCACCAATCAGGTTGGGCAATGACATCCCTAAAATCGTAATAATGGGAAGCGCAGCATTCCGTAGAGCATGGCGGTATGTGATCTTATTTTCACTCAGCCCCTTGCTCCGGGCTGTGCGGATATAATCTTGCTTTTCCACCTCTAGAAAAGCTGCTCGTTGGTAGCGAGCCCAACTGCCTATTGACGAGAGAGACATGGCTGTAACAGGAAGGATCAGATGCTTTATTCTGTCCAACAAATCGGCAAAGAAACCGGGGTTCTGAAGGCTCACATCAATCAGACCTACTGACGGCAGCCACCCCAGTTTGTTTGTAAATAACAGTATTAGCATAATTGCCAGCCAAAAATTGGGTAAAGATAAACCAATAAAAGCCAATACTGAAAGCAGGTAATCTAAAAACTTGTATTGGTTCAAAGCACAAATGATTCCCACATACATGCCAATGACCGCAGAAATCAGCATCGATAAAGATGAAATCAGAACTGTTGTACCAATACGAGTTTGTATCTCGTGTAGTACAGGCTGGCGACTGAACATTGAATATCCAAGATTCCCTGTTGCAGTATTCTTCAGCCAAAGAAGATACCGAATGAGGATCGGTTTGTCCAACCCAAGTAGAGCCCGTACCCTTGCCAGTTCCGCTGCGGTTGGCACGCCCTTTTCAGTGTCGACAAACATCATCACCGGGTCCCCTGGCGCAAGGTTCATCACAAGGAAGGATAAAAGGGTTATCCCTAACAACATCGGAAGCATAATCAGTAGTCGCTTGATGAGATATTTTTTCATCACCTCTCCAGAAATAGATGTCAGGGGGAACACCCCTGACATCTATTATCAAATTACAGGCTATTTCGTAAGATAAAGTTTTTCCATGTGCAGAAAGCGGAAGTGCACATAACCTACCGGGACGGCTTCATCTATGACCAGGTTCTTGTTGTGAGCATAGATTGTATGCCGATACCACAGAGGAATATTGACGACTTCGTCAGCAAGCTTTTTCTGAATCTGCTCGTAAATCGACTTTACTTCCGCTTCATCAATCGAGGCGATGGCTGATTGAAAGAGCCCTTTTATCTCTTCGTTCTCGAACAACATGATGTTTTCAACAGCGGTTGTACCAAATATCCATTGGTACCGCATTGGGTCTGGACCCATGGTTGTCCCTGAATTGAAAAGAACATAATCATGCGTATTCCATAAGTCATTCAGGGTGGCATCATCCGGGATCTTTGGAGTGAGTTTTATGCCAGCTTCCTGAAATACGGGGGTCATAATCAAAATTGCAATTCCAGCCTGTGCGGCAGTGTTTGTATAATAAACCTCAAACTCGAGTTTTTCTCCGTCCTTCTGATATATTCCATCATCTCCCATGACATAGCCTGCTTCTTCTAACAATGCTTTTGCTTTTTCAATGTTGAAGTCATATTGCTTGTAGGGGTCAGCGATGTAGTAAAAGTCGGTTGGGGCGAAGTCGGAGTAAGCAGGGTCTGCAAAGCCACGCATTGCCTGTTCAACGTATACTTCGCGCTGCATCAGGTGGGCAAAGGCTTTCCGCACTCTAACATCCTGGAAGTGCGTTACGGACAGGTTGAAATACAGGCGGTTTACGTTGCCGCTGGGTCCTTGCCAGATGGCGACGTTCGGATTACTGAGCATTTGTTCGGCACTTGTGGCATCCACTGTCACGCAATCTACCTGCCCGGAATCCAGGGCGGCATTGGCTGCTGTGCTGTCACCAATAATGCGGTAATAGATGGTATCCAGATAGGGTTTCCCGCCGTAGTAATCATCAAAACGGTCAAAACGAATATATTCACCGACCTTGTATTCGGTCATTTTGAAAGGACCGCAACCAATCATCAAACGTCCTTCAGGCGCCTTAGAAAAATTCGCTGGATCCACATTCTCCCAAATGTGCTTAGGTATAATGTTCACCCATTCTGCAAGTTCTGAGGTGTTTGCTTGGGGAGTGGTGACGGTATAGGTTAAACGGTCGACAACTTCATAAACTTTGTCGGTGGTGGGTGGTTGACCATCCAGGATATCGAGGTTGGGGTCTGACAGATATTGAAAGGTGAATACCACGTCCTCGGCAGTGAGTGGCTCGCCGTCATGCCATTTAATGCCATCACGCACTTTCATGGTCCACACCTTACTATCATCACTCTGCTCCCAACTCTCGAGGATGCGTCCTTCATATAAACCTGTGTTGGGGTTATAGAGAGTCAACCAGTCAGAGGTTGCCATCATAATTTGAACGTCAATATTTCCCCCTTGTGAAGCATTGTAATTAATGTTTAATGGATCGCTTGCAATAACGAAGGTAGCTGTGCCACCATACCTGGCAGCTTCAGGGTCTACGGCTTCTGTCTCACCTTCTGTAGAGACTTCCCGACCTTCTTCAGGTGATTCTGCTTCGGTTGTCTCCGGAGCGATTTCCTTGCTCTCCACGGGGGCGGCTGGTTCCTGCGTTACCTCAGGTCTGGGGGCACACGCAGAAAGGGCAGCAGCTATCATGAAGATAGCAAGGAAGATTGACACGATACGACTTGATTTTGTTTTCACGATACTTTTCCTTTCATTTTGATTTTTGACCTTTGATTCGAATACCTGTTGGAGTTGGCTGAGCTCGCGTGGTATTTTGAATATGGAATATCCCATCGAATTGTTTCCCTAAAATGACTTTGCCAAACAGATCAGCATCTTCCGGTTTATCCTCAAAGGGAATGAATCCCCCACCAGCGCCGAAAAGCTGTTTTTCTTGCTGCAAACCCCACTCCTGGAAGGAGGGACAATGCTTTATCGATCTAAAATCCAAGAAGAAGTCATGGTCGCTAAATGACTTCAAATCATTCTCCCAAAAACCTTTGCGCGGTTCCCCTACCTGGAATTCCATCAAATCACCCATTTCAAATCGATTGTTATCTTCAGATAGAATCAGCCGCGACTGGAACCCTCCACGTGTAAATGTGAGTGCAGCAGGATAATATAAATCTCCAAAAGCCTCCCTCAGACGGTAGCCCATGTTCTTCCAACTTTCATCCACGGCAAGATGGGCATTGTGAGCCCAGATAACCACCTTCGTATCAATTGGCAGCTTATGGATCATGTCAAGAATATTTTCTGCCATGAATTTGTCCCGTGCTACCAGTTCACCGGGTTGCAGCTTCATACCCGCAAAATCTTGCCAAAGCATTTCAGTGCAATGCAGCAGCAGTTCCAAACCTTTTTGTCCCACAAAAGCGCGAATTTCCTGATCATGTGCAGCCACCGTACCGTGCAGAGCCAGGATCACATTCCCCAGCCAACCTTTTTCATCTTCTGTGAGCGAATCTTTGCCAAGAAGTTGTTGAATTCGGTCCAGGTCAGCCTCAATCAGGTATTCAACGGGCATAAGCCGCCGAATATATTGAAACGCCTCATCAACCGGTTTAATGTCATAGCCAATGAATTGGCACATTTGCTCTCTTGAGCATGTCAGGTTATGCTGCCGCATCCATTCAATCAAACCGGTGACTTCCTCCGTGTCCCAGGTCCAATATCCCTGGCTGGCGAGCGCTGCTGCCCGGTTACCTTTGCCATACAGCACATAATCGTTGATGTTTTGGCAAGGCAAACTGCCTGCTTCGATGGAGAAAACTCTATAGCCCATCTCTTTCACCAGAAAGGCTAACATGCGATGCTTCAATTGGAAGAATTCTCTTGTTCCATGAGTACTTTCACCCAATCCGATGTACCGGACTTTGGCGAAGGTCTTTTTCAATGGCTCCAGATCGGTAAAATCTTCCAGTTCAGTAACCGAACGTATGGGTACGATGTTTTCAAACCAACTCATTTGATCCATAATTTCTCCTTCCTATCGTTGACCGGGTAGATTGGGGCGTGCTCGTTGTACCTGTCCTAAATAGAAGACCCCATCATATTGATGCGCAAGGGATTGTGAGTTAATAAAATGCTTCTGGTATTCTTCATCACTTAGATCTGTGGCGTAGGCTGAGCCTATCATGAGGGTAGGTTTGATTCTGTCTGCCCATTCATAAAAGCCTTGACGATCCATACATCCTTTACGGAGCTGAAGATACCAGTTCTGTTTCCCAAAGGATGCAAAAAGTTCTTCCTCCCAGGATCCCGGATAAGGCTCTTTTCTCATGAAGCTCTTCAATTCCATGGTTTGCATATCGCGCGACTGGAACCCTCCTGCGCCTATAAAGACACCGGCAGAATAATATTGATTGCCAAACTTTTTCCGTAGATGCCATCCGAGGCTTTTCATTTTTGCGTCAATCGTAATATGTCCATTGTGCGCCCAAACGATGATTTTCTCCTTTGGGTGTTCTTCCAGGATACGCATTATGTTTCTTGCCATGAATTCATCGCGCAATCCATAATCAGGCAATTCTGTTTTTATTTGAAGCTCTTCGATGGCGCGAACGTATTGGCTGATATACCTGGCGTCTTCTAAAGCTAGTTGTAATGCGGTTTCTGAACAAAATTGACGTAAATCATGCTGATGAAGGGTAAGCCATCCAAGCAGCCACTGAAAATCGGGCAGGTCCTGAGGCTGGTTGTGATACCAGATAACATCCCGGCAGGCTGCGATAATCTCTAACGCGTGATCTGTTCCTGGAATAGCCCGACCAAGAAGCAGGCGGCGCAAGTGATCGCAAGCTCCTTCAATCGGTTTCATGTCGAACCCGGCAAAACTACATTCTTCTCCCTTTTCACAATTCAAGTTATAGGAGCGCATCCATTCGAGCAAATCCATTACCTCAATGGTGTCCCATGTCCAATAGCTCTGGCTGGTCAATGCCTTGTTGGGGTCGCCCTTGCCATTGCTGATATATGCGTCGATATTCCGGCACGGCTCTAACCCTGCCTCAAGCGAAACCACACGGAAACCCAGTTTTCGAACAAGGTAAGAGATCATTCTGTGTTTTAACTGGAAGATTTCTCGTGAACCGTGCGTGGATTCACCCAGGGCAACAATTCTCACGCCTCGCATTTCTTCGTCAAAAAATGCCAGGTCTGTATCTTCGTTGTCTGATACAACTGTGCGCAGTTTCTTTGCGTACTCTTTCCAGGGAAATGAAGCAAGTGTCATTCGTTATCCTCTCTTTTTGGGTGTTCTGTACACGTATCGAGTGCGTATTCCAAAGGAATGGTTGATTTTGTGTCGATTTACAAAAATTCGATATGCTTAAAGAAAGCAGCCTTTGATACGCATAATGAAGAAGTATCGGGTAACCAGGCTACCCGATTTGTCCAACGGCGGATGCTCGTAAAGTGTCCGGGTTATGCATACACCCCGCTTTCCACACTAATTTGACCGTCTCCAGATGGTGAATATTGACCAGTGGGTCTTTTTCCATCAATACCAGGTCAGCCTGTTTTCCCGTGGAGATGGAGCCTGTCACTGAATCAATTCCCAACTCCATAGCAGCTTCGATGGTCAGCGCTCTTAACACAGCCTGTTCCGGTAACCCACATGCCACCAAATTCGCTGCTTCCCACACAAGGGCTTTTCCGGGCAAGATCAATGGATACGAAGGGTCTGTACCACAAAAGATACGTGCGCCTTGCCGGTACAAATCTCCCACAAACTGGCGTTGTTTGTTAATCAGGCGCTCCTGCTGGTCAAAAGCTTGCGCGTCGCTATCCATTGTTTTGCGTAATTCGCGCTGCTTTGCACACGCCTCAGGGGTAAGATACTGCCAGGCATCGATCTGATCCAGCCAATCCGTATAGACTGAACCATTTAGCATAAAAGTAAGCATCGTTGGCGTTACGGCTGTACGGTGCTCAACAATCACATCCTGTACTTTTCTGACAATTTCTGAATGAATATCCAACTCTTCCAGCCCTTTGGTATCTACGGATGGAGATGGGTGGCTATGAAATTCCTGGATGGTGTAAACACCGTGTTCGGTACCATCCAATCCGGCTTCAATAGCGTCGATAGTAGGGCTCATTCCAAGATGACCGTATACCTTTTTGCCTTTGGCATGCCCCAGCCGGCACACTTCGCGGATCCAGTCTGTTGGCATACTGCTATATACTTTGAAAAAGTCAGAAATCTGGTCCCTTTCGTCAAAGCAATCTTGAATCGCCTCAATCGAAGGACTGGGGTTGAACCATTTGATGATGCTGGGAACCTGGTCAAAATACCATCCGCCAGTCATTATCCGAGGACCAATGGTTTTTCCGATCTCGATGGATTGCTTCCATTCCCAGGTCACTTCAGGCTCAAACTCGCCCGGTGTACGCACGGTAGTGATACCACCTGCCAGGTACAATGGGCAGTATCCCTTGTGTTGGCTGCGCATTTCATTGTTGGCGCGCCCGTAAAAATGTCCATGCATCTCTATGAGACCCGGGAGAAGATACCCTCCATTTCCATTTATCCGGATCACATCCGGACCTAGACTGGCTTCCGGCGCGTTAATGGAATGAATCAACCGGTTTTGAATGAGAACGGAGCAATTGGGTAGCCATGCGTTGCATTCGGGGGAGAGAACGTGAACGTTGTAAATGTGGTTAGCGGAAGCCATTGGTATCTCCTGTGCATTTTATTGTAATATCTGTGATATATCTGATAGAGAAAAAAAAATAATCCAATCCTTTAATGCAAGAAAGTGTTTTCTCCGAACCGTTGGATTTCTTTTTGCAGAATTTCACCAACACATTCAAGGTCGCGGTCAAGGAGTGCCTGAATCAGCCGGCGGTGATCCTTGTGCATATCGTCCTTCATGCGATTAAAGCCATCCACCGATGTGTTCCGGATGTTGCGGTCAAAAACTTCAGCCGTGGCTGAGATTACATAGCGATTCCGGGTAAGTTTTGCCATCGCTTCATGGAATTTCCGATTCTCAATATTAAATTCTTCAATTGTGACATTGATATGGGGGGTTAAATCGAACAATCTGCTGATTTCTTCATCTGTACAATTGGCAATGATAATCCGGGCAGTGCCATACTCGATCAGATAACGAAACTGCATCAATTCATAATATTCCTGATAGTTAATTTCCTTAAGCAAATACCCTTTGCGGGGAAGTTTTATCAGAAATCCTTCTGTTGCCAGGGACGCCAGGGCTTCTCGGACCGGAGTTTTGCTGACGCCATATTCATCAGCCAATTTTTTTTCATTGATAATTTCCCCCACAGAGTACTTATTTGCATAGATCGCCTGCTTGATCTTTAAGTAGAGTGTTTCCGCTTTTGATGTTTCCATTGCAAGCCTTATGATATATCACGAGTATTATAAGGAAATATTACCACGTTTATTTCTGAAATGCAACATTATCAAGTAGAATTGGGTAAAGAATGGGATTTACAATCAGGCAGTGTGTGGTTTAATACATCCAGAACAAATATAAAATTCAAATCTAGATTGAATATTATTCAATATTAAAGTATAATTTTTACATAAATCGAAACATGCCTTTAAAAACGTTTTTCGATACCAGTTTTAAAAAATAATCTAAGACAGCAGGAAAATCTATTGATTAGGCAATTTATTGCCAGGGAGATAACACGTGTCCGAGAATAAAAATAAGAACGAAACCTTGCTGCTCAAGCAGCCCACTGCAAGTTCAACCGAGGTTGTTTTCATTTATGCCGGCGATCTGTGGATCGCGAACCGGGATGGAAGCAGCCCGCGCCGCCTGACGGCTCAAAAAGGACCCAAATCTTCGCCGTTCTTTTCGCCGGACGGTCAATGGATTGCTTTTTCAGCCAGGTATGACAGTGGAATGAGCGTTTATGTGATCTCCAGAGAGGGCGGTTCGCCGCGCCGGTTGACGTATCACCCCAACATCAGCGCGGTACGCGGCTGGACACCTGACGGAAAGCATATCCTGTTTACATCCAACCTGAATACACCGCATCCGCGCAACCAGCGCCTGTTCACTGTGCCGTTCGAGGGCGGGATGCCTGTGCAGCTGCCGCTCGAAATGGGTTTTCGCGGAGCCTATTCGCCCGATGGCAAGAAACTTGCCTACACGCGCTACCCCGAAGCTTTCTGGACCTGGAAACGCTACCGCGGCGGTATGACTTTGCCCATCTGGGTGCTCGATCTGCAAAGCTTTGATTATGTTGAGATCCCACATGAAAATGCCAGTGATGTATTCCCGTGCTGGCTAGGACAGGATGTCTACTTCCTCTCAGACCGCAACCGGATGATGAACATCTTCCGCTGGGATGCGGCAGCCAACAAAGTTGAGCAGTTGACCTTCCACGAGGATTTCGACATCCGCTCCCTGACTGCCGGACCGGACTGCCTGGTGTATGAGCAGGCTGGCAGAGTGCATGTGTTTGATCCGCAATCAAAGAAGAGTACACCGCTTTCCATCCGTATTACTGCGGAGATGCCAGAAATTCGACCGCAGTATAAAAACGCGCTTCCTTTTATCCAGAGCTGTGGGATTTCCCCCAGCGGACAGCGAGCGTTGTTCGAAGCGCGCGGTGATATCTTCAGCGTGCCTGCCAAGAAGGGTGATATCCGCAACCTGACGCAGACACCCGGTGTCTTGGAACGCTTCCCAGCCTGGTCACCGGACGGACAATCCATTGCCTACTTCTCGGATGCCAGCGGTGAATACGACCTGGTGATTGCCGATCAAAAAGGTGCAAAGAAGGACGTCATCACGATTGGTCGAAAATCCTTTTTCTATAACCCGGTCTGGTCACCGGACAATAAAAAAATCGCTTTCACCGATAAAGCGCTCAACGTGCTTTTTGCTGATTTGGAGACTAAAAAAGTGACCTGCGTGGATACAGAAGCTTATGAAAGCCCTGAACGCACCCTGGACCCCGCCTGGTCGCCGGATGGGAAATGGCTGACCTATACCAAACGGTTGGATAACCAGCTCAGGGCGGTATTCCTTTACGAAATTGCCACCGGAAAAACCCACCAGGTGACGGATGGAATGAGTGATACCACCAATGCGTGTTTCAGCCTGGATGGCAAGCTGTTGTTCTTCACCGGCAGTAGCAACTACGGTTTGAACATCGGCTGGCTGGATATGTCCTCTTATGATCGTCCCGTGCTACGCAGCCTGTATGCGGCTGTTCTGAACAAAGAAGATCCTTCACCCCTGGCGCTGGAAAGTGATGATGAGAAACCGGCTGAGGAGAAGAAAGATGAGGAAAAGCCGGCGGATGAGAAGAAAGGCGAGGAATCCAAAGAAGAAAAAGATAAGAAACCTAAACTGCCCGAGGTTAAGATTGATCTGGAAGGTTTAGCTCAACGCATTATTGCGCTGCCTTTGCCAGAACGGAATTACAGCGGTTTAAAGCCAGCGGAAGGCAAGCTGTTCTACCTGGAAGCCTTGCAAAATCCCTCGCTGACAGAATATCCTAAACCTGAATTTTCCTTGAGTGCGTTTGATTTCAAGGAACGCAAGGCGGAGGTATACGTGGATAAGGTTCAGGCGTATTGGGTCAGTGCAGATGGGAAGAAATTCATGTTCCAGCTTGCTGGTCAGCCGGTTTTCACAATTGCCGGGACAGAGAAGAAACCCACCCCTGAAGACACCCCGTTGAAAATGGAAGGATTTGAGCTCTTGGTGGATCCCAGGCAGGAATGGAAACAAATCTTCCGCGAGGCATACCGCATTCACCGCGACTTCTTCTATGATGCCGAGATGCACGGGTTGGACCTGGAGGCAGCTTATCAGAAATACCTGCCGTTTTTGGAGCATGTTGGGCATCGTGAGGACCTGAATTACCTGCTGTCGGAGTTCAGCGGAGAGCTGGTGGTTGGGCATGCTTACGTGGATGGCGGCGATGTCCCCTCTCCTGCACCAGTACCGGTGGGTCTGCTCGGCGCTGATTATGAAGTGGACAAAGATGGCTATTACCGTATTCAACGGATTTACCCGGGTCTGAACTGGCATCCCGAACTGCGCTCTCCGCTCACTGAGCCCGGTGTGAATGTTAAGGAAGGCGAGTATATCCTGGCGGTGAACGGTAAGCCGCTGCGTGCCCCCACCAACCTGTACCAGGCTTTCGAGAAGACCGCAGAACTTGTAACCGATCTGTTGGTGGGCAGCACGACCGATCCGGCTCAGGCACGCACGGTGACGGTGAAACCGGTCGCCAGCGAGATGATGCTGCGTCACTGGCATTGGGTGGAGATCAACCGCAAGAAAGTGGCAGAGCTTTCCGGCGGTAGGGCGGCTTACGTGTATTTGCCGGATACGGCGCTGGGCGGTTATACCAACTTTAACCGCTACTATTTCTCACAGCTCGATAAGGAAGCCGTTGTGCTGGATGAGCGGTTCAACGGCGGCGGCAGCGTAGCTGATTATGTGGTCGATTTGTTGGATCGAAAGCTGCTTTCTTATTGGGCGACGCGTGAAGGTAAGGTGTTTACCTCACCCAACGCATCCATCTTTGGACCCAAGGCAATGATCATCAACGAGCTGGCAGGTTCTGGCGGTGACGCCATGCCGAACTTCTTCCGGCGGCGCGGTTTGGGCAAGCTGGTGGGCAAGCGCACCTGGGGCGGGCTGGTGGGTATTTACGATTACCCGGCGCTGATGGATGGCGGCTTTTTCACCTCGCCGCGTGTGGCGATATTTGACCCCAATGGCGAGTGGGAAGTGGAGAACGTGGGTGTACCGGCAGACGTAGAAGTGGAAATGACGCCCAAGCTGGTCGCCGCAGGGCATGACCCGCAACTGGAGAAAGCTGTGGAAGTGGTAATGGAGGAGCTGGAGAAAGCGCCGTTTGTGCGCAAAGAGCGCCCCGCACCGATTAAGCGAGTGTAACAGCCGGTGAAAATCGAAGCACCGCACAGGATTTCCCTGTGCGGTGTTTTTTTGCGATGGGTGCACATAAGTGTATTCTGCCGGTGCCAATTATCTCTTTTTTCATACTTTCGGATGATGACGGGTCATCCGGCGCGATGGTACTTTATTGGAAGACATCAAAAAATTCTTTGTTAGAAATGGAGAAAGAAGATGAATTCCAACCCATTAGCGCTTAACCAGTTTGAATTGTTGACCTCGATGAAAGCCCGGGTTTTGCAAATGGTCAATTACGGAATGACCCCCTTGGGTCACCGGGTTGATGTGGTGTTCGAGGGTGATTTGACCGGCGGGATCATCACCGGAAAGCTGCAGGGCGTAGATTACTTTTTGCTGCGCTCCGACGGCGTCGGTGAGGTCGATGTGCGTGGGAACATCATCACCAACGACGAAGCCGTGATCAGTGTGAGCATCAAGGGTTATGTGATCGGTCCAAAATTTGTTGACACCAGCATCAAACTGACCACCAGCGATGAGCGTTACAAATCGCTTAACGAGAAAATCATCATCGGCAATGGACAGGGTCTGCCGGAGGGGTTTACCGGGCTGCCAGAGCAGTTTGAGATGAACTATTACTACGGTATCTAGTGCTTTGTCGAACATAATAGCAGAGTTTGTTTTGATCCAAAACAGTGTTTGACAAAGCCTAAAGTGTTCTGTCATGCGTAAAATCACATCCAATAATCACATTTGACAGAACACCAGGCTGCGCGTTTGTTATTCGCAACGGCAGGTGAAAATCCTTTTGCCTGTGTTTGGATCCATCCCCAGTATGATTTACAGCTCAAAATGGTACGGCTTTACTGCCCATTTTGAGCTGTACTTTATTAATTTTCAAAGCATATCGCCCAAAAGACAAAACCGCCCCCACATAATTGTTTCAGGGGGCGGTTCGGTTTTAGCAATCGGGTGAGTCAGCGGTGTCTTTTTATCCCATCTGCTGCACGGCATTTTCACCGGCGAGCCAACCAAAGGTAAGGGCTCTACCGTGGCTGACGCCAATTGCCGTGATGGGGTAATCATTGGCAAAGAAATTTCCAGAGGCATTTCCGGCTGCATACAAACCAGGAATGGGTTTTCTTTCCGTGTCCAATACCTGCATCTCTGTGTTGATTTGCAAACCGTCTAACGTCACCACCAGGGCGGCTCCGCTCTTTGCGGCATAGAAAGGACCCTGCTCGATGGTGGTGAGCATTTCGGGGTCTTTTCCAAAATCCTCATCTTTTCCCAACGCGACCAGTTCGTTATAGCGGCTTACCGTTTGGATAAAAGTGTCTGCGGGCACTTCCATGATTTCGGCAAGCTCTTCCAGGGTGTTTGCCTGCACAATAAAGCCAGCCTGCAAAGATTGTTCGAAGGCTTCGGGGGTCCACAGCGGTGGCACCAGGCGTTCGCACACTCTGCCGTGCATTCTATCAACTTCGCTTTCCCATTTGGCGTCCCATACCGACCATTTCATGTGTCCGGGCTGGTTGATATCCTGGTTGCAGGTGTAACCAAAGGGGGCGTCTTCGTTCATATAGCGTTCGCCGTTCAAATTGACGTTCAGCCAGGGTTGCCGGGCAACGCCAATCGGCAGCGGAAAGCCGGGAAAACCGCCGTCGAACAACATGGGACAGTGCCCGCCTGCCTGCATGGCTGCACCGATCCACATCCCCATTTTGATGCCATCGCCGGTGGTGCTGCCTTCCGGATACCAGTTCGCGGCTGCATGTAATGCACGTGGGATATATTTAGCCAGCATTTCCGGGTTGTTCTCATAACCGCCGGTACAAAGGATAACGGCTTTGGCATCGATCTGAATATAACCATCTGTGCTTTGGGCAATCACACCGGTCACTTTACCACTGTTCTCCTCGCGCAGCAGTTGGACGGCGGGGGTTTCGTATAAAAATTCAGCACCAACCGCTTTGGCATTCTTTTCGACCAACGGAACCAGGGTGGCGTTCCAGGCGGGCAGAAAACGCAGGGAGATATCATATTCTTTGTATAACCAGCTTTGCTTTAGATCGGGTTCCGGGATTGTTTCAAGACCCTCTGCATCACCCATATCCAACAGGCGATCCATCACGCGACCGCTCTCATCCGCCCAGAGCTTGAGCAGTTTTTGATCGGGCATACAGGCTCCCCAGCGCATCATATCGGCGATGACCTCGTCGGCGTTCACGTCCATACCCAATTCTTTTTGCCGCCGGCTGCCAATGATCCCGCACCAGCCACCGTGAAATGTGCTCATCTCTCTTTTTTCTAACACAATCACCTTTGCACCTTTTTCGGCGGCAGCCATAGCAGCGCAAACACCGGCGATACCCGCACCCAATACCACCACATCTGCCTGGCGTTGTTCTTTGATCTCACTGGCAGGGATAGGTTCCGGCGGGATCTCGAAGCTCCATTGGGCATTCGAAGGATACACACCTGCTGTGCCGGCAGGAACCGCTTCTTCTGTAGCTACGGTTTTGGGCTGGCATCCGGTTAGCGTGATGACACTGGCTGTGCCCAAGAGCGCACTGGTCTTAAGGAAATCTCGCCGGTTGATATTCATCCGGTCTTTTTTCTCTTTTTGCTTCATCTTTTCTCCTTCTTGAGTTCTGTTAATCTGGTTTACCCAAATCGTAGCAACCCAATGGATGACCTGTCATCACCCTTAAGTATGATCAGACATGATGAATCGGTCTTATCGATTGAAAACGAAGGGGTCTGGCGCTGCTGTGGGATAAGCGTTCTCCGTTCGCTTTTCCAATGGACGGAGAGGGTGCCGGAAATGAGTGTATCCCTCTTCCCTGGCTTATTCTTTGTGGTTTCTGGATGGAATGATCTTCATCAATTTTGCCCGGTTCACGGCGTGCCCCCGGTTATGAACCCCCAATTTTCCATAGATATTAGCGCAGTGCGTTTTTACCGTATTGATGGATATTCCCAATTCCTCGGCGATATCCCGGTTTGAAAACCCCACCGACAGAAGGCGCAGCACTTTGATTTCGTGTTCGCTCAGTTTGTTAAGCAAGCTAAATTCGTTTTGGATTCCGGGTGACTCGCTGCTGCTTTGTGGGAGTGCCTCTGTGAGTTCGGCAGGTTTTTGCCCTATCAAGACAGATACAATCTGGTTCAGGTAAGCCAGGTCAGAGCTTGTTTTACCCATTTTTTCATCATGTGTATATTCTACAATCCATTCCAGCATGGGTTCCTTGAGCTCACAGAAGGTGCGCAGAAACCCTTCTGATTTTGCCCTGGGCAGAAGCTCGGCGAATAACGCTGAAGCGGTTTCTTTCTGACCACTCATTCGATAAGCGACCGAGCTCATTGCAGCCATTTTGATCCAGCGCCCGAAACGTTTACCGGCTTTCATGGCTGGCAGCAGCAGGTCGGCGATACGAATGACATCGTTCCATTTTCTTTGTGCGTAATAAATGGACGCCAATGCAATCCACTCGGGCTCACG
Source organism: uncultured Anaerolineaceae bacterium (assembly GCA_964426355.1). Classification (GTDB taxonomy): domain Bacteria; phylum Chloroflexota; class Anaerolineae; order Anaerolineales; family Anaerolineaceae; genus JAJFTV01. The sequence goes on from CAYRRA010000006.1 coordinate 33,110, forward strand.
CACAAGATTGCTGTAAGTGAGTTCCTTCAGCGCTCTCTCTTCGATTATTTTTTCGAGAGATGCCTGATCCCCGGCTGTGCTGTAAAGGTGCAGCTTGCATGCGGTCTCCCTGGATTGGCTCATGACCAGAATCGGCTGGCCCCGGCTGCGTTGCTCATATTGTTTCATCGCATCTATGGCATTTTTGATATCCCCAACACCCAGATAAGCCATTGCAAGGCTGCAAAAACTGGAAACCCACTGCGAAATACCCCATTGTTCACCCAGTTCACAGCCGCGCTGCAAGTATTTGAACGCAAGCTCAAGCTGGTTCCATTCATAGAGCACTTCACCCAAACCGGTGTACGACATGGCTGCGCTGGAATAGACATTTTCCTTGTGGTCAGAAAAGTGGATTGCCTCGTTGAACAAATCCGCTGCATCATGCAGTTTTCCGAGCATGAGGTTAATCTCACCGGACAGGCTGAGCGCATCCACCTGGGCGGCATAGTTCCCACCCAGGTTCAACATCTTTTCTGCTTCATGACAGCTATAGAGTGCATCTGCCAGGTCGTCGCCTTTGAGCGCTTTTGCGGTTGCCTGTGCATACAACACAAGTCCGCGCACCTTGTAGTCTTGCGGTTCCAGGTAAGATAAGGCAGCATCGGCGTTGATGAACGTCTCTTCAAAGTCGCCCCGTCTTGCGGCGCAAATTGCCTTCACCGACACCAGGTTGCCAAGAATGTCAGCCCTCTGTTTTTCAGTAAAGCGTTGGCTTTCTTTATCTAAAATCTCCAATGTTTTTTCCAGCCACAACTCAACCGCTTCCGGTTGCAGGATGAAATTAACCCAGGCGCGGTAGATATTGAGCCAGGGCGATTTATCAAATGCCTGTTCTGGGAAACGTTCGATTAAACTGCGCAGAAAGAAAAATTTGGAGGTTGACATTAAATGAGGTGCGAATTTTTCAATTAGACTGGATGCAGCCTCGTAGTCTTCGGCTTGAAGCCAGTGTTTCAGGGCTTCTTCCATCAAATCGTTTTCTTCCAGCCAGGCAGCAGCGCGCCGGTGAAGGGATTGAATGTCTACCTGCGAGAAAAGCGATAAACGGTTTTGCAGCAGATCGGAAAACAACTGGTGATAGCGATACCAGGCGCGCTGGTCATCGAGTGGAACCAGGAACAAATTTGAACGATCCAGGTTTTCAAGAATCGCCTGGCTGCCATTGATATTGAGAACCGCATCGCAAAGCTGAGCGTTCATTTTTTCCAATATCGAGGTTCGTAGCAGGAAATCCTTGATTTCCGGCGTTTGCTGCTCCATGACCTCTTCCATCAGGTAATCTGCAATGTAGCGGTTATTTCCTGTGAAATTTTTGATATAACGATTGATTTCGTCCGACGATAAGCCCTGCAGGGAATAGGAAGCCAGTTGCAAACCGGCGATCCAGCCTTCCGTTTTGGTTTCAAGTGCACGGACTTGTTCCGGTGACAGATTGGTTTTTGCCCTTTGGCTGAGGAACCTGGATGTCTCATCGAAGGAGAAACGCAGGTCGGCGGAGCGGATTTCACAGATTTGTTTGTTGACCCTCCAGCGTGAGAGGGGGAACGCCGGGTCCAGTCGGCTGATGAGAACAAAATGGATGCCACGCGCGGGGTTGGGCTCAAGGCTCAGGTTGAAAAAATACTGGATCAGGTATAACAGGACGTCATGAATTTCCCTGTTCTTGATCACATGAAAGTCATCCAGCACAAAGA